>JAGXNR010000002.1 GCA_019894875.1 Promethearchaeota archaeon | reverse complement strand
CTATCGATAACTCCTTAATCTTAAATATACGAATCAAACAGTTAGAATCTTTTCTTAATGATGAATATTAACGAAACTGAGGTAATTAATATTACTCTCTTGGGTAGAGGAGGAATGGGGGTAGTTACTTGTGCAGAACTTATTGCAGAAGCTGCTTATTTAAGCGGTAGTTTTGTTGATGTACACGCATATCCTTCATTTGGCGCTGAAAGGAGAGGCGCTCCCGTTCAAGCATACGCAAAACTTTCTCGTCTAAATAAGATCTGGGATAGAGCACAAATAGAGAATCCAGAAGTATTAATTATATTTGATGAATCAGTTTTAAGTCAAGAATTAGCTTCTTCTCTTAAAAAAGATGGGCTTTTTATCATTAACTCTGAAAGAGAACCTGTATTATTTGTAAATAAATATAAACTTAGTGAAAAAACGAAAATAATCATAGGAGATATAAGTAAATTAGCAATCGAGAAAGGATTAACAATCGATGGCAATCCAGTAATTAATACTCCAATCTTAGGATTACTTTCAAAAGCAATGCCAGAATTAAAATTAGATTATTTAAAAAAAGTTGTATTAAAACGATTGGGGGAAAAAATAGGAAAATTAAATTTTGAATTAATAGAAAGAGGATATAACTTAGCAAAAATATTAAAATTTAATAAAACCTAATAATCAATTAATTAATTGGTAACTTTATTGTAAACGTGCACCCCTTGTCTCTCCCTGCAGATTCTGCCCAAATATGACCTTCATGTAAATCTAAAATTTCCTTGGAAATATATAATCCCAAGCCAGAACCTTGGATATCAATATATTCTAGACCTTCTCGATATCTTTCGATCTTACCAAACCTAGTAAAAAGTCTATTCATTTCCTCTCGAGTCAAACCTATGCCTGTATCTTTTATCGTGAATTCTGCCCAATCTCTTTTTACATACAAATTTATCGATATTTTTCCATTAGGGGGTGTATTTTTAATTGCATTAGATAAAAGATTTAAAATTACCTGTTCAATTCTGATTTTGTCGATTTTTATGTATAATTCGTCTGGAACTTCGAGAATTAATTCAAGTTTCCGTTTCTTTAGTAAATAGTTCATCTCTTTTGCACATTCTTTTATAATTTCACTTAAATTGAAGGTATTTTTCTCTAATTCAAATTTATTATATTCAATTCGAGTTATATCGAGTAAATTATCAACCAATTGATTTAATCTTGTACCCCCTTTTTCAATCATTTCAATTAATTCGATAGTATCTGTTTCTAACTCACCTCTAAATAATTCCAAAAGTAGTTCAGATGCTCCACATACAGAAACAAGTGGAGTTTTCAATTCATGCGAAACCCTTGAAATTAGATCTTTCCTGATTTGATCTAATTCTTTTAATTTTTGAATTTCTTCTTGTATAAGAAGATCAGCCTTTTTACGTTCCGTAATTTCATTAAGGACTGCTTGAACCAAGAGATCGTCATCAAGTTTGACTAAAGATGTTTGATAGCTTATCCAAATTAAATTGCCGTCTTTTTTATATAATTCCACATCAAATGGCGGTAATAACTCACCAACGATAACTTTTTTAAACCGTTCAAGCATCATTGGAAGATACTTTGGATTGATCGCTGGAAGCTTCCTAAATTCATTACCTATTAATTCTTCTTCATTATATCCTAACAACCTCTGTGTTGCGGGATTACAATAAATAACAATTCCCTTTTGATCAATAAGAGCTATTGAAAATGGTACAGATTCAATTAGATTTCGGTATTTATTTTCAGATACTTTCACTTTTTGCTCTAATTCGAATTTTTTAGTGATATCTGAGATTAATCCTTGAATCTTAATTGGTTCTCCATCATCATTCTTTATTAAATGGGAGTTTAATTGTAATACTATTTTTTGACCATTTTTTTTCTTTGAGTGAGTAATATAATTTTTAATAGAGCCCTCTTCTTTTAGTGAATTTAAATAAATATCACGCTCAGCAGGATTTTGCCAAAATTCCTTTACATTAATCTTTAAAATATCTTCATTTGGCTCAAATCCTAGTAAAAGATTAAATGCAGGATTATAATCTAATATATTTCCTTGCCAGTCTACTTGGTAAAATCCTAAATCTAAATTATTAACCATATTACGATATTTTTCTTCAGAGAGCTTTAGTTTTGATTCAGAATTCTTTCGATTAGTTATATCCCGAACAACTCCTTGGATAAATTTCTCTCCTCCTATAGTAAATAGACTAGAAGATACTTCAGCTGGAAAAACATCACCATTTTTCTTTTTAAAGTTAATTTCAAATCTTACAAAACCATTTTTCGCAATTTTGTCAAAAGCATTTTTCGATTCCACAAGTTCACTAATTGGATGCAGTTGAGCAATATTAAGAGATAAAATTTCAGATTTAGAATATCCAAATTGCTCTAACACTTTTTGGTTTACATCAATAATCTTCCCTTCTAAATCGTGGAAAAATATACCATCATTCGAATGCTGAAAGAGATTACTATATCTCTCTTCAGATTCTTCTAGTTCTTTTGTTCTTAGTCTTACCGTTTGTGCTAGTTCAATTCTAAATTTCTTTTCTAGGTCCTCCTCTTTTTTCCTTGTAGTAATATCTCTTACTATACCGTAAAATCCTATTTTTTTACCCTTCATATTATATTTCAGGTAAACTGAGGTTTCAAAAAATGCCTTTTCCCCATTTTTTCTAATAACTTGAAAATGAAATAGATTTTTCTGAATTTCGGTTTTAAAGACTTTGTTAAATGTTTTAAATACTAATTTGTTTACCTTCTTATCAGTCACGTTTTGATAACTTTGACTTAACAATTCATCTTGCGTGTATCCCAAAAATCTACATAACGTATCACTAACGAAAGTGAAATTACCTTTTAAATCAACCTCATAATATCCTTCATTAATAGTTTTAATTATGCTATGGTATCTTTCCTTTGATTCTTTAACAATTAATTCTGTTTGTTTTCTTTCCGAAATATCTTTTAAAATAAAGAGAATTCTCTTATCTCCATTCTTATTAATTAAAAGTTTATTCTTTCCCTCAAACCAAAATTTCTTACCATCTTTATGATAGATTTGGATCTCAATTGAATTTTCACCGATATGCCCAATATTGTAAGTATTTTCTTTTAGTTTTCTAAAATCATTAGCATCGATGAAATTACTAATCTCCTTACTAATTAAATCTTCATTTGAATATCCTAACAGTTTTATATGTACTTTTTCGTTAATAAATTCAATTTTAAAGTCAGGTTTTAAAATAAAGACTAAATCATTTATATTATTCGATATTTCTCGAAAAATCTCTTTAGAAAAGTCCACTTCAATCCCAAGATTTACCATTTATTATTTTATTATTATGATAAACACATATAATCTAAGCTTCTCTACTGAACTCCAAAACTACATTTCACATATTTAATAGACTAATGTAGTATCAACTATTTATTTCTTATTTAAAAGAAACTATCATCACAGAGTAGCCATATATTATTTAATTTCCTTTAGAAAAAATAGAAAACCTCCCCAAACTACTATATTTGTAAATGGTAAGAATTAAAAATTTAACCACTTTAGGTTTAATAGAAGAATCTAATTTTTATCAAAAAAATGACAGACTCAAAAAAAGATTATCAAAGAATTTTAGGATCCGTTCAAAAACCCGTAATAGGTGAAGCAGGTCAAACTGGAACTTGGAGCTCTAAAAAACCTGTAATAAATTTAGAGAAGTGTATTCCTGTTAAATCTGGAAAAAAAACCTGTTTTAATTGTTGGTTATATTGTCCAGAAGCCGTTATAACTAGAACTATACCCCCTAACATTGATTTCAATTATTGTAAAGGATGTGGAATATGTATGCAAGAATGTCCAACTAAAGCTATATCGATGGAAGAGGTGAAAAATGAGTGACAGCTATTAAGAGCGATGAATCAACAGGAGATAATAATATGATGATTTTAACAGGAAACCACGCTGCAGCACACGCGTTTAGACAAGCGAAGGTCGGAGTTGTTTCCGCATACCCAATCACACCTCAAAGTCCAATAGTTGAAAAAGTTGCAGAATTTATCGCAGAAGGTAAATTAAATGCAAGGTTTGTAAAAGTTGAATCTGAGCATAGTGCAATGGCCGTTTTATGTGCGGCTTCTGCTACAGGCTCAAGAGTAGCTACAGCAACCTCTTCTCATGGTCTAGAATTGATGTATGAAATGTTACCTTGGGCATCAGGGAATAGGTTACCAATCATCCTCAATTTAGCAACTAGAAGTTTAGGGGCGCCATGGTCGGTTTGGACAGACCATCAAGACTTTATAACAATTAGAGATGTTGGATGGATTCAATTATTTTGTGAAGATAATCAAGAAATCTATGATACAAATCTCCAAGCTTTTAAAATTGCTGAGGATCCAAGGGTATACCTTCCTGTAGCTTGTGCATTCGATGGTTATATCCTTTCACACACAGCAATGCCCGTAAAGATAGAAAAGCAAGAAGAAGTTGATGAATTTTTACCCCCTCTCAACCATCATATTAATTTATCTGATATATCCCAAGTAAAAGGAATTGATCCAGTGACTACTCCTAATGTTGTTAAACGTTTAGAGGGGACAGCTCCAGGTTATTATGAATATAGATATGCTCTTCAAAAGTCTTTAGAGAATTCAATTAATATCATTAAGGAAGTTCATAATGAATTTGCTCAAAAATTCGGTAGATCTTATGGAAATGGCATTTATAAAACAGTTCAAACTGAGGAGGCTAGTATCATAATCTTCGCTATGGGATCGGTTGCCTCTCAAGCTAGAGTAGCATTAAAAAAATTAAGAGCAGAAGGATTGAAGATAGGAATCGTTAGTCTTAAGCTCTTTAGACCTTTTCCACATGATGATTTGAGGGAATTTTTCAAGGATAAAGAGGGTATTATTGTATTTGATCGGGATATTGGATATGGGTACGAAGGGGTTTTATCCTATGAATTAAAAGCTACACTTTACGGTTTAAACAATAGACCAAATATTAAAGGTTTTATAGTCGGTTTAGGAGGTAGAGATGTGAAAACTGAGCATATTATTGGAGGTGTTCATAAGGCTTTGAAGGATTTTAAACAAGAGTTATTTACTAATAAAACTGAATTTTTAGGTCTAAGATTAGATGAATTAGGTGACTATGATGAATCAACTTATTTTAAAAGGAAGTGAAAAATAATGGTTAATGTTATGGATCTACCTGAAGAGGAGTTCATTTATCCCGGGACTCGAGCATGTTCGGGATGTGGGATGGCGTTAATTTATAGGATTGCACTCAAAGCTTTAGGCAACAACACAATCATAACGGTACCTGCATCTTGCTTAACTGTTCTACATGGAATGCAAGGATTTTGTACTACCAAGGTTTCTGTTTATCACACCCCATTTGCGACAACAGGTGCTTCCGCATCCGGGATATTAGCATCACTTGAGGAAAAAGGATTATCCGATGATATCAATGTGGTTGCTTTTGCTGGTGATGGTGGTACGACGGATATAGGAATCCAATCCTTAAGTGGAGCTGCAGAAAGAGGTACTAATTTTATTTATGCTTGTTATGATAACGAAGCATATATGAATACAGGAGTTCAAAGAAGTGGATCTACACCTATAGGTGTTCAAACTACAACAACTCCGAAAGGAAAAATGGTTCATAAAAAAAACATGCCGAAGATATTAGAAGCACATAATATCCCGTATGTTGCTACTGCGAACGCTTCTTACCCTCTCGACTTATATGAGAAATTTAAGAGAGCTAAAGAAATAAAAGGCACTAAATATATTCATATTTTATCACCTTGTCCACCTGGATGGGGTTATGAACCTAAAGACACGATTTTAATCGGAAGGCTGGCAACTGAAACAGGTTTCTGGCCTCTATATGAAGTAATCGACGGGAAATTTGCATTATCAAAGCCTAGTAAAAGGTATTTAGAGGTATCAAAGCGGAAACCAATTACCGAATATTTGAAAACCCAAAAAAGATTCAAGTCTATTAATATAGAGATTATTAAAGCCTACAAAGAGTATATTATTAATATCTGGAAAGGAATACAAAACAGGCTTGATAATCAACAGCCTTAAAAACGACGATTTTAGACATATCATAGTGGTAGGTTTTTATTTACTCAGTTAGAGATAGAAAAAAATAAAAACTTCCCCTTGTTAAGATAATTAGATGGAAAATGCTGAGAACATTCATTTTTGATGATTCCAAGTCTCAATGGAAAGAGGAAGAACATGAACTTCTATTACATGACATGTGTGTGATTTTGGATGAAGAAAAAGAATTGATCTATTTATGGAGTGGATCAAAAAGCAATAGGAAAAGATACAAAAAAGGTTATATACAGTTAAATGAGTTAATTTCTAATTTCCCTGAACTCAATATTCAGGTTATATTAGCAAAGAAAAATTTTCCGGTTGAAATTCAAAAGAAACTTGAAATTATGCTGGAATCAGCAAAAGAAGAGGGAAGGAATACTCTTCTATTTAGTAGATTTTTAACAATAAGAGTTTTTTTCGTTTCACTATTAGGAGTAATTATTCTACCAATAATTTCTTTATTGAATTTGAGTACATCTTTATTTTGGCCGATATCAAATTTAAATCTAGAAGTGACAAGCGCCACATTTAAATCATGGATAAATACCTCTAAGATTTTGTTGTTAGTAACTATTATTATATTGGGGATTAATCTAATTATTGGATTAATTGAAATTGAAAACCAAGTAATCATTTTTTCTATTGTTGGTTTAATTATTTGTCTCGGATTGTTATTTTATTTAAATTTTGATATATATCTTTTTTTGTTCCAAAATGGTTCTACGTTAACCAATTTTTATATCTTAAAAAGTGAAATGCTTTTCTTCATATCAATTAATTTTCTCCCAGTTTTAATTTTTGAAATCCCAAACATGTATAAATTAATAACTTTTCTAAATACCTATCGAAAATTTATTTTCTAGCTGACCAATCGTGGAAATTGCTAATCTCTTACCAACTATGGAAAAAGAAGATCTTAGAATTTTAATGGCAATAGAAAGAGGGATGAGGAGATCTGAATATGTGACTGTTAAAAATATCAAATTTTATGCTAGATATAAAATGGAGGAAACGTTATTTCGTTTAAATAAGGTTCATAAGCTTGATTTGATTACAAGAGATTCATCAAAGTTTGAGATTGGTTATACACTTAACTCGAAGGCCTATGATTTGCTTGCTTTACACACCCTAGTAGAAAAAAATGTGATTAGCCAACTTGGACCCTTAATTGGAAAGGGAAAAGAATCAGATGTATATAGCTGTTTAGATGATGATGAAAACATCTATGCTGCTAAGTTTTTTCGAATGGGACGAACAAGTTTTAGAAGTATTAAAAAATTTAGAGATCTTTTGGGTGATCGAGGTCACATTTCTTGGCTTTATGTCAATAGACTTGCTGCTAGAAGAGAATTTGAAGCATTAGAAAAAATTTATAAGCTGAAGTTAAACACTCCAAAACCTATAGATTATAATCGTCATGTAATTATTATGTCATATTTAAGAGGAAAAGAATTAGTTTATTATAAAAAAATTAAGAATCCTCAGAAAATTTTTGATCGAATCATAAAACAAATTAAAATAATTTTTCAAAAAGTCGATATGATTCATGGTGATTTAGGTGAATTTAATGTTGTTTTAGACGAAAAAGGTAATATTCTGATTATAGATTGGGTACAATGGGTTTCTCGAGATCATCCTAATGCCTATTCGTTATTAGAAAGGGATCTTGTAAATATTTGCAGTTATTTTAGAAAGAAATTCAATGTTGAAAGTAATCCCGCGGAAATCATAGAGAACTTTTATAAAATATAAAGAAGCCTAGTAGATTATTTTATCAAAATTCCTTGAATAATAACATCTTCAATATTTTTCTTATTTATTACTTCAAAGTCTTTAACTAATGGTTTCAAAAAATTAATTATTTCTTCCTGTTTTAATTTTTTCCTTAGGATTGAAAATTTAAAAATACTCTCATTAGCACTCACTCTAAGTGATTCTCGAACCCCACTTAAAATATGGGGTAAATTTTGAAAGGAAGTAAGTGAAAAAATTACATTAAAAGAATTATTTCGAAAGGGTAAATTATCTATGTCTGATAAAACAAACAGCACGTTTGGTTGATTTCTTAGGTTTAATAATTTCTTTTTAAATTTTAACATCATCTTCAATGAAATATCTACTGCTATGTATTTACTTCTCAAAATATGATGATCTCCCTTAGAATTTAAGATATATTCAATTAAAAGTCCAGTACCACAGCCTATATCTAAAATTCTTTTCTCTATTAGACGACATTTGTATAGAACTATATGATATTTTTCTTCTTGTATTGCTCGGTACCTTTTATCATAAAATTCAGCTGAAGAATCATAACTGTTAATAATCTCTTTTTTTTTGTTTGAAAGCTTAAAATTTTTTCTCACTTTAAAAACCAAAGAATTTTAAACTTACTATTTTTCATATCGATAAAAAGGTTTTAATTGAAAAAAATCTATCTTTAAATTATCTTTTCAATAAATATAATAATTATTTTTTTTACAAAGGTATAAAAATGTCAAATAGAGATAACAATCAACAACGGTCAAAGAATCCTCTTTCTATCTTGCAACAAGCTCAAAATAGTGTTATTTTGCTTAGGTTAAAGGATGGTACAGAATATAGAGGTTTACTGAAAGAAATCGATGCATATATGAATTTAATCTTAGAGAATTGTACGGAAATCATGGATGGTAGCCCAGTGGCCAAGTACAATGAGATTTTCATTCGGGGGAATAATCTTCTCTTCATAAAACCAGATGCATCGCAAATCTCATAAAATTTTTTGTCGAAATCATTCGTTTAGATTAATAATTTTTGGGGTAATTTCATTTCTCCTAATCACCGCATAGGATGCAGGATTTGGTGAAAATCCTCCTCGATAATTTGCTGAGGAAAATATTGATAAGAGTCGATTATGAAAGAACCATCTATATCCCTCTGGGAAATATTCGTGTGCTCTAATAAGTAATTTTAAATTGTTTTCTTTTAGAAAATTCTCAAAAACATCCTCCCCAAAACATTTAATTCCTGAACCTCTAAAACTTGTAGAAAAGCCCTGCAATCCCATTTTTGGATCATTCCACATAATCTGAGTAAAGCTTTGAGCAATTGATTCATATATTTTACTTAAATTTGAAGTTCTTACTCCTTTTATTTTTTGAAGAATTTCCATATCTTGAGGAACACCACCATGAAGACATAATATTTTACTATTAACAATAGCACAAATAGGAAGTGAGTCATAAACTGCTAAGATTTCCTCAAATCTATGGGGATCTTTGTATTTATTTATAAATTCTTGTCTAAACCCATAATGTTGATTCATTTCTGAAGTTTCATGATTTCCTCTTAATAAATAATATCTATGGGGATCTAATACTTTTAGAGATAAAATAAATAATAAACATTCTAATTGTTTAGCACCTCGATCAACAATATCTCCTAAAAAAATTACTAATTCTGGATTGTTTAATTCAATTATATTATATAAAGCTAGTAAAGTTTCTAAATTTCCATGAATATCTCCAATTACATAAACTTCTTTCTTTGAATTTTGTAAATTGAATTCCAATAGCAAATTTTCATTTTTGAATACTTTTTTGGCATTATTGAGAATTTTAATAACCTCTTCAAATCCCACATCAGACAATCTATAAGGGTTATCAATCAGCTCCTTTAAAAAGTTTCTTTCAATCAAATTCTGCACATTAAACAATAAATTCATAAATTTGTTCTAAAAATTTTCTCCTTACATTTATTATTATTTCTATAATTTTTATTAATAAGGAAATGCAATTTAAAACAAAAATATTTGAAAATTCTACAATAAATAATTAATATCCCATGAATGAATTATCACCTCAAGAGTTTTTGAGTTATCTTGAGAAGGTTATTTTAGATTTTGAAAATGAAAAAGTTAACCGAAAAACAAATAGTAAGAGTTTAGGAGTTATTTATACCCCAAAGCCTCTTGTGAATTATATTGTTTTAAAGGTCCTCAAAATGTATCTTAATGAATTTTTCAATTTGCCAAACTCTTCCACCGTTGATTCATATTTCGCAGATTTACAATATCTTCTCTCTAAAAACAATAATTTAAGAAATCAATTAATTGAAAAACTCACTACTATTAAAATTTTGGATCCTGCTTGCGGTTCTGGGAGATTTTTAATCTCTATTGCTAAAATAATTTATAAATTTTTTAGAATTCTCAACCCAGGACTAGATGATTTTGAAATAAAAAAAAATATTATACAAAATAATCTTCATGGGATTGAAATTGAGAATTCTGCTTATATAATTACTAAGTTGAGATTATGTCATTGGCTTTATTCTGAAAATACTCTTAATCTTACACTTCCTAAATTAACTAACATCAGTGTACATCTTGAAGAAATCCATGAAATTATTCATTTTCTTGGTATTCAATTCAATTTATTTAATTTAGACTTTCTATTAGAATTTGATTCTAAAAAGTTTGATATTATCTTAGGAAATCCTCCTTATGTTGAAAATAAGAAGATTAAAAACGTGAAATTTAAAAAAGAATTAACTAAGAGGTTTAAATCAGCCTATCGGTTATTTGATCTCTCTGTAGTTTTTATCGAGAGAGCTTTAGAATTATTAAAAGAACACGAGGGTTTTTTATCAATGATAACTACGAATAAATTCTTAGCGGCAGATTATGGTATTCAAATCCGGCAATTACTCCTTAACAATACTGAACTAAAAGAAATAATTAATATTTCCTCATTTCCAATCTTTAGTCGAACTGCGGTTTATCCTATAATTATAACTTTTAAAAAATCATTACGAAATAATAGTAATATGATTGTAATAAAAAGATACCAAAAAATGAATGATTTAAACGATGATAGTAAAATTAAATCACAATTTTTACCTCAAAAATTAATAAAAAAAATTCCAGCATTTGTTATTCCTATTTCTGGTCAAATTAACTTAATAAATTATTTATACAAGAATTTTAAACCGTTTTCAGAGGCGATCAGTGATTTGAAAATAATATATAGGCCGTATGGTTTTATAAACTGGTCTAAACACCTTAATAATATAAGTAATAATCCAACTTCAAAAAAAGATTTATTATTGATAGGGACAGGAAACGTAGGAAAATATCATATAAAGTTTGATAAACCAATCAAAATAGCTAAAAGAACAATTCCCATTTCTTATTTTAAATATAAAAAGGAATTTGAAGATAATTGGCAAAAGATCATGAGTCCAAAATTAATCTTCAGGGAAGTAGCTAGAGAATTAACTTGGGTTTATGATCCCGGGATATATACGAATGTGACTGGATTATATTTTGTAAAAATCCAAACGTTCAACAAGGATAAGTTATTTAGCCTCTTAGCGATAATGAACTCTATATTAATGGATATCATATTTAAAACTCTTTTTAGTTCTCTTCATATGGCTGGGGGTTATTTGAGATTTAACGGAAGCTTTATAAGAAGACTACCAATGCCCCAAAGCTTTCCTTCAATATTATCATACTTTGGCAAATCTCTACATTTTCTTTCTCAATTACAATATGATATTCAGACGGACAATAAATTCAAAACAGTTGATATACAGTCTTTAAAAGAAGGGCTTCAAGATGAAATTACGAGTTTAATTCAAACATCTAACAAAATCACTAATTCTTTAGTTAGTCTATTATATTTAGATATGCTTTACTTGGCTTCAAATAAAGATTTCTATGAATTAAGAGAATTTTTGAATATAGAAAATGTAAGTGATAAAATTCAAATAAAGTATCTGTTGCCTCGATTTCAATTAGAAAAGTATAATCTTTATTCAGTTGAAGAAATCGAGCTAAATCTAAATGAAATTAAGAAGTTTCTAAACCAGATACTCCAAAATGAAGTTCTGTTGAAACAAATAGACGAAATCATAAGTTTTAGTTTTCATTAAAGCGATCAATATTGATAATCAATTCCTGATCATAAAGGATAGTCTAAAGTTTTTTAGAATAAAATACTTAAAAAATAATAAAATTAAATTTTAGCAAAGATTATATATAAAAAAATTTCAATAGTAAAAAAGAAAGTCTAATATTGGTGAAAAACATGGCTAAAAAAAAGAATGCTCCCGTTGAAGAAGATGATCTTGAAATCCCAAAAGGAAAAGTAGATGAGGATGGAGATGAGATACTAGATTTAGAAGATTGGAAAGATAATCTAGATGATGACCTTGAATACGATCTCGACAAGATTAAAGATGATATGTTAGTAGATGAGACAGAGGAAGAAGAGTTTGGTTATGAGATAAATGAAATTGAGGCTATTATGAGAAAAGCAAAATGCGCTCCATGTAAAGGTAGTTCTACTAAACGAGATTGTAAAGTACGACATGATTTTGAATGTCCTCCGGATAAGGCAAAGCTATAAATGAATAACCACAAAATTAGCTATTAACTTCTAAGTCTTTAATTTAAATAATAAAGTGGATTAAATTACTATTTATTAACCTTATATTTCTATTGAGTGAATGGATAACCATCGTGAAAAAATCTTGATATCAAATACTATCAAACGTTTTATTCTAATTTTTATTGATGTTCTATTTAGTTGGTTCATTTGGCAAGTGAATATTTGGTTAGGTATCCCTTGCAACTCCGTCGCATTTACTCGTTGTTTCGTGTTATCGGTAACAACATTTTTAATCGTATATACACCTTTTGAAATTTATTGGTCAATTAGAGATCTTTGGTATGATCGCTGGCTAGGTTTATCTCTTAATGATATAGAAGAAAAAGAAATAAAAATTAATGTTTTAAAGGGATTCCTGGCAGGAACTATAATAAACCACAAGAACAAAGAGAAAATTAAGTCTAGAAATTCAATAATTATTGTTTGCCATGGTTTTTCAGACACAAAAGAAGCTCTTCAATATTACTATTACCCTTTAGCATTTCAAGGATATGTTATTTTAGTTTATGATGCTCGAGGAACAGGTAAATCTAAAAATACGGGGAAAAGGGGAAATTTTCTAAAGAGAATTGAAGATTTTAATAAAGTAATCGAATGGGTAAAATCTAATAGAGATTATTCAACTTTAAGAATTAATTGTATAGGATTTAGTATAGGAGCTTTAACTATATTATGTGCCGGGTTTCAAAATATGGATATAGAAAAGATTATTGCAATTTCATCAATGTCATGTTATAAAAAAAACCTACCAAAATTCAATCTGATAGTTACCTTAAGTTATTTGATGAAAGGAGTAAAATTATTCCCAACTGATGAAGAAAATAAGAGACTTTCTCCGTATCTGAATATAAAAAATGCCAAAAATAATTTATCTCCTGAAGAATGGGATAGATGTTCACAAAGGGTTATGCTAATCCATAGTAAAAATGATAGAGTAATCCGGTTTTTCAATTTCAAAGAAAATTCAATAGCTTTAGAATCACCTAAGGAAAATTTACTAATTTTGAAGAAAGGGGGTCATTCTCAGAAAAAAAACGAATGTATCCTTGTAGGAGCAACGCTTAATTTTTTACATTCTGAGTAAAGGAGAACAATATTTGTTATTTTGTTGAGTTTAAATATTCCCTTCTTAACTAACTTCTGAAATCGAATTTTCATAATAATGTAAAGAATTGAATCGAATGTTTAAATGTGAAATTTGTGGAAAGAATATCAAATATCAGAATTTAAAGTATGTTTTTCAGTTTACATTAGGAGATATGAGTGCTGGTAACTTCACTACTAATAATTCTGATACTTATTACTATCATGTGGAATGTCTAGACAAATTTGAAAAATCTGAAACAAAATTTATGATGCCTCTCAAGTAATATCCAAAAACTATGATCATATTAGTGGAACTTTACCATTTCCTTTATAGACTCAACCACTAATTTAATATTCATATTCATTACACTAATTTTTTGATTAAAGTAATCTAGATCTGTTTTAGATTTTTCAATCTCATCAAAAATATTGAAAAATTGCTTTGGAGATTCTAATTCCATCGAATAAACACCTTTTCTTTTAATAACGTCATTCATATTAACAAAGCAACCATGATCATTAAAACTATGATCAAACGCCGGAAAGTAAGTTTCCCATAATATATTTTTCAGATTATTGTAAGTGTTTTGAGCAATTCGTTTACAAAATTCTTTACTCCGATTACTATAACAAAAATAGAATTGCAATTTTCCATTATTGTTAGAAATATACTCCTGGAGCTTTTCACAGACCAAGTCAAGCTGTTTTACCGTTAAGTTTATATGAGTATGATCGGCTTTAGGGTTACATCTGTAAAATAGGGGTTTTTTAGTAAATTTCAAATTATATAATTTAATAACATTATACACTATTCCTTCCTTAAGCCAATGATTAAATTTATAAGTAGTTGAATCTTTTTTTAAACTTCTATTTAATTCCTCTAAAAATCTCTCAAGAAGTGAAGTTTCATGAAAGTCTATTATAAAAACTTGTATTTCCTCTCTTCCCCAAAATTCCTCTAGTAATTTCTTAATTACTTTAGTGTTTTCTGGAATTGGATGATTACCTAAATCACCCTCACCATTCGTGTATTCAGGTGCGAAAGCTCTCCTCCAATATCGATTTAAATTTGTCCCATCTTTAAGATAATATCCAGATTTATTATCTTTTCTTGGGTTCAAAAACCCATAGGGGTTCATTAAAGGAGCTAAAATTAAAATCTGATTATTATTCAGAATCTCGTTAATTGAGAGAATTGACTTTTCAAGTAAATTTAGAAATTCTATAATTCCAAATAGACCATTGTATTCATTATGTTGAGCCCCAACAAATACTTTAACATACTTAATTTCTTCAGGGATCGACGATTTTGCAATTATTATTATAGGAATTATTCCTTCAGATGTTTTAAATTCATAATAGTTTACATTTTCTAAATCTGCAAACTTCTTCAATTTTTTTAATATTTTTTCAAATAATCCAATCCTATTACTTAAATTCAATAAGTCCTTTAGATCTTCTTTGCCTACCATGAGTTAATCAATAACTTTATCCCATTCAGAAAAATTTATGATTTTTTTATGATTTTTAACTATGTAAGCAAATATAACACATCCTATGCAAAACATGTTAACAAAATCTTCTTCACTCAAGTTTAAGAGTTTACAGTTGCTTTCTGAAAAACCTATCCCACGTTCTACTTCAATTTGACCATCATATCCTGATAAATTAACAACAAACTCTTGTTTATCTAATCCAACTGTAAAATTACCACGTGAAATTCTTGCTAGCCCCCCAATTGGTATAACTCTCTCTTTATTTTGAGCTAAGTAGATCCTTAAATCAAATGTATGAGTTCCGCCCCTCCAGTTAATTAAAGAAAATTTTGCTTTTTCTTGTATAGTGTATGGATATGGATTTCGATCTTTCATGAATTTAGTGAAGAATTCTTTCTCACTTTCTCTAATAATCTTCTCAAAATTAGTGGGTTTTTCGTCTTTAGATACAGGAAATACACCAGCACCTCCTGATCCACCACTAGGTTTAATAATAAAAGACTTTCTATATCTTTTAATGAGATATTTCAACTTATTGATTAAATCTTTTTCGTCAAAAGCTTTAGTAAATAACAGATATTTAAGATTATACTTTTTCAAAATGTCTTTACAGAAAAAGCTCGCAAGATATGTTAATGATTTATCGTCGGTTACTCTGAAAATAGGATTCACAATAATTGTTTTAATTTTAAGAATATCTTCCTTTAGCTGTATAGTAAATGCTTCATTATTGATACGTCTTGCAATACCATCTCCAATTAAAAGGTTTACGTTTTCACCTTTATATTTAACCCAATTCGCAGAATAAGAGAGGGAAGTAGATAGTTGTTTGTAGTCTGCTATTAAAAATAAGATTTCAGCTCTAAAATTAATATCAAAATTATCTTTATTGAATATTTTAACCTTATATCCTTTTGATTTTAGAGTTTTTCTGAAATATTCTATCATGATTACTTTTTCGTGAATTAACGCATCATTTACAGGTACACCAATTAATATCAAAACTTTATTATCTCTTCTTTCATTTCTACTAATAGCTTGATAGATCGCTTCAAGATATCCATTATATAACAAAGATTGCTGTTTTTTAGTTATAATTGAAAGACCTCTATGTGATCCTCCGTTGGTTTCTAAAAGAAAAAATCTTTTACCCCCCGGTTCATCAGAAACCATGAAATCAATACTTCCGGAGTAAAAAGAGTTATTTCTTGAAAGAAAATTATCACGATTGTTCCCCATTTTTTCTAACGCTTTCTTCCTTATATTGTCTACAAAATTATCTTGTTGAGAAGCTCTTAGTTTGTCAAAAGAAACTAAATCTAATCCTAGAGAGTTACCCAATTTAATTAACTCAAGATCCGAATCTGTAATGGACGAAGACATTAATTCAAGAAATTTGGTGAGTAGATCTTCTTGCATAAGAATCATACAGATATGAAAAGTTTCAATTTAATAATTCTATCACATCCTTCTTTTTTAATTTTTTACCTTACTAAATTCTCAATCTACAAAGGATAATAAAAAAGAACAAGAAAAACTTGGTTTTGGGGATAAGTTTTCATAAAATTAATTATAAATATAAGTAACCTTGGTGATTACCTTTTGTAGATAATCTAAGGCTCCCAAGTAAAATTTTTTTTACTTGTATTTGCTGTTTATATGTCAAATTGGAATAAAGTAAAATATAATTCTTCTCAGTGTTTATTGTAAAAAGAAGTCCAATTTCTACTAATTTAGAATTTTCTGTTAATAAGCCAATGATAACATAATGATAGGGAAGATTTACTAATTCATTAATATCTATTTCCTTTTCAAAAATAACCTCTTTTTCTTTATCATACTCTGTTTTTATAAACTTCATGTCATTAAGCGGGATAGTCATTTTCCGAAACTCCTCAAATTTCTTGGAAAACTGACTCTGTCTTATAAACCTTCTCTCCTCTTTATCTTTTTCATAGAAATATTCATTTCCTCCTTCTATCAAGAAAATTTTTCTATTTTTATTTTGGGTTGTAGCTTCTTCCTCAATTTCGCTTAGTTCTTCAATGGATTCATCATGAAATACAATTAAAACATCGGGATCCACAGTTTTAATAAAATAATTCTTGTATACAATCCCTGCTTCCGTTTTTATCCAGCCATCAGTATCTATCAATATAAAGTCAATATCCTTATTTTCCCCTACAAATTCCTCAATCATTTTCTTACATGAGAAGGATACGATAAATTTATAATCTCCTTTAGGAAATGTTGCTCCGATAAAATAAGTCATCTCAGAATTGATGTCTTCACTCGAAACAATATAATCTTTTATGATACCTAAGTTAATTGTCGTAGGAACATATATTATCTGTTGTCCAAGATCAGAATCAAGGTATCCTCCTTTTAATCCTTCTTTTATAAAACTGTTTGCTAAAAATTTGATGAGTGTAGTTTTCCCACTACTCATGCCTAATACCATTATTTTGAGTGGAAACTCTTTTTCTTTCCTTAAAGCCTTTAACACTTCATCTTTAATTTCAATCCATTTATCTGAAATTGAGTTTTCCTCAATTAACTCTAGATTTTCCTCGTTATTTATGTAGATATCTATTTTTGAATTCTCGTGGGTATAGAGGGGATAACGCTGAGCACTAGGTATTATTAACATATTTTGGGCTTCAAAATCTGATGTATCTCCTGTTGAAGATCCTGTCTCTGGAAGAATAATTTTTCCAAAAACCTCTATTTCTCCTTCTAATAACGTTATTCTCGCAGGGCCTTTAACAATTAAAGTATTTCCTTTCTCGATATTCTTAATCATGAGTTATTCATCTAATGTAAAAAGTAATTTAAAAACATTGTTCAATTTCAAATTTCACTAATAAACTTAACTAGTTCTGAAAAAATTCGGTGATGATCTGGACTATCCAATATCGGATGACCGTTATTCTCCAGCCAAACCTTTCTTTTATTTTTTGAACAAATCCTATTGAATATATCATCCATACTTTTTGGCTTTATATCTAAATCTAGTCTTCCTTGAAAGAGTATAGCTGGACAATGTATTTTTGGCAAAATTCTCTTCATTATTTTCAGTAAAGTTTTAATTTTTGTAGCTACATTAAGTGGGATTTTCTTGTATCCCACCCATTTGCCATTTGTTTCATTTTTTAGCTTTCCCCAGTCTAATGGATAAAATTTTACAAAGATTTTAAAAAAAGGGACGAATTTTGCAGCAATTCTTTTAATCCCGATGGGTGTTGAAATGGTGAAAATTCCATCAAATGAGTAATTACTTGCAAAAATAAGTGTGAGAACTCCACCCATAGAATGCCCACCAACTATAATTTTATCACAGTTTTGAAATAGGTGACTTATCTCTCTATCGATTCTTTTTTTCCATTCATCGATTGTAATATTTTTTAGGTCTTCGGGAGTAGTACCATACCCTGGAAGTAAAGGTACGGAAATTGTGCATCCTAATGTATTGTGTAACTCTTCAGCTAAAGGTTTAAGATCAGCACATGTACCCCCGCCACCCCCATGTATCATTAATATACCTATATTATTCCCTTCAAAGTAAAATGGACCTGCACCCGGTAATACCTTTAAAGTATCTCTATTTATTGTTTCTCGCATATTGGTTTAAATTTGGTTATCAAAATGCATTTAATTATCGAAACAGACGTTGTATTTAGAATTTATAATATTAAATTTAAATGCTATTCTTATAATTTTCTCTGTGCTTTATAACAGGGAATACACATGTCAGAATTATTATAAGTCATAATCCTACTACTAGCAGTTTCTTCACTACATATTTCACATGTAATAGAGTCTTCTATTTGTGCTAATCCTGGAGGATTATATTTAATTTCATTTATATTGAAAATATCTTCTGGTTTAGAATTTAATAATTGTTGAATTCTTTCATGTTTTGATAACTTTTCATCCTCAAGATCTCTTTTTTTGGCAGATAATTTTATTCCTTTTTTGGTTTCTCTATTATAGAAGTAATAATTGAGTTTTCCATAGTCTTGATGGATTAAATTTCCCTTACCATATGTTGTACCCACTAATACTTGAAGTGAATCAACACTACAGTTATCATTCTCAACAACAGCAATCACCTCTTCATTTGGTGAAAAATTAAAACCATGTTCTAACACATATTTTGCGATTAAAACACCCATTGCTAAACCGGAACAAATGTGACCGTGAAATCGGATTGCTTTTTCCATCAGTTCTTTAGTTTCCATTTGAAATTGTTAACTTTATTTTTAAATTCGATTTCTGTTATATAATTTGTTACATATTATAAATATATTACATCTAGAATTATGATTCAAACATAGTAGGCTCTGTTATTTGAAATTTTTAGTTGATTCAATGTTAGGTAAATTAGCCCGTTTTCTAAGAATATTTGGATATGATACTATATATGCTAATGATTTAACAGAAGTCTTCATGACCGATCCCGTACCGGATGAAAAATTAATAGAATACGCAAAGGAAAATAATAGGTTTATTATTACAAAAGATCGCATGCTAAATAAGACTTATTCTGAAAGGAGTTTATTCTTGCATGGGGAAGGGATTTATAATTACTTACGCCAACTTAAAGAAGAATTACACTTGAAGTTTGAATTTAAGGTTGAAAAAGCAAAGTGTTCGATCTGCAACTCGAATTTGCTTAAAATTCAAGATAAAAACGAGATTATGAACGACATTTTACAAGATTCTTTTACTAACTATGAGGAGTTCTATAGATGCTCAAATTTACACTGTAATAAAATCTTCTGGGAGGGATCTCATATTAAAGATATTGAAAAGAGATTAGAAACAGAATCAAAGCTCAATTAACTAATTTATCCTGTATTCTTTTTAAAGTATTTCTCTTTAATATCTATAAATTTTTGTTTAGTTCTTTCAGCAAATTCAGTATAATTGCCTTTCATGTACAAACCATAGGCTTCATTTAATAATTCAAGACATTTTCGATATTCTATATTCTTGAAATGGTTTTCCGACAGAGAAACTAAATAATCCCCCTTTTTCTTGTAAAATTCGATGAATTGATCCGAAGTATCGATTTTTCTGCTCATCTCATCTTCCCTATTAAAATTTAGTTTAAGCTATTTAATAGTTTATGTTCTTAATTTTAATAACTTAACTAAAATTTTTACAATTTATATCAACCTGTCCTCCCTGTATCTAACTTAATTGCTGTAACTAGCATTTTGAAAACCTTATCAGTTAGATATATTACGAATTAGGATACCGTAACACATTTGTAATAATAACAGATTTTATGTCGAACGATTCAATCTCCTGTTGATTCTTTAGGATTTTCTCCTTGTTCTCTATAACTATAAACAACTTTTGCTAATGCACCTAGATAATTAATAGGATTCATGGTTTCCCCACATTTGGTGCATCTAAAATCAAGCATTCCCTCAATTGAAACCATAGTGCCATCATCACAAAAAGCACATTGTTCAAAAGACCATCTATCTATTATCCCAATAACTTTTTTTATAAATTGTTCTTGTAACGACCCTGTCATAATAAATTACGAATCCTCATATAATGATTATTTTTTTTTATAATGAATTTTATTTAAATTCAAAAACTCTGGGAATAAACCCTTCGATTAATAAGCAATCAAGCAAGACAACTGCTACTATTGCTTCAACTACTGAAATTACTCTAGGAACTATACACGGGTCATGACGACCAGAAAATTCAATTTCAATATTTTCCATGGTTTCAATATTTACTGTTTTTTGAGGAAGACCAATAGAAGCAGGAGGTTTTACCACAACTGAAAACTCAATAGGCATACCCGTTGATATTCCACCTATGATTCCTCCAGAATCATTTTTACTTGTTTTTATCTTACCTTTTTCGAATATCCACGGGTCATTATGCTCCGAACCTCTCATATTTGCAGCCCTAAATCCTGCCCCAAATTCTATTCCTTTTATTGCGGGAATTGAGAAAATTGCTTTGCTTATGTTTGATTCAAGACTATTAAAAATGGGTCCACCCTTCCCTACAGGAAACCCACGTATAATACATCTAATTATCCCCCCAATCGAATCTTTTTCTGCTTTTACCTCTTCTACTAAACGCTCCATTAATTTAGATTTTTCATTATTAACAGCTCTAACAAGAGATTTCTCCCTTAATTTTAAAAGATTCTCAAACTTGATATTATCATAACTTTTCTCATCAATAACATCCCCTACTCCTTTTGTATAAGCAAATATCATTATCTTAAATTTTTGTAATATCTGTTTAGCGATTGCCCCAGCCATCACAAATCCCGCAGTAATTCTCCCGGAAAATCGTCCTGATCCACGATAGTCAGAGAAACCTCCATATTTCTTTAACGCAGTATAATCTATATGTGATGGTCGTAGGTAGTTTTTAAATTCTTCATATTCAGAAGAATTTACATCCTTATTTTTAATAATCAAGCAAATTGGTGACCCGGTGGATTTATTATTGAAGATTCCGGATAATACTTTAATTTTATCTTCCTCTTTACGAGATGTTGAGAGATGTGATTGACCAGGTTTTCTCATATCCAATTGTTTCTGGATAAATTCTAAATTTAACTCAAATCCTGCGGGAGTGCCATCTACAATTATACCTATTAGATCGCCATGACTCTCCCCAAAAGATGTTATTTTAAAAAGAGTTCCTAAAGAATTATCAACCACAAGAATCACATCTATTAAATGTTAATTTAACAATATTATTTAATTAATATTATATCTATTATTTTCCTATTTATTATTTAATGGATACTGAAATATACCCATTAATTAATAGCCTAAGGGGTGAAATAATAGCATCAGGTTCAAAAAGCTATTCACATAGAGCCTTTATCGCTGCAAGTCTCGCTGAAGGGATTTCTGTTATTAAAAATCCAATAACTACAGGTGATGCTGAGATAACCATTAAAAATTTAAGAGCTATAGGCGTTAAAATAATAAAATCAAGCAATAACTCTTATATCGTTAAACGAGATAAAGAATCATTCAATTTCACCAAGGAACCTCTTGACTGTGGGAATTCTGGAACGACTCTTCGAATTTTTTGTGCTTTAAGCCTTCTTATTAAGGGAGGTCTTATTTTAACGGGAGACTTCTTAAAACGAAAAAGACCAATTATTCCACTACTCGATGCTTTAAAAATTTTGGGCGCAAAATACGCTCTATCGGAGGAAAATGTAAAGATTAAACGCAAAAAGATTTTGTGTAATCAAGTTAAAATCCCTGGAAATATTAGCTCTCAATTCATAACTGCATTGTTAGTTGTCTGCCCTCTGTTAACATGTAAAGATAAAGACTTTATTGAAATTCAGTTAACTACCCCATTAGTTTCTACCCCATATGTAAAAATTACCTTGGATGTATTAAACACATTTGGAATTCATATACGAGAAAATTTTGAAAAGGGGAATTTTTATATAACAAATGAACAACATTATAGGGCTCAATCTTATGACATTCCTGGAGATTTCTCTTCATCAGCATTTATTATTGCGGCAGCAGTTTTATCAAATGACCCTTCAAAAATTATTATCAATAATCTGAGCATGAATAGTCACCAAGGGGATAAAAAAATAGTCGAGATTTTAAAAAGAATGGGGGCAAACATCGAAGTTAATGAAGCTATGAAACAGATAATTGTAATCGGAGATTTATCTTCACATCCTTTAAATGGTATGGAAATTGATTGTAACGATATCCCTGATCTATTTCCTATATTATCGGTTGTAGGTGCTTTTGCAAAAGGAAAAACCGTTCTTTTTGATAAATCTAAACACCTCCGACTTAAAGAAAGTGATCGAATTTCTTCAATGGCAAGAGAGTTAACTAAAATGGGTGTAAATGTTTCAGAAGAAGATGATAGATTGACGATATACCATTGTGATAAATTAAAAGGAGCAGTTTTTAACCATGAAGATGATCATAGGATTGCAATGGCATGTACAATTGCGGCATTAAATGCAATTTCAAGTTCGAAAATTAGAAATATTGATATTGTAAGGGATTCATATCCATCTTTTTTCGATGATTTGGAAAAATTAGGTGCTCAGATCAAGATTCTCTAATTAAAATAAGTATTATCTAAAGCTTTTCTGTCTACGAGCTCGAGCCTTTTTTCCACCAAATTTCTTTGGTTCAGTTCTTCGAGAATCCCCACTCAATAAAGAATCGTCATATTCTCTAAATGTTCGCTCAATTGTCTTAGTTCCTATAAATTTTTGAATTGATTTAGCAATTGCAATTCTAACGGCATCAGTTTGACCCATTATACCCCCGCCTTTAACTCGTACGGAAATATCACACTTTTCTAGTTTGGGATGATTCGCTACTTCAAGGACTTCTTGGATTCTCAACCGTGCTATTTCCGGTTCATAGAGATGAAGTGGAACCCTGTTAACTTTAATTTGACCTTTTGAGGGATGTTTCAATACCGCTCTGGCTATTGCACTTTTTCTTTTACCTGATGCTTGTACTACTTTCATTGACATGATTTTATTACGCCTCGATTTCTTTTTTATTCCATCCTATACGCACACAAAGATTTTCTAAAGTTATATATCTATTGTAATGAGAAAGACGTTGTTTATCAGCATAATCAATTTCAATAGGGACTATTTTTTGATATCTTATTTTAAAACGTTCAGGAATATCTGAAACATATACATGTACTCTTTTAAGGGCTTCTTTTCCGCGGAATTTCTTTCTTGGAAGCATCTGCTTTATAATTCTTCGCATGAATGTATCAGGTCTCCTTTCGTGAAACGGACCTCTCAGAGGATTTGTTGCAGTTGATACGTTTAATCTTATTAAGTATTTTTCATGAATATTTCTCTTGGTTCCACTTATAATAGCATCCTTGGCATTAATTATAACAATATACTCCCCTAATAAAGCTTTTTTTGCGATTTGACTACAAAATCGTCCTACAATCTTATTAGTTGCATCAATTAATTTATATTCTACCACCATGGATGTAACACACTCTTTTCATTTAATTTAATAAAATATTTTTACTCCGCTTCCTTTTGGGTTTTGTTGTAATAAATCTTCAATAGAAATCAACTTACTTCCTGAAGAGTCAATTTTTCTTCTTGCTGAATTTGAACATTCTAAACAAGCAATTGTAAGAGTATGACTTAATTCCCCCACTCCCAATACTTTACCAGGTATTACAATGACATCGTTTTCTTTAGTTTTTTTGTTAATTCGGTACAAATTTGGGGAAACTTTATTTTTTCTAGGACTACTTAATTTTTTAGAGATTTTTCTCCATATCTTTATTTTGGTTTTCCACAAATCTCTAATTAATTTTCTCACGTAATAATTACTTGGACCTGTGATTTTATGAGACATTAGGACGTACTACTCTTACTCTAATTAATATTGTAAATTTTTAATGTTATAATAAATTTTTGATATTTCACGATTCTAACTCAAGAGCTTCAAGTCTTTCCACAAACTCATTAATTTTTTCTAGAAAGATTTCAAACGTCTTTTGAAGAATTGTATTAAATGGTAAAACACCGTCACTTTCAATGGAAAAAATATACGTATTATCTTTAAATCTTATTTTTACAGCTTCCTCAATACAATCCATTTCACATGATTTACATAATGTGCAGGTTTTCCAATAATCTTCTAATAGTTTAGGTACTTTCCCATCTGAGAAATCATATAATTTCTCGGGACACATTCTCGACACTATGCATTTATCTGAACACTTCGCGCATTTATTACTATCAAATTCTATTTCAGGATAGAATCTATAGAAAATATTAGAAATTGCCTGCCATTTAACGTGTTCTTTAGATTTACCCAAAAATGCATAAGCTTCAAGGATCAATTGATTATTCTTATCTATTTTTACTATAGGTATTTTTGAATCAACAGGTATTATTTTTGGGTCATTTGATTTTAAATCACCCGAATAAACCTCTATTGGGGCATTTGTGGTGTTTATAACTTCGCAAGTAAGTGAAACTTGGCAAAGGGGACACCCAAATCCGCCACATTCGCAATCCTGCGGCAGTTTATAGGAATCCAAGTCTGTAGTTAAAGGAATCATACCAAGTCTATGAGATATAATCTCATCATAAAGAGGACTATCATTCTTTAATACAATAACCTCATCTACGGCCATAACAGGTATCTCAGATAAAATAATTCTTCTAATTGCATTTGCCATTTCGATTGAGATATCCTCTACGACGAACACCAACCTTTGTTCAGTTGATTCAAGAACTTTAATATCCATGATATTTCAGAATAAATTAAGTGATCACAAAATATGAATGATAGCCTAAATTCGTCATACAAGATAAGTTTTATTGTTATTTATTGGATCTATAGCAAAGAAGAAGGATTGTGTTTCAGTATAAAATTAAAGCCTTAAAAAGAAAGGATAATGAAAATTAATAAAATCTCATAAATTCATATGCTTTATTAGAAGGCTGAAAGCAATATTGAATTTCTTGAAATTCCTTCTTAAAATCAGTAACTTCCTTCTTTACTTTTTTTGGATCTTTTTTCTCTATCAACAACTTCCTAAAAAATTCCGCTATATCGATCATATCATCTTTCTTCATGCCAAGTCTCGTAATTTCAGATGTTCCGATTCTTAAACCTCCGGGATTTTCATAATGTCTACCTGCCGCTAAATCGGCCGGTATTCCGTTGCGATTAAGGATAATATTTGCTTTTTCTAACAATTTTTCAATATCACCGCCCAATCCAATGGAACTTTGAAAGTTAGTGATATCGACGACAATTTGATGAGATTCCGTAAAACCCTTATGTTCCATTAAAACATTTAAACCCTGATCGTGTAATGCCTGTCCTAGGGTCTGTGCATTTTCAATTACATTTTTATGATATTCCTTTCCATATTCTAGCATTTCTGCCAAAGCTATAGCTAAACCAGCAACATTGTGAAGATGATGGTTAGAAAGCAAAGCTGGGAAAGCACAAGATCTTAGTTTATCTATTAAATCTTCTCTATTCGATACAAGAGCTCCGTGTTGTGGCCCAGGAAGTGTTTTATGAGTGCTCATTGTCATTACATCTGCCCCTTCTCTTAAGGGATCCTGGAAATATCCCGATCCAATTAATCCCGCTACATGTGCTGCATCATAACCAATATTCGCTCCAACTTCTTTCGCAACATCAGCAAGTTCTTTTACAGGATGAGGGAACAAAAACAATGAGCCACCAAATAAGACTAGTTCCGGTTCAAAATCTCTTATTATTCTTGCAGAAGCGTCAATATCTAGATTCATCTCATCGTTATCAAATGCTAGATATTCTACATTAATTCCCCTTGTTGTTCCAGCAGTCCCAAAAATCTCTCTCCCACTTTTTGCAAATCTTGGTCCATGCGAAATATGTCCACCTCTAATTATAGACATACAGCAGATTTTACCATTATTATCTGAAGTAAAAGCATTGTACATCACTAAATTTGCAACAACTCCAGAAATAGGCCGTACGTCAGCATGAATGCATTTATAATATTCTTTTGCAAGATCCATACAAATATCCTCGATTTCGTCAATAAATGAACAACCCGCATACACCCTCTGACCAGACCACCCCTCTGCGTAACGATGTGAAAAATCACACGAACAAGCTTCATCAACGGCGGGACTAGTTATATTCTCCGATGCTATTAACGGAATTGATTCTTTAAACCATTCATGGTGCTTGATCATTAGCTCTCTGATTTCAGCTATCTTTTTTTGCATTTTTAGACAAACTTTTTCTTTATTTTTAGACGTTAATAAAAGAATAAATCTTCAATTTTTTTAAATATTATGGCATAGGTATTGAAGATTTGAATAACATTTATTATTAGAATAAGTCGTTCATGAAGAACACTCTAAAAAGAGTAAAAACAATTCATTCAAATCCAAAGTTTCAATATTTTCAAGACGATCTTGAAGATTTTTCTAGAATTAATCGAGCTTCAAATAAATTTAACTTTTTACCAGCTTTTTGCTTTTCTATAGCTTCGGCTAATTTATTCTCTTTAATTTTTTCAATCATTTCATTCTTATTTTTAATTTGCCTAACTTTTGCTGGTGTTTTATTATCCCAATTATAAGGTTTTTTACCTTTTGAAACTTTCTTTCTTTGGTTCATTACCTGTAAATATTGTTCATGATAATGATCTGCGGCCTTTTTGTTTTCTATGAGTTCTTCTTCTCTTTTTCTTTTCTGCTCTCTTAATTCATCGACTTTATTGAAAATCTCTAACATTTTCTCGTGATTTTCTTGAGATTTATTCGACCACTTGTTTAATTGTTCATAGATTCGATTTAGGTTTATTTTAACAATCTCTATTTTTCTTTCAATCTTGAAGTAATCGCTATTTTGTTGATCAGCTAAAAATTGTTGCTTTGACTCGGTTAGATCTTTAATTTTATCTACAATCGCATTTTCTTCTGTCATCTCAAGATTTTCGGTTTCAATAGCTCTTTCTAAATTGCTAATTTGGCGTTCTACTTGTTTAATAGAGATAGGACTTACTGATGAGTTATTCTTTTTTTGAACAGATTTTTTTTCTTCATATAATTTATCTAAAAGTGTTTTATATTCAACTTTTTTTTCTTTTAGTTGTTTTACCTTGTCATTCCAGTAATCCCTTTTCTTTTTATATTTTTCTTTCGCGTCTTTTAAATTATTGTTAATTTCCGTTTCAAGCTCTTGTAGCTCGTTAATGAAATCTTTAGTTTTAAGGTTAAGATTATCTCTTTTCTGACGCAAATCTTCGATCAAAATCTGGAGTCCTCTAAAGGATGTACGAGAATTTTGGGAGTTATTAGAATTATTTCTACTCATAAATTCATACTTTAATATGTATTTATAAAAAGGAATTTATTTAAACAGTTTAAATAATGCAATAATGTATGTTTTAAATATTTTTTGTAATCAAATCAATTAATAAAGAAAGTCTAATGATAAAAAATTAAAGGTTTTTATACTTTAACAATAGTAAAAACCAACTGTGAAAATGACCACTGAAATTATAAAAGAAAATGATTTAATCTTTTTAGTCCTTGACGATAAGAGAAGATGGATCCTTTCTGTGAAATCTGGAGATACTTTTCATACTCATAAAGGAATTATTGAATTTGATGATATAATAGGTCAAAAATTTGGGACGGTTATTTTCTCAAAACCTTATAAAACACAAGGATATAAATTTTATATATTAAAACCCTTACTTTCCGATTACGTACTACATATGATTCGAAAGACTCAAATCATATATCCCGAAGATGCCGGAATGATTATACTTTACTCCGGAATCCAACCAGGGAGTATTGTAATTGAAGCAGGATGTGGATCTGGGGCTTTGACATGTATTTTAGGGAACTATGTTCGTCCACAGGGGCATATTTACTCCTACGATATTCGAGAGAAATCATTGAAAAGGGCAAAAAAGAATATAGAAAGAGCAAGACTTCAAGAATTTGTATCAATAAAGTATGGAAACATAATAACCGAGGATTTAAATCACACTAACGTCGATACAGTAGTTTTAGATCTTGCTGAGCCTTGGGATGCAATTAAGAAAGCAACAATATATTTAAAACAAAGTGGAACTATTGCTTCCTTTTCGCCTACAATTGAACAAGTTAAGAAAACAACATTTGCGTTAAGAGAACTAAATTTTATTGAAATTAATACCTATGAATTAATGAGGAGAAAAATTCAAGTAAAAAAAAATGCTACTCGTCCTGAGGTAAGAATGATAGGTCATACCGGTTATCTAACATTTGGTAGAAAAATCGAAGATAAAAAAAATCCTTACCGTGAAAGAAAGCCAGAAACAAAAGAAATTATTAGTTTTAATGGGATGCCGTTAAGAAGTTAGAAAATTATTTAATGCATATTGAAAATGATTGATTATAAGCTAAAATCCCTTCAATTGAGCCCCAGTTTTAAATTCTTTCTTTTTCTTAAAACGCTCAGTTTTAAAAAAATGTTTCTTCTTTTCTGGTAAAATGGATATGTATTTTCTTAATATCTTTTCTACATAATCTTTTGTTAATTTATTTTTAATTTTAAAAGGCTCAGATAGATATTCTATTATTTCCTTATCTTTGGAATCATATGCCAAACCTAAATTCTTTAAAGGAATATGTACAGAATGCAGAAACCAGCCTGTTTTATTTTCTTCATGAGCAATCACTTTTAAAATATTCTCAGTTTCCTTCTTAATTTTAATATCTGAAACTTTTTTACCCGGTTTAATTATGATACTTGCATACTCTGGGATTTGGGATTTGGAATCGTGTATTTTTTTTAGGAATTCATCTAATTTTTTCATCGTTTAATCCTATAATTGATAATCCTTAAAAAGAATAAATTAAAATTCATAAAAAAATTTATTATTTATTGGATTTCGCTTAAATACTATATGAGGAAATCAATTTGCACTCTTATGAGACTCTTGAGCCAATTCAAGTATATATAAAAAAGAAGGTATGTATTCTCGGCGGTTATGAAAATTACAAGGATGAGTTTCAAAAGAGAATAAGCTCTAATTGCTTACCAATGGAAAACAAACACAATCTTGGCGTAAATATAAGTAAAATTGAATTTCTTTATAAAATTAACCAGAAAATTGAATACCTTCTATGGAATATAGATTGCAATCAAAATAGGGCATTTTTAAGAAGAAACTTCTATTCTGGTGCTGATGCAATAATATTTTTTGTTTCGGAGGAGAGGCTTAACCAAATAAAACAGTATTTCGATGAAATGCAAACTATGTCTTCAGACATAATCCTAGTTTTTTGTGTTATTCTTGAAAATCTCTCTCAAATGGATATCATAAGTTCATATTTTAATAGTGAAGAATTTATTTCAATGACACTCGATTATGAAATTAAGACATATGAGATTCCTAATCCATCTGATATATTTAATCAATTGTCATCCATGTTTATGGAAAAAATAAAAGATAAAGAATTGGAAAGTAAAATTATTATCAATTTTATCTACCTTGATTCCCTATTTGGACATTCAGTTATAAGAGATGATTGTAATGATTACTTTGAACCAGTTATCGGTACCTTAAAATCTAACAACCAAATAGTTAATATTGACATCTTAAATAATTATATTCAAAGAATAGATTTAGATATTGAATATGAATCTCTTAATTGGATTAAAATAAACAATAAAAATTTCGGGACATTTTTATTATATATCAAAAATGGGAAAGTATACTACTTTCCTGAAATATGTGAGAAATGTAAAAACAAAAAATGCTCAAAATTTAAAAGCGCTCCCTATTTAATATGTATTGAAGCAGGGGAATCAAGCGGTTGGACTAATGTTAAAGGATTCAACCAAAATGAACTTCTCATTCTTGCAAAGATAATCGCACTTAAGGAAGGTAATGATGAAAATTTACCCTATTCTGTAATAAAACAAATTAAAAATATTAATCAATGTGAAAAAAGAAGGAAGCAAAAATGACTGTAGATATCCAATCATTCGAGTTAAGATCAAATGCATATTGTGATGTGATTAATATCACCAAAAAGGTTCAAAATTCACTTAAAAATAGTGGAATAAAAAATGGGGTTGTAAATGTACATGTAGCAGGCTCCACGGGAGCTATTTCAACTATTGAATATGAACCCGGATTAGTACAAACCGATATCAAAGAACTCTTAGAGAAATTAATCCCTTATGGAAATCAATATGCTCATACTAAAACATGGGGTGATCATAACGGTGCGGGTCATTTAAGGAGTTTTCTTATTAAGACTTCTCAATCAATCCCGTTTAAGAACAATAAATTAATTTTAGGAACTTGGCAACAGATCACATTTGTTGAATGTGATGAAAAGCCTAGATCAAGGACTATTTATTGTACCATTATTGGAGAATAAGGTTAAAAAAATAAATAAAATTATACTATTTTTTTGATTGGCTTATTAGGTCTTCCAATTCTGTAATAATTATATGATATTTTTCCCGTAGATGTATTTTTTCGAATTTTTCTCTAAGATCCATAACTGATTTATCAAAATGTTTCAATTGTTCAGTAAATACAGGAATCTTCTTATAAGCTGCTTCAGATCCCTCATTCATATTTATTTGATATTCTAAATTTTCTATAAATTTATTCTTAAGTTCAATCAACAAAATCACTCCCGTTTATAAATTAGATTATTGAATATAATGACAGAACTCCCTTTAAAAAATATAAATATCATTTATATGTCATCTAATTTACTTCTAATTCACTTATCTTTTAGTAGGATTTCTAAAAAAGAGGAAATTATTCATATATGAGTATTATTTAGGCAACATCTTGATATTATAGCAAACAATATATCAAATAGAAACAGAGTATTATGTTATATACTCGGTTTTGTATTCGAAGAAGTTTAAATTGATATGATTTATTATTTTATTATATTTAAAAAACGTTTATGAGTTTATTTTAATGGAATCTTTGCTAAAAGTTGTGATCTCAGGATTGGATAATGCCGGTAAAACGTCGATATTAACTGCTTTAGATAAAAAATATGATTTTCAAAAAGATATTGTTCAACTGAAGCCAACTATTAGAGTTGAATATCATAAAATGAATTTCCTGAGAAATAACACAATATTCTGGGACATGGGGGGTCAATCAACTTACCGGGAAATCTATATGCAATATCAAGATGTATATTTTGATGCTACTGACCTACTCATTTACGTGATAGATATCCAAGACACTGAAAGATTTGAGAACTCTCTTGAGTATTTGGATGCGATTTTAACATTTTTTACCGAAAGCAAAATGGATATTCCCTTAATAATTACCTTCCATAAGTATGATCCTGATTTGAGAGGGAACACAGAAATTTTACAGAATATTGATAAATTAAGAGAGAAGCTTTTAGATAAATATTCAACATTTAAAATTTTATTTCAACAAACTTCTATTTATGATATTATTTCCATCGTTCAATTAGTTTCATATGGGCTCTCTGTTTTTGATGATAAATTCTTTGAATTATCCGAGTTATTAGAGACATATTTAGAGGAATTCAACAGTCAAGCTTTAATTGTTTTTGATCGTAACGGTATTATCATTTCTGAATATTACAGCACTATAGACCCAGAAATTTACATCGAATTATTAGAATCCATTAAAGAACATCTCTTTTTACTAAAAAGAATGGAGGAAGAAACATTTGAACTTGACCATGATATATCTACATCAGAACATACGCTATTTTCATACTTACATAGGTTGAAAGTAGGTAGTGAGCCTTTTTTTGTATCGGTTGTTACTAAAGAAGAGAAAAAGGAGGAATTCTTAGAAAAGTTTCCCGATTTTCTAGGGGTCCTAAGCAAAATTTTAGAAGAAATAATCTAGAACCTAGATTTAAAGTTAACAAGATTCAATTAATTTTTAATAATTCCCTTGCTTTATCTACTAATTTTTCCTTTCTCTTTTGATGTGCTTCAATAAATTTTAAAACTTTTTGAACACATTCTTTTTTGTGATCTCCACACATTAATTTTCCCGTAATACACATTTCATAATCTGAAGCTAATTTTTCGTCATCCTCTTCAAAATGATACATTAATATTTTATATATCATGCATATCTTGGGATCTCCACCTAGCTTTTGTTGTTCTTCTTTATTTTTTCTTCCCCCCGTTAGCGCACCTTTAATTTTTCGTTCTATAGAGTCTAGTGGCTCATTAAAATTAAACATACTGTTGGGATTCCGCTTCGACATTTTTTCTGAGCCATCAATTCCAGCTAATAAGAAATGATAAGTTGCCCCAGGTAAGAAAAATTTCTTATAATATCTGCGTGTAAGGTCCCTAGTCAACCGAATGTGAGGATCTTGATCGATCCCAACTGGCACTATGGTTGGTTGGGGTATATTTTGAATCTGTGGTAAAACGATATCTCCCACTTGAATAAGTGCTGATAAATAAAGTCCGAAGGTTTTCTCACCGTAAATGGCTTTTAACATTTTTTGTGTTACTAATCTACTTACTCTATAAACAACATCTTTTACAATTGGTTCTTCACTCTGGCGCCAAATGTACGCATTATTTGGATCCAATCCTAATGCTAAAATATCTGCTAAATTATCAATGGCATCTTCTTCTGCGTCTTCCCATGGGATTCCATTATCCTCCCATGATTCGACATCAGCTATGCAGTAGTATGCTTTCGCTCCCATTTTTTGGAATTCAACAATTTCCAATGCTGTCATTAATGTTCCTAGATGAAAAGGACCTGAAGGTTTAATCCCACTCATAACTGCCCATGGTTGATCCAATTCGATTGCCTTAAAAACATGTTGTAAATCTCGATGTCCAAATATTATTTTTCTTCTTATAAATCGATTTTCATTCATTTTTAGTCTTGTTGCATCATCAATCTCTTCAATTCCAAACTCTTTAATTAATCTAATGTAATCTTCTTCAGCAATTGCAGAAGAACCCCAAGGATCAAGTTTAAAGTTGTTAGTCATTTTTCCTTCATCTATTTATATAAGATACTAAACAAAATATATACAAAATAATAAATTTTGATAACTATGAAAAAATTTTCTAAACAAGAAATTAGTGTTTTAATAGATTTATTAGATTTTTCGAAAATTAATGGGAATTTAATACCTGTAATTGCCCAAGACTATGAGAGTAATGAAGTTTTAATGCTTGCTTTTGCCAATAAAATAGCGATTGAAAAATCTTTAGAAACAGGACATGCTTACTATTATTCAAGATCTCGGCAGAAAGTGTGGAAAAAAGGGGAAAGCAGTGGTCACATTCAAGAGATTAAAGATTTTATAACAGATTGTGATAATGATTCAGTTTTAATTAAGGTTAAACAAACCCAAGGCGCTTGCCACAAGGGTTATTATTCTTGCTTTTTTAAAATCCTAGAAGAGGGAAATTTTAAGGTGAACCGCCCAAGAATTTTTGATCCCAACGAAGTTTATGAAAAATAATTATAAACAATTTTCATCAAATGTGAGAATTTTATTTAGAATTTCTAAAGTTTTATATATTTTTTTAAATAAATTTATATTGGTTTTGGTTAAAAATAATAACATAAATTAATCAAGGGGTATATCTTCTTTGAAGAAAGAGAAAGATCTCGATGACATAGACAAAAATATAATAAGAATACTCCAAGACGATGCTCGAACGAGCTATAGGGAAATTCAAGACCGTCTCGGAATATCAATCGGGACAATTCATAACAGAATTTCTAAATTAAGAGATAATGGCATTATAGAAGGGTATACTTTAAAACTCAACAATGTGAAATTAGGGTATAAATTATCCTTTTTAATAAGAATCAACTGCGATGGAAAATTTACAGAACAAATCTTAAGTGAAATTGCTAGTAAACCCGAAGTTTGTTCTGTATTCCATACAACGGGAGATCAGTCCGCTGCTTTAATTTGTAGATTTAAAAACTCAGAAGACGTGCATGATTTTATTAGAAAATTAAATGAAAGTGAGAATATATCCCGCACAAATTCTAATATGATCCTTAAGGAGTATAAAAATAGCTCTTTTGTTGAAATGGAAGCCATCGCGAAAGAATAATGGGATCTTTCATCTTTATTATCTTTGGTAACTTTTTAATCATCAGGATAAGATCAAAGTCTTTACAATTTAATAAAAATCCTAGAAATCCTTAAAGATAATAGGTCTTAAAAAAATGATTATAACATTTTAGAAAACTTTTTTTAATTTTATGACTTAGAGATCTTTATAAATAATTTAATAAACTAAATTTTAAAAAAATCATAATAACGTGAAAAAATATGTCTGGCGTTCCAATTATTATACTAAAAGAGGGAACAGAAGAGGTTCAAGAAAATGAAGCTCGAAAACAAAATATTTCAGCGATGGTCGCAATTTCTGAGACGGTAAGATCAACTCTGGGGCCTAAGGGTATGTCAAAAATGCTGGTTGATTCATTAGGTGATGTTACTATTACTAATGATGGTGCCGAGATATTAAAAAACTTAGATATCGAAAACATAGCAGCAAACATGATGGTTAATGTGGCTAAATCAATGGATGAAGAAATAGGAGACGGGACTACATCTGCCGTAATTTTTTCAGCCGCATTATTAAATAATGCTTTAGAATTAATTGAACAAGGTATACATCCTAAACCGATTACTCATGGATATAAATTAGCTGCTGATAAATCGCTTGAAATTATTAAAAACATAGCTGAAACAATTTCTAAAGATGATGACGAAGTCTTAAAAAACGCAGCTAAAACAGCAATGAATTCAAAAGGTATCTCTAGTCTCAAGGATTTTTTCGCAGGTTTAGCATTGGAAGCGGTGAAACAGATATCTGATGATAATGGAAACACTTTTAATAAAATTTCTAATATCAAAATTGTAAAAGCTCCTGGTAAGTCTCTAAAAGATTCAAAGTTGATTAATGGGGTTTATATTCAAAAGGAAAAAGTTAATGTCATGATGCCTGAAGTAGTAAAAGATGCAAAGATAGCGGTAATTAGAAGAAAATTAGATGTGAAGAAAACTGAGTTTGATGCTCAAGTTCGAATTACTAGCCCTTCTGAAATTCAGAAGTTTCTTGATCAAGAAGAAAAGATTTTGCTAGATTACATGAAAATCTTTAAAGATTCAGGAGTTAATATTGTAGTAAATAGTAGTGATATTTCTGATAAATTTGGAGCTTATTTAGCTAGAGAAGGAATTGCAGCTATTAAGAATGTCGGGGAAAGTGATTATAAATCAATATTAAAAGCAGTTGATGCAAAATTAGTGGATGATTTAACCTCATTAACAGAAGCTGACCTAGGATTTGCCTCAAAGGTAGAATTTGAAAAAATCGGTGATGACGAATATACACTATTCTCAGGATGCAAAAATCCAAAATCCGTTTCTATATTACTCAAGGGTGGTCTAGATAAGATCCTTAGTACCGCAGAAGTCTCATTACATGATGTACTATGTGTGATAGCGAAAACAATGGATACAAAAACTGTTGTGGCTGGTGGTGGGGCAATTTACATAGAACTTGCTAAACAAATTAGAGCATATGCAAATCAAATTGGTGGAAAAGAACAACTTGCTGTCTCAGCTTTCGCATTAACACTTGAAGAAATCCCTAAAACCTTAATTCGAAATGCTGGTTTAGAAGAAATTGAAAAGCTCACCGAATTAAGAGCTGCGCATAAAACAGATAATGACAAATGGATTGGAATTGATACGATTACAAACACAATAGAAGATAACTTTAAAAAAGGAATTGTTGAACCCGCTGAATTAATAAATCACATAATTAAATCTGGAAGCGAATTAGCAAATCTTATACTACGAATAGATCGTATTATTAGCTCAAAAGGCTCTAGGCCTCCAGGAATGTAGTATTTTTTTTTCTTTTTTTCTTTATAAAAAAATTATCAATAAATGTTATATCTCTATTGATGAGATTAGGTCTCATAGAGGCGATAAAATTAATAAAGGTACGAGATTTTCAATAACACATTAACAGCCAATTGAAATAATTATAAAAGAAAAATAGTTGAAAAACTTATATGGAGAAATTAAGTCCCCCCAATCTTAAAAAACTTGAGGTTCTAAACAATAAACACATTTTAAAAATCGTGGATGATTTTATTGGTTTATGTAAGCCAGAAAAAATTACTGTAATCACAGATTCAAAGGAAGATATTGAATACTGTCGATTAAAGGCTATTGAAATTAACGAAGAAGCAAAAATGGAGACTGAAGGACACACTATCCATTATGATGGATTCTTCTCAATGTCGAACCATGATCAAGCACGAGATAAAAGTAATACAAGGGTGTTAATTGCTCAAGGTGAATATGCAAGCCCTTGGATAAATACTATTGATCGGGAAAAAGGACTTGAAGAAATTATGGAAATTATGGGTGGATGTATGGAGGGTCGTGAATGTTTAATACGATTTTTCTGTTTAGGCCCAAAGAATTCTGAATTTTCCATTCTTGCTTTACAACTGACGGATTCATTTTATGTTGCCCATTCAGAAGATATCCTGTATAGATCTGGGTATAAAGAATTTAAAACGTTAAACGGATCCAATGATTTTTTTTATTTTATCCATTCTGGTGGAAAATTAACAGGAAACCCCCCGGTTACTGAAGATCTTTCTAAACGTAGGATCTATGTAGATTTACAAGAGAAGAGAGTTTTATCTTGCTTTAATCAATATGCGGGGAATTCCCTTGGATTAAAGAAACTTGCATTAAGGTTAGCGATCCATAAATCAAATAACCAAGACTGGCTAGCAGAACATTACTTTATTTTAGGTATTCACCCTAAAGGAAAAAATCGAACTACTTATGTCTGTGGGGCTTATCCTTCGGGTTGTGGAAAAACGTCTACAGCAATGCTCCCAGGACAAACTATTCTGGGAGATGATATAGCCTACCTTCGGAAATCCGAAGATGGATATGCTCATGCGGTTAATATAGAACAAGGTATATTTGGGATTATTAAAGACGTTAACCCAAACGATGATCCCGTAATATACAAGGCTATAACAACTCCCCGAGAAACAATTTTTTCAAATGTATTAATAAAGGATAATTCACCTTACTGGATTGGAGACGGAAGAATCGTCCCAGATGAGGGGGTGAATTTCTCTGGTAAATGGAATAAAGGAAAAAAAGATATTGATGGCATAGAAATCCCACATGCACATCCTAATGCTCGTTATACAATTCGTATTGAAGAATTAGCTAATGCTGATCCCAATCTTCACAACCCTAAGGGTGTGCCTATTAGTGGAATTTTCTATGGTGGACGAGATAGCGACACAATGCCACCGGTAGTAGAAAGTCTTAATTGGGAGCATGGAGTTTTCTTGGGTGCTACGATAGAATCTGAGACTACTGCCCAGACTCTAGGTGCAGAGGGCGTCAGAAAAGCCCAACCAATGGCTAACTTAGATTTTATCGTTGTTCCGTTAGGTAAGTATTTTGAAAACCATCAGAAATTTGGGAATAGCCTAAATAACCCTCCTAAAGTGTTCTCTATGAATTATTTTCTAAAAGGAAAAGACGGTAAATATCTTAATGGAATATTGGATAAACTATGTTGGGTAATCTGGGCAGAAGGAAGAACACATGGTGATTTTGATGCCATTAAAACACCCATTGGCAATATTCCAAATTATCAAGACTTAAGAAATATATTTAAACAATATTTAGATAAAGAATATAAAAAAATTGAATATATTGAGCAATTTACCCTCCGTATTGAGCGACTTCTACAGAAAATCATTAGAATTAGAGTAAATTTTGAAAAGGAAATTAATATCCCTCCATTTTTTTGGAGGATTCTTAATCAACAGAATTCTGATTTAACGAAATTGAAGGATATATATAAAATAAGTGAAATTTCACCGCTAGAAATCGCTAAAAAAGGTTAAACCAAAAACTTTAATCCTGATCGCACTTTATAAATTTTATTTACTCTGTCTACCTCAATAAATCTCTTTATTTCAAGATTATTCAATAAATCTCTCAATTCGGTAGGATCTTTTTTTAATTCTTCTCCAAGTCCTTTTATATCAGTTTCATAAGTTTTAAGTACTTGTATAAGTGATGAATAATCCTCATAAATAATGTTTACCAAATGGGTTATTGATTCTCTAATGTTCAGTCCAGTTGTTGTACTAGTTGGAAAAATTTTACTGTTTTCAGGTAGGTAGTTTTGCTGACGAATTATTTCTGGAGGGCGAGCACCCTCAACATCCTGCTTATTTGCTAAGAAAACAACAGGAACGTTTGTAGGTAATAATTTCCTTACAGAGTTTAAAATAACAATTGCACTATCATCCTTTTCAGGATGGACAGAATCAAAGATAAAAATAATCCCGTCGCCCCCACTTGTTACAATATTTCTCATTATCGAGAACCTAAGGAGTCCTGGTGTTCCAAATAGAAAACAATCAAATCCATTCAGTTTTACAGAACCTAAATCCATCCCCACTGTATAATATTTCTCGTCTTTACCCTTCGCTTCGACATTTAAAGCATTCTTATCTAAATATTTTATGTAACTCGACTTTCCTGACTGCAAAGGACCTGAAACGACGATTTTAATGTTAGTATCACCAATTATTTAAAAATGCACTTATCTCAATTAATTTTTTATATTATATTTTATAATTTGGTTTATTATACAGATATTATAATAATTATAACTTTTTATTACATCGATAATAACTAGTTGGTACTTAATATATTAAAATCTTCAATTTCTTATCAATTTATCTTATGAATTAGATTTATATTTAGAATTCAAAATTAGAATTATTGCTATGTAGAAACTTTTTATGCAAATTGTTGAGCTTTTAATGATTCTTAACAGAATAGTCAATTATCATATTAAGTTTGACAGTTTTATTACTCACATTGACATTTACTAACAAGATGCTAGCTGACCAAAATCGCTAATTTCAATCTAGTATTGTGATCTAGAATGCACATTTTCAGTAAAAAATCGAGATGAAATTGTTGAAATTAGTCTTCAATAAAAAGATTTATATAGAATTCTGTCGGAGATAATCATTAATTGATCAAGTTAATTTTAAAAAATATATTATCAAATGCAACAATAATTTTCAAATTTAATAGAATATTTTTAACAAATTGCAATTATTACGCAATTTAAAACAAAAAATTGATGGAAAAAAAGAAATCATGATAAATAACAATATTTTAATTATCGGAGCAGGTATAAGTGGAATCGAAGCAGCATTAACTCTCGGAGAGCAGGGATATCGTGTAATTTTAGTCGAAAAAACATCCTCCGTAGGGGGGAGAATGGCGCAATTAGATAAAACTTTTCCTACGTTAGATTGTAGTATCTGTATTCTTGCCCCAAAGATGGTTGAAGTGTCTAGACATCCTAATGTTGAGCTCCTTACCTATTCTGAAGTAAAAGAAGTATCTGGTGAAGCAGGAAATTTTGAAGTTAAGGTGCTTAAAAAAACTCGATACGTTGATTGGGATAAATGTACTGGGTGTGGAGCATGTAGTGAGAAATGCCCAATGAAAAAAATACCCAGTGAATTTGAGGAGAACATGGGGTTAAGAACAGCGGTTTATATTCCTTTTCCTCAAGCTGTGCCACGAAAAGCCGTCATTGATGCAGATAAATGTTTATATTTAACAAAAAATGCCTGCAAACTCTGTGAAAAAGAATGTGAAGCAGGAGCTATTGATTGGGACATTGAAGACGAAATAGTCGAATACAACGTTGCTTCAATCATATGTGCTACTGGATTTGACTTATTAGATCCGAGTGTTCTCGATCGTTATCACTACGGAGAATACCCTAATGTTATAACTGCTATGCAGTATGAAAGATTATTAAGTGCATCTGGTCCCACTGAGGGAGAATTATTAAGACCTTCAGACAAGGAACATACCCATGATATAGGATTTATAAGTTGTGTGGGTTCTAGAAACATGGATCTTTGTTCATATTGCTCAAAATTTTGCTGTATGTACCAAACTAAGGAAGGAGTTGTCACTAGAGAACATTCCCCTGACACAAAAGTAACTATTTTCTTTAATGATAGTAGAGTAATCGGGAAAAATCAGGAGGAATTTATTGAAAGAGCTAAAAATGAATATGGGCTTACCTATTACAGAGGAATCCCTGGAGATATCCGTGAAAATCCAGAAAACCATAACCTTTATGTTAAACACGCAAATCTTGATACTGGTGATGTTGAAATTAGTGAGTTTGACTTAGTTGTACTTGCAAATGCAGTTATTCCGCGTAAAGATGCAAAACAATTATCACAGATCTTAGGAATTGAACAAAATGAATTTGGATTTTTCAAAACCATGGACTCCACAGAAGATTTACGCTCCACTAGAAATGGTGTTTACATAACTGGTTCATGTCAATCCCCCGATGATATAGCAAATTCAGTAGCGAAAGCAGGTGGAGCTGCTGCTCTAGCAGCAACTCATGCTGTCCCCCTAAGCGACGAAGAGAAAAAAGTCGAACTTCCCCCCCTTAAAGTAGTAAACCCCAAGGATGATCCTCGTATAGGTGTATTCATATGCCGATGCGGTATTAACATAGCGGGATACATGGATGTGCCAACGCTAGTAGAGTATGCAAAAACACTTCCAAATGTAGTGTTTTCAATGGAAAATAAGTATAGTTGCTCACAATTAACTCAAGATATTATCAAAGAAAAAATTGAAGAACTCGACTTAAATAGGGTTGTAGTTGCAGCATGTACACCACGAACCCATGAACCATTATTTCAAAAGACTATTAGAGAAGCGGGACTAAATGAATATTTGTTTAATTTCGTGAGCATTAGAGAACTTGATTCATGGGTACATATGAATGACAATCCTAGAGCAACTGATAAGGCAAAAGATCTTATCAGGATGGGTGCAGCTCGTGTAGCAGCTCAAAAAGCGGAATTAAAAATTAAAGCAGATGTCGTTCCTGAAGCTATGGTTGTAGGCGGGGGAATCACCGGTATGAGTGCAGCTATGGAAATTGCAAATAAAGGATTTAAAGTGCATTTAGTAGAAAAAGATGATAAACTGGGAGGACAGCTGAACCTAATTTACAAAATTAATTTTGATAGAATAGATTCAAAAGAGTTCTTAGAAGCAAAATTGAATGAGTTTAATGAACAGAAAAATATTACTGTTTATTTAAATTCAGAAGTTGCTGAAGTAAAAGGTTCTATTGGTGATTTCAAAGTAACTGTTAAAAACAATATTGAAGGAAAAGATACTAAATTAAATGTTGGAACGATTATAGCTGCCACAGGAGCATATGAATACAAACCCGAAGGATGGTATCACTACGGTGAAAATGATAATGTTATGACCCAACTCGAATTATCTGAAAAACTTAGGAATAACGAACTAAAAGATGGAGAAACTCTTGTTTTTATCCATTGTGTGGGATCTAGGCAACCAGAAGGAGGCAATGGAGTTTCTTATTGCTCACTGATATGCTGTTCAGAGTCCATTAGACATGCATTATATGTAAAAGAAACATATCCAAATTCCACTATTTATGTCTTATATAGAGACATACGTGTGGGCACTGATGAAGAACTTTATTATTGGAAAGCGCGTGAGAACGTAAATTATATACGATTTAATGAATATCCTACCGTTGATCCAAGTAATGGCACATTGAATGTAGTTGTTAAAGATATCTTAACTCAAACAAACTTAACTATTAATGCTGATAAAGTGGTCTTATCTACACCCTTAATACCACATGATACTCAAAAATTGGGTGAAATGATTAAATGTGCTCGTGATCAAAATGGTTACTTCCTTGAAGCCCATGTTAAATTGAGGCCTGTAGATTTTGCCACTGATGGTATACATCTAGCAGGTACTTGTCATGGTCCTAAAGGAATTGCAGATTCAATTTCACAAGGTCGTGGTGCGGCAGCTCATGCATTAATTCCATTACTTTCAGGTGAAGCGACAAATGAACCCCTCTTCTCGATTGTTGATCCTGCCTTATGTATTGCATGCCAAAAATGTGAAGAAGTTTGTAATTTTGGAGCGATTGGAGTTAACTTTGATAGTGATGTACTGGTTTCTGAATCAAATCCACTTCTATGTAAAGGGTGCGGAGATTGTTCAGCAGCTTGTCCAGCAGGAGCGATCACGATGAGTCATTTTGCAGATAACCAAATTATCCCTATGATCCGTGAAGCTGTAAACGGAGAATATGTTGATGAAAGACCCAGAATCGTAGCTTTCCTATGTAATTGGTGTAGCTATGCTGGAGCTGATACGTGTGGTGTAAGCCGTTTTCAATACCCAACTAATATTCGACCTATAAGGGTCATGTGTACTGGTAGAATCCCAAAAAGTTTTATATTACAAGCGTTCTTGGAAGGTGCTGATGGTGTGTTCATCGGGGGATGCCATATTGGTGATTGTCACTACTTAGAAGGTAATCATGATATGTTACAAAGGTATAATGAACTTAGTGAAATACTTGAAAATGTGGGTATCAATCCCGATAGATATCGTCTTGAGTGGGTTTCCGCATCAGAAGGAAAGCGATTTTCTCAAGTTGTCACTGAATTTGTAAATCAAATTAAAGAGTTAGGACCACTACCTAAAGCTGGTGATAAAATTGAAAAAAAACAAAAAGCTAAGGAGGGCACATAAAAATGGTCGAAATGATTAAGAAAAATGCTAATGACTTAGATCACCAATTTCGTTATGAAATTAGTGATAAAGTAGGTGCAAAATCCCTTCTAAACTGTATTCAGTGTGGAGTTTGTAGCTCAGGATGTACTGTAACGGAATATGTTGATATGCAACCTCATAGAGTCGTTGCTTCTTGTCTTTTAGGCTTAAAAGAAGAAGTACTTTCAAGTCAAGCAATCTGGACCTGCTCATTATGTCATAGATGTACTGAAAGATGCCCTAAAAACGTTGATTATTCATTTATCCTTGCTATTCTGCGAAATATGTCAGTAAAAGAAGGAAGGATTCCTAAAGAATACTCTGGGACTGTAGTAACGATCTATAACAATGGTTTTGTGATTCCATTTACAGGTGGATTAAAAGACAATATTGATAGGAGGAGAAGTAGAATGGGATTACCAGAAATTATTGGTCCTAATTTGGATGAAATTAGATTTATAATAGAAGAGACTGGCTTAGGAGATCTCGCAAAAAAAAAGGAGGATGAGAAATGATGGAAGAACTTGCGTTATATTTAGGATGTACAATACCTTTAAAGATGCCTCATTTAGAAAAAGCTTTTAGAGATGTAGCAGGTATCCTAGATGTAAAACTGAAAGAAATGAAGGGTGTTAGCTGTTGCCCTGAACCGGTGTCATTACAATCATTAAATATTGATACTTGGGTTACTTTAGGAGCAAGAAACTTAGCTATAGCCGAAAAAATGGGCTTAGATATACTCACAATCTGCTCGGGTTGTTATGAGACTTTAAAAACAGTGAGTGTACTACTAAAAGAAGATGAAAAATACTTAGAAAAAATCGATGGAATACTGAAAAAAATTAATTATCATTACACTGGAAAAACTAAAGTGTACCATTTCGTAGAACTGTTTAGTCAACCGGAATGGTTAGAGAAACTCAAAAGTTTAACAGTAAAACCTCTAGATGATTTAACTCTTGCTGTTCATTATGGATGTCATTTAGTAAGACCTAGTAAAATTATGCAATTTGATCACCCTGAAAAACCTGAAAAAATTGATAAAATTCTTGAAGCACTCGGAGCAAAAACAATAGAGTTTGCAAATAAATTAGAATGTTGCGGATTCTGCGCTCGATTACAAGAAGAAATAGGGGAAAAGTTAGTTGAAGATAAGATGACGGAATTATGTGAACTTGAAGTAGAGGTTGATGCCTTAATTGCTGTGTGCCCTGCTTGTACAACTCAATACGATAGAAAGGAGAAAATGATTTCTCGAAAGACGGGAAAGAATTTAGATATTCCTGTACTATATTTAGCTGAAATTATGGCAGTTGCTTTAGGAGTTGATCTTCAAGATCTTAGTCTGAAGAATAGAAGTGTAAAACCTGATAAGTTAATTGATAAATTAACAACCTAATTTGCGAATTTTTTAAAATACTAATAAAGAAAATTTAAAATTAAACTTAAAAAAAATATGAAAAAAAAGAGTTTGGTAATATGATAATTACAGAACAAAAAGATATAAACGAAATATGGACTATGGTGAAAAACTACGATAAGATCCTCATAGCTGGATGCGATGGGTGTTGTCAACCACCACGTAGCATAAACGAAGCTAAGGTTCTAGGTCAACTTTTAGAGCTAAAAGCTAGAACAGAAGGTAAAGAATTAAAATGGAAAGCTATGACTATATTAAGGCAATGTGATGATAGGATTGCTGCAACTACCATAAGACCTGTAGTAGAAGATTTTGATGCTATTATATCTTTAGCATGTGGACTTGGAGTTGTTATGATGAATAAAGTCATGGACAAAATTTTGACTTTCCCAGCACAAAATAGCATGTTCGGTGGAGTTCAAAATAGTGGAGAAAATGACTTTATTCAATACTGTGAGACTTGCGGAAACTGTCTTTTAGGTGTAACTGGAGGTGTATGTCCAATCGCGGGATGTGCTAAGCATTTAAACAATGGGCCCTGCGGAGGTACAGTTGATGGAAAATGTGAAGTCGGAGGATATGTACATCCTTGTGCATGGATTGATATTTATATGAGATTAAAAGAATTTGGTAGATTAGATCTCTTTAAAATATATAGGCCTGCAAGAGACTATAGATCATCTACAAGCCCTGCGTACTTACAAATATATAAAGACTATACTAATGTAAAAGAAGAAAAGGAGGAGAAGAAGTAAAATGGCAAAAAGACCAGCATATAGTAATTTATGTAAAGCAATTGAAGCGGGGCATTTTGTTTTTACTGGTGAACTTGAACCAAAGAAAATCCTAAACCTCGAAGAAATTATTCATTCTGCTAAAGAAATGAAAAAAACCAAGAGAATTGTGGCTGCTAATGTTACTGATGGTCCTCAAGGGGATGCTTATATGTGTTCCATGGTGCCTAGCTACTTTGTTCAAAAAGAAGCAGAAATTGAAGCGGTTTGGCAAGTAGCTGTACGGGATCGTAATCGAGTTGCACTTTTTGGTGATGTATTAGGTGGAGCTATGTTAGGATTGAAAAATATCTTGGTGTTAACAGGTGATCATACAGCACTTGGAGATAACAAAAGAGCACGCCCTTCTTATGATATCGATAGTACACAATTCTGTGAACTACTTAAAAAGATGATTGACGAAGGAACAGACTATGAGGGAGAGGAAATCTCTGGGGGTAAGATTGAAATGAATTATGGTTGCGTAGCTAACCCAAATGCTCTGGAACCTTATCTCGAGCCTGAAATCTTGAAAGTTGGTAGAAAAGTAGACCAAGGTGTAGATTTCATTCAAACTCAAACCGCATTTGATATTGATGTTGCAAAGAATTTTCTCAAAGAACTTGAACGCTATTCTGTTCCAGTTCTTTTAGGTCTATTTCCTTTAAAATCTCATGGAATCGCATGGTATTTTGATAATTATATTCCAGGTGTCTCCGTTCCAAAGGATCTTCTTAAAGCATTGAAGAAAGCAGAGAAAGACAATAAGGGAAACAAACAAGGAAAATATGTTGCACTCGACAAGATCAATATCGAATTCTTCAAACCATTTATCGATGAAATAAAGAAAACTACTAAAGCTGCAGGAATTCACTGCATGGCTGTTGAATATGAAAGGTTATTTGCACCTTTACTTGGAGATTATCCCGAATATGTAAAATAAGTAAAAGATAATAAAATTTTTTTGTATAATAATTTTTTTAAATTTTTTTACCACATGAAAGTGAGGGAGAATTATGAAAAACCTTGATGAAAAAGATAAAAGAATTCTTGAAATGCTTCTTGAGGATTCAAGAAGGCCATATCATGAAATTGCGGGAGATCCAATTGTAGGATTATCTGAATCAACCGTGAGAAAACGTGTAATCAAACTTCAGGAAGAAGAAGGAGTTATAGAGAAATTTACTATAAGAATATGTCGCGAAGATGAGAGATGTATTATTGCATTCCTCACTCTTATTCCTAAGACTCAAGCAGACACAAAAGAATTATTACGAGAAGCACAGATTCTTCCTCAATGTGAAGAGGTTTATTTCCTCGCTGGAGAATGTGGAGTTTTAATTAAAGTTAACGTTCCAGAAATAATTGAATTAGATGCGTTAATCGAATCTTTTCGCGCTCGTGCAGATGTGAAAAGTGTTGAAAGGGTTTGTGTGGTTTTAAGACCTATTAAAACAATAACAAATGAACCTCGAATTTTATAATTATTTTTACCATCATAACAAAATTGGTTCAATCTAAATTCAAAAACTAAAATTAGTGGTTCTGGTAACTTCTTAAAAAAAATAAAATAATAACTCTTTTAGGATCTAAAAGTTGTTTTTTGATAGAAGAGAGGTCTTTTAACTATTATTTTTTTTGTATAATCCTAAAAATATTACAAGAAATACGAAAATATCTATTAGTTCCGCTAGAGTAATATAAGTTGCATTGTCTCCAAAGATTCTCTGTATTACAGGTCTAAGAATGTTGGAAATCAAATATAGGAAAAATCCAATTGTTAAAATCTTTGGTTTAACAACAGAAAGGCGCTTAAGACGATAAGCTAAAAAGAATATATAGACTATTCCTAACAATGATGGGATAACAATAACAGGTAACAAGACGGCCAACATATTATTTTCAGGAGCTGTAATAACTACAACCAATTCAATGATTACCATTAGGAGGATAATTCTGAATCTGAGTTTATCCCTATAACCCTTATTTTTTAACTTTTGAAATCTATCTTCTAACCTAAAAAAGAGGATTTCTAAACCCAAGTATATCAAAGGTGCAACTTCTAACACGATTGTTATGAACCGAATTTTTAGAAATAAAAGCACTAGAAATTCATTAAGTGTATTAAATGTAAAATCCCAAAATAAATCAATAGCTTTTCCATAAGTTAGAATGAGAAAAAATAGGCTGAGTAAGAAGGGGATGTCTGATAAATATTGAGCTTCTTGTTTAAACCATTTCTTTAACAAATAGAATGTTGTTATCGATAAGATAATTATTCTTATTAAAATAACAAGAGTTACTTGAAACATACCCTCAACATCTCTTAGAGCGCTAATTATTATTGAGGAATTTAACAAGAACAATAGTAGAATTCCAATGATTCCTAAACTAACACTCGTTAATATGACTATTTTATAAGATGCCTTTTTTGATATTGTCATGATAACTATTGGTTTAAATTTAAAGATTTAAATCAAACTAATTTTTTCAGTTTTAATACTACAGAATTAGTATAAAGCTTTAATAATTAGTAGACTGTAAAAGATTTATTTTTCCTCTTAATGATTCCAAGAAATTAGTCTTAAATATAATATTACTAGTTTAATAGAAATCTTAAAATTCCCATTGTCTTTTCATTTAAATCTGTAATTTTCCTTTTTTTTCTCGATTTTATCTTAAATAAATGGGATTAAAAAATCTCATGAGAGTTTATAATCTTTCTCATTTGATAATCTCTTTTAAATCATGAAGTATAAATTATTGAATAATTTAATTCCGAAAATTGAATCGAAATCTGAATCGTTTGCTCATAAAGTAATAAAACAATTGCTTTATAAGAAGATATTAGAGAATAATTCAAACATCAGTGATGCATCTTTAGAAAAATACTTTGAATCACGGCGAGCTGATGTATATTTTAAACTAAAATCAGGTCAAGAAGTAGTTATAGAAATCCAAAATTCTCCCATAACCTCAAAAGAAATTACAACTCGAACAAAAGATTATAATAATAGAGGAATTTATGTCTTATGGATTTTGTACGGAGATGGAAGATGTGTTGGTTCACCTAAAAACCCCAAACATGTTAAAAACTTGAAAATCTCTCCTACTGAAATAAGATTACACCAACTTTACAGAGGGAGAGTTTATTATGTAAATATTAAATATGAAAAAGGGAAAATCATCGCAACATTACCTTTTGGACTACATTTTACTAATTCTGATAACATCGCCCCAATTTTATTTAGAAAAAGGTTTGAATCCTTTTTTATACGAAATGTAAATTACACATATATTCCTAACTGGAATCTTTTATGTACCTCAAGTAATAATTATAAGATTGCCCGGTTTTATGACCGAAATGCAAAGTCCACCTTGGTAGAAAGTTTAAGATCTTTCATAAAGCGAACCAACCTCTCAAGAAACCAAAAAATTATAAATTCAAAGAGTACAAAAAAGATTTTCAAAGTAATATGTCGTTTATATCAGGATGAATATGGGAAATTTTTCATAATTAACTCACTAAGGCAATTACTCCGTAATAAGGAATTAATACTAAAAGAAAAATTTCCTCATTAGATATGAGAAAAAACTTAAGAGGAAAGCCCAAACTAAGATTAAAAAACTAAAATAATAACAAAGATCTCGGATTATTTTCTTTTTTCATCATAAAACTAGCTCGAAGCCTTTTTTATTTTTGTCTTATTTTAGATTATAATTATGGAATTTCATTTATAATAATGTCCAACAATAAAAAAAAATAATGGAGTCTTAAAAAAATGACAAATACAGAAGAAAAATCCAATGGATCATTTCCAGAAGCAAAGATTCTAGACGTAGACCTTACAAATAAAAAAATCACTAAAAAGACACTTCCAGGAGATATATATAGGTTATATCCAGGAGGTACTGCTTTAGGAGTATACTTAATGTTGCAAGAGATAGCCCCTAATATAGATCCCTTTTCTCCAGATAATTTACTCGTTTTTGCAGTATCACCTTTTACGGGGTTACCAATCAGTGGCACAAGTCGATTGACTATTTCAACAAAGAGCCCATTAACTGGGGGTTGCGGGGATAGTCAAGCTGGTGGAGATTTTCCTGCATTCTTAAAAGCTAACGGGTATGATGCAATCATATTTCGAGGGAAAGCAGATAATCCAGTATATCTATATATTGATGGAGAAAGAAGTGAATTAAAAGATGCCAAAAATATTTGGGGAAAAATAACCGGAGAGGCTGAAGAGATAATAAAAAAAGAAATTGGGAATAACAAAATTGAAATTGCCCAAATAGGCCCTGCTGGAGAAAACCTTGTAAAATATGCCTGTGTAATAAATAAAATGACAAGGGCAAATGGGCGAAATGGTACAGGAGCAGTAATGGGCTCAAAAAACTTAAAAGCTGTTGTAGTCCAAAGACAAAAGACAATAACCCCATATAACAAAGAAGGATTTAAATCATTAACTACATCTCCTGAAATGAAAGATAGAATTAAAGGATTTACAGACGGGTGGGGCGTTGGTGGAACTGGAAATTTCTTATATAATCAAAATAGAAGCGGATTTCTTCCAACTAAAAATTATTCAGAAGGGTACATGGAAGATGCACCTAAAATTGATGGAAGAAAAATGATGGAAACAGGGATTTTAAAAGGAAGAGAAACCTGCTATGCTTGTGCTGTGAGATGTAAAAGAGTAATTGACATTCCTGGTAAGGTTTATCCTGAATATGGCGGTCCAGAATATGAAACTTTGGCCACTTTTGGCACATATTGTGGAGCAACGGATTTAGAGACTATTTGCTTATGTAATCAATTGTGTAATATGTATGGTCTTGATACTGTTTCTACCGGAGCAACTATTGCCTTCGCAATGGAATGCTATGAAAAAGGAATTCTCACAAAAGAAACAACTGATGGGTTAGACCTATCTTTTGGTAATCATGATGTTCTTCCGATTTTAACAGAGAAAATAGCAAAAAGAGAAGGTTTTGGTGATTTTCTCGCAGAAGGAAGTAAGATATGTGCGGATAAACTCGGTGAAAAAGCAATCCCTTTATTTATGGGTGTTAAAGGGCAAGAAATTCCTGCTCACATGCCTCAAGCTAAACCTGGTTTAGGTGTTGTCTATTCTGTAAATCCCTATGGCGCAGATCATGAAAGCTGTGAACATGATTCTATGATCACCATCCCGGGCAACCCATTTAAAGGCAGAATAGATATGATTGGAGATTACAATCATTATACTGATGCAACAATATTAGACGAAAATAAAATGCACTATATGTTCGCTACGCAGTGTTTCTATTCAATGAACGATACATTAGGGCTTTGTCAATTTGTATGGGGCATTGCTTGGCAGCTCTATGGGCCCGATAACTTGCTAGATCTATGCAAATACGGAATTGGCTGGAATGCTACTATAGAAGAACTTCTAGAAATTGGAGAACGTAGGATTAATATGATGAGGTTTTTCAACGCACGAGAAGGATTTTCAAAGGATGATGATAAATTACCAGAACGTCTATTTAAACCCTTACCTGAAGGACCTGCAAAAGGGATTGGAATTGATAAAGAGCAATTCTATAAAGCTCAAGAGATGTATTATAAAAAGGCGGGATGGGATGAGAAAACTGGAAACCCTACTGAAGAGACCTTAAAGAAATTGAAATTAGATTGGTTGCTTAGCTAAACTACCTTGAAGAAGTAACCATCTCTATTTTTTTTTAATTCAATACGTTAACTAATTTATTTTTATAATACTTTTTCAAAATCATTTGTAAAACATTTTCAAAACAATCCAAAATGCCCTCTCCAAGCTTTGCACTGGTATATCTTGAATCTATATTTTTGTACCTGTGAACATTAATATCATGTAAGAAATCTTCAGGATTAAATTTCATTTGTAAATCTTGTTTATTAAAAGCTATGATAATTGGTATATCTTCCATACAATCACTAAAATAGGAAAGAAGTTCGTTCCAAGATGTTATATTCCGCTCGTATACTTCTTTTTGAGAATCTAGTACAAAGATTATACCATCTACCGCTCGTAATGTAATTAATCTGGTTATTATGTAGAAATCTTGACCAGTTGTAGTATATATGTGAATTTTAATTCTCCAATCCTGATTCTGAAAAGTAACAATACCATAATCAAAAAATAAAGTCCTATCTACTGTACTTTCAATACTGCAAATCTCCTTTTCCTTACCAAAAAGAGAAAATAATGCTTTTATTGAAGTTGTCTTCCCCGAAAGAGCAGGTCCAAAATATACTATTTTGATACTTATTGTTTTATCTATGTGATCAATAATCATATCAATACATTTATACTCAGATTTTTAAAATCCAATTTTTTCGCGTTTTTTCTTTATATACTTTTACTCAAATTCAGTGTAATTATCAAATTATTAATTAAGTAATTAGAGGTTAAAAATGACTTTACTTACCTTTTTAGCATTTTTAGGATATGTCATAATCGGGGATTAATCGAGGGAAAGCTCATTGTTAGTATAATGAGTTTTTTCACAGTTGCTCTATTATGACAATCATCTATAAAAAAAGTAATTGTTAAATCATATGCATTTATGATAAAGACATAATGATATATGCTGATCTCATCCTAAAAAACAGCAAAATTATAAGTTTAGATACAAAAGAATCTATATATCAAGCGGTAGCTGTAAAGTTTGGTAGGATAATCGCGGTTGGAAACAATGATGATATTGATAACTATGCTGGAAGGGAAACTAAAATAGTAGATCTCTTAGGAAAGACAGTTGTACCTGGATTTATTGATTCACATGGCCATTTTATAAATGAGGGTTCTTCGAAAGAAATATATGTTGATTTAAGCGAAGAAGCTGGAATTCATTCAATCTCTGATATACAAGAAATACTTAGAGATAAAGCACATCAAACACCAACTGGTGAATGGATTTTTGGATATCAAGAAGATGATTCAAAACTTGAAGAAAAAAGACATCCAAAGAAAAATGAGTTAGATGAAATTTCCACAAATCACCCTATCTTAATAACTACTGTTGGGGGTCATTTTTGGATGGCAAATTCGAAAGCATTTGAACTCGTCAATATCACGAAGGATTCTCCTGATCCAGAAGGAGGGAAATTCGATAGAGATCCAGAATCTGGTGAACTAATTGGTGGACTTCACGAGGAAGCTTATTATCTTTTAAGACCCGAAGGACCTCCTATACCAACCCGAACTCAATCTTATCTGGGTGCGAAACAGATCCTGAATGAGTGCAGCTCAGTTGGATTGACGTGTATTTATGATTTAGTAGGGAGATCAGAAATCAGAGCCGCCATTGATTTAAAAAATAATGGGGAACTCCCTATAAGAGTTAGGATGGATGTTACCATCGAACTTCTTGATGAGTTAGATAAACTTGGTATCTACAGAGGATTGGGGGACGATCGGGTTCGCATCTGTGGAATCAAATTTTTCTTTGATGGGGCTGTGTCAGCAAGGACCGCAGCGGTGTCAGAACCCTATTTAGATAAACCTAATTTTTTCGGAGTAATGTCAACTACTAAAGAAATAGCTACTGAACTACTTACAAAAGCTTACAAAAAAGGTTTTAGAATTTCCGCTCATGCAAATGGAGATCGTGCAATTGAATTATATTTAGACATTCTTGAAGACCTGCAAAAAAGATACCCAAGAATAGATGCTCGTAATAGAGATATCCATTGTAGTGTAATTAATGAGACCTTAGTAAGAAGAATTAAAGAGTTGAAAGTACTTCCCACTATCTTTGGTGCTTATCCATATTATCATGGAGATAAACTTATTCCCTCGTTTGGGGCAGAACGATTAGAAAATATGTTTGCTGCTCGTTCTTTTATCAATGCAAATATTATAGTTGCTGCACATTCTGACCATCCCTGCTCTCCATTTCCTCCTCTTATGGCAATTCATGCTTTAGTTAATAGGAAAACTAAAGCGGGAAAAGAAATTGGTAAAAGCCAAAAGATAACGGTATTAGAAGCATTAAAACTTTATACAATCAATGCTGCCTATCATTCTTTCGATGAAAATCTTCTGGGTTCAATTGAGCTGAATAAACTCGCTGATTTTACGGTCTTAGAAGAAGATATATTATCTGTTCCTCTAGAAAGAATAAAGGACATCCCTGTATTTATGACTATCGTAGATGGTGAAATTATTTACCAAAAGTAATAAATTTTGATTATTATTTTAACATTTCCATAATTCATCAATCTTTTCACCTATTTTATCCCATCTCCACACAATACTCAACCCAAAATATGCTCTAATAATATCTGTTAAAAAATACAAATATTGCTTTTTGATCTTTTTGATTAATAGAGATTCCTCTAAATGTTTTATAACCGTTCTTGGGATAAATGGTCCTTCATTGCCATTCCTTTCATAAAAGTTATAGATATATCTTGCTAAAATGTAAATTCCTTCAAGTCTTTCTTTTAAATTCAACACACTTGAAATCCCATCATTATTATTGTAAAAGTTTCTAATTAATTCATTTTCATAAATCAATTGGTTCGAATTTATCAATCTTCGCGTTTCATTCACTAAATCTTTTTCATTCATCATAACGTAACCTTCATATAACTGTCTATTTTTCTTGTATTGTGATTTAGTCTTGATTAGAATATCACCTGTAAAGGATTTTTGAAATATATAATCAATAAAATTGTTTAATTCTGGGATTATAGAATTTAATTCTTTTTTAATAGGAAATATAATATTCTTTCTAAATAAACAGGCATGAACAAGATAAATTAAAATCTCTGACTTAACATTGCATTTCAAGTTAGATATCGTCTCTTCTTTAGGTATTCCTGCAAATGGTAAAGATAGAAGGTCGTAGTATTTTCTGTATATTTCCAAAAGAGTCTCATTAAATCTATTGAAACCCAAATCTTCTATTTCTTTTCGTGATTTACGCTTCTCAAAGAGAATCTTGGGGATTTCCTTTATGTTTTTTAATTCGTGGGCAAATTCTTTAATAATTTGAGATTTAAGTTTTAGTGATTTGAATGTTTCTGTAGAATGACCATTGACCATAAAAGTGATCATAAATTCTTCAAACCCACTTCTCGCTAATTTAGAGGAAATATAAAACCTATAATTTAACGTCTGAAAGTCTTCAAACGCAATGGGGAAAGATTTTTCTCCACTTCCATAACTTAAGAGCATATCCAATATAACGCTATTAAAAGGGTTATATTCTTCCTTACTGTAAAATAACTTTGGCCCTTCCACTTGGTCAAAATAAAAGATGTATAGTTTATTATCATTCTTCTTCATTACTTCTCTCTTAATTTTTGTAATCTACGTTTTAAAAGCTCTTGATTTCAATAGATCTTAGTTTACATTTAAAGTATTACAATCTCATTTAAACTTAATTTAGTTGATAAAGTTAAATGTTTAGTTGACTTTGTCAAGATTTAAATTGATAAAATCATTCTCAGCAATGAATAATGATGAGTCAGAATTTGGAGAGAATAAGAAAAATAAGAAGTTTTAATCGTTTCTATACCAATTTGCTCGGACTTTTAGATCGAACACTCCTAAAAAGTTCATATTCTTTAACAGAAGTGAGAATCATGTTCGAACTTGACCGTCTATCAAGAGCAACTGCTAGTGAACTTGTAAAACTCCTTTCTTTAGATCCCGCATACCTCAGCAGAATATTGAGAAATTTTGAAGAAAAAAATCTACTTAAAAAAGAAAAGTCAAACACAGATATGCGGAAACAACTGCTTTCACTAACAGCTGAAGGGCAGCATGTGATTTCAGAACTTCAAGAAAAAGCAAATGAACAGATAAAATCAATGCTTGTGAATGTAAACGATAAGTCCCAAGAACAACTCATTACTGCGATGAATATCATTGAGAGAATTTTAAAAAGTGAAACAGAAAAATCAGAAATTTTCACTATACGCTCACATAAACCAGGCGACATCGGGTATATTACATATCGACATGGAGTGATTTATGCTGATGAATATAAACTTGATAAAACTTTTGAAGCCTATGTGGCCAAATATTTAGCAGAATTTGTAGAAAACTATGATCCATCTAAGGAACATTTATGGATTGTTGAGAAGGGAAATGAAACTGTTGGATCAATTGCCATTGTGAATGTAGATGGCAAGGATGCCCAATTACGTTGGCTTCTTGTTGAACCTCATGCCCGAAATAAGGGAATTGGCACGAAACTAATGCATGAAGCTCTTAGTTTCTGCAAATATCAAGATTACCAAAAAGTTATTTTAGGGACATTTAGTGACCTTAAAATTGCCCGTAAATTATATTCAAAGAATGGATTTCAACTGATAGAATCAAAGAAACACCATATTTGGGGGCAAGAATTAACTGAAGAACAATGGGAATTGAAGCTCTGATGATTTGTAGACTTTAAGATATTAGAGATAGGGATATTATTATTGAAGGATTAAAAATTACTTATTATTATTAATATATTAGAAAAGTTTGTCTAATGTCAAATAAAGACAACATTAAAATAGCGGAATCGGAATGGAAAGAAGCTGTCAACTGGTTTTATTCAGATAAGGAAATCAAAATAAAGGAGACACAAAAATTAGATAAGTTATGGAAGAAAGCGCAACCAATGACAGACGAAGAATTATATGCAGTTCGTTAAATCACCTGGCTTTCCAGATGCAATTGGAATTTAGAACTAAGTATAAAATCATTGATAGAAGCAATTGGAAGAGGCGAAAATGCTAACATTAGAATAGGTCATAATTATTCAATTACAAAGGACCGTTGGAAGAAAGCTTGGGCTTATTATTTTACTCTTAAAAAATGGTTACCTATTCAAGGAAGGTATACTGGAATCCCTATTCTTTTGGATTTTTGTGATCCAAATAAAGCAATCCGATCACATATCTTAGATTTGTTAGGGAAAAAGACTACATTAAAGGAATTATATGTTGAGATGTTTTCCTATTCGTTGGAATTTCATCTACTAGGCAGACATCCAAATGATAAAGCGAAGATCTTTGCTACAAAAGCAGCAATTGAATCATTAATTAATGAAGTGAAAAAAAATGAATATGATGAGATGATTCTGGCAGCAGTTCAGATAAATCCTGTAGTACCCTCAGAAGGTAAATTAAGCTGGTATGAATTATGCCATCATAAGTTCTTCAGAAGATGTGATATAATTCTTTCAAGTATAGGTAAAAATAAATGGTGTGCTGCATTCAAAGAGAAAGGTCCAGAAAGAGAAGAACTAAGGGATCTACTTCTTAAATATTCTTTAGTATTAGATACATGGATTTCAAGTCAAGATGTAACTGATGAGCTAATAAAAAATAATCATGAGGTGTTGGGAGATCAAACCAGTAAAAAATTATTTCAAGTAAGTTTATTGAATGCATTCCTCAAGGGGCAAAGGGAATATATCATGTAAGTGAGTTTTATTGAAATGAAAAAGGTAATTTTATTAAAAATAGAATTAAATTGATAAATATGAATACGGATACGAAAGTTTTATTATCGGGTCTTGAGTTTCCTGAGGGACCTAGGTGGCGAGACGGAAAATTGTTCTTTTCAGATGCAGCGGCAGGAAAAGTTATCGCCGTGGATGAAAAAGGTAAATCAGATGTACTTGTACAATTAAGAGATATGACGTCGGGATTGGGTTTTCTAAATGATGGTAGGATGCTGGTAGTTTCTATGCAAAAACGCCATCTTATGCGTTTAGATCCCGATGGATTAAAAATTCATGCCGATTTAAGCAAAATTACGGAATTTCCCTGCAATGACAGTGTAACTGATGCCTATGGTCGAACTTACATAGGAAATTGGGGTGCAAAAACCCTTGAAGCCTCTCCAGATCCCACATGTATCATTATGGTCACAAAAGATGGAGATGCAAAAGTAGTTGCAGAGAATCTTCTTTTTCCCAATGGATGTATTGTGACTCCTGATTGCAAAACTTTTATTGTAGCAGAACAACGTGGAGGAGCCCTCATCGCTTTTGATATTGAACCGTCAGGAGATCTAACAAATCGAAGAGTTTGGGCTAAGTTTGAAGGTTTTGATCCAGATGGTATATGCCTTGATGAAGAAGGGGCAATATGGGCTGCAAATCCTTTAACAAACGAAGTATTACGTGTATTAGAAGGGGATGAAGTCACTTCTAGAATTAAAGTTAAAGATACAAATGTTTTCGCTTGCGCATTGGGAGGAGAGGATGGAAGAACCCTTTTTCTTTGCACCAATCAATTATTCCAAGGTAAAAGAGCAAGTGGAAGAATTGAATATTTAAAAGTAGAAGTTCCGGGTGTTGATATTCCTTAGAATATATAATTAATAATTTTTTATTAGAAGTAGTATAATTATATTATAACAAGATATAATTATATCATATTCTATAGCTTATTTGAAATTTAATAGGATGACCTTTAATGGTACAAGTGCTAAACCAGACGATTGTAAAGGGGATTACACCACGGGTTGAAAGGCTCAGAGAGGAATGTCTAAGTCTCAAACCTACAGCCTCGATTGAGAGGGCACGTATTGAAACAAAAATATTGAAGGAAACAGAAGGGGAGTCAGTGATCACACGTAGGGCAAAAGTCTTTGCTGCCACAGTAAGGGAGATGCCGATTTATATCTATCCTAATCAACTTTTTGCTGGTTGTACTAGCGTTAGGCCACTCTGTACCAACGTTACCCCCGCTATCAATTTAGCGGCACAGAAAGTTGGGCATTCATACATTCTTGGAACGAGGGGAGATGCGCCTTTCCCTGAACTTAGTGATGAAGACAAGAAAGAGTGGGAAGAACTTAAGCCATACTGGACAGAACAAGGTAGAAAGGTGGTCACCCATCACTTCGGTCACAATATCCATGATCATCAGAAGGTGCTGAAGAAAGGGTTTTTGGGTATAAAAAAAGAAGCAGAGGAAAGGCTCTCCAGACTTGAACTTACTGAACCTGATGAAGCCGCAAAAGTCCCCTTCTTGAAGGGTGTGATTCTGGCTATGGAAGCAGCAGCTGAAATTGGGAAAAGATTTTCTAGCACGGCAAGAGAATTAGCTGAAAAAGAAGAGGATAGCAAGAGAAAGGCAGAATTGCTGAAGCTCGCTGAGGTATGCGATCAAGTACCGGCACACCCGGCACGAACATTTTATGAAGCATTGCAATCATATTACTTTTCCTATTTATTATTATTCTGGGAGGTAGTACCTACCATGGGTTTTAGCCAGGGTAGGATGGACCAATATTTATATCCATACTATGAGCGTGATATAAAAGAAGGACGCATAACCAAAGAGGAAGCTCAAGAGTTAATTGACTGCTATTTACTTGCGGGAAACTTCGAAAGAGATGTAATTCCTTCGGGAACGCCAATTACTGTTGGTGGTATTAAAACAAATGGACAAGATGCTACCAACGAGTTATCTTACATGTTTATAGACGGTGTAATGCATACCAGGTTACCCCTTCCTTGGCTCAGTGTACTGGTTCATAATCAAATCCCAGATGATCTACTGATAAAAACATGTCAACTCTGTTCATTAGGTACTGGACAACCGCAGTTCGTCAATAGTGATGTTATAGTATCTCAAGCACTTGCTCGTGGTAGTATGGGTGGTCCTACAATAACATTGGAGGATGCCCGGAATGCTTCTCCACAAGGTTGTTTTGAACTTGTAATACCTGGTAAAGATTCTGGATATTTTTACTTCCAAATGCCTAATTTTGCAGCTTGCATGGAATACGTGATGACCAATGGTGTGCGTCGTATTGATAAAAAAAAAATTGGATTAGAAACAGGTGACCCAAGAAAATTCACTTCTTTTGAAGAAGTTCAGGAAGCATACCGTAAACAAGTAGCTTGGATGAGAAGACATATTCAAATAGCTGGTAATAACGTTGAGAGAAAAATGATAGAGTTTACCCCAACCGTTTATGAGTCCGCACTAATAGAAGGTTGCATTGAAAAAGGATTATGTAGGGAAGAAGGTGGAGCTCATTACAACTTTAATAATGGGGGAGCACCGCTTGCTACAACAGATGCAGCAGATTCCTTAACTGCTATTAAAAAGTTCGTATTTGATGAAAAAAAATTCACAATGGCTGAATTATGCGATGCTCTTGACAACAATTTTGAAGGGTGCGGGGAATTGCACCAGATGCTACTAAACGCACCTAAATTTGGGAATGATGATGATTATGCTGACGAGCAAGCGGCTTGGGTGTTACATCAGTGGATGGAAGAATTCAACAAGGTAAAGAACTTACGGGGGGGTCAAGGTTGTCCGGGAGGTTCCGTAATGGGATCTTATGTTCCGCAAGGTAAGATAGTTGGGGCTCTTCCCTCGGGAAGATTGGCTGGAGAACCGCTTGTAGATGCGTCATCACCAAGTCGTGGTAAAGATTTAAAAGGTCCAACAGCAGTAATAAATTCCATGGGCAAAATCGATCATGTTGAAATACTTGGTGGTATAACTTTTAATCTAAGAATCGATCCAACAGTTTTTAGAGATGGAAATATGGAAAGAATGGCTGCCATGGTAAGATCATTTATCGATCAAAAGATTTTTCATATGCAAGTTAATGTAGTATCTTCAGAAACATTGAGAAATGCCCAAAAGGAACCCGATAACTATCGAGATCTAGTAGTAAAAGTAGCAGGATATAATGCTTTCTTCACGCAACTAACTGATGATCTCCAAGATACCATTATTGCTCGGACAGAACATAAACTATAGAGATACGAAAGGTTTAGTATACGATATACTGAGGTTTGCTACCCATGATGGTCCAGGAATCCGTCTCCTGATTTATATGGTTGAGTCTATTTTATCATTTTTTTTATTAATAAAAATACTTCTCCTCAATCTTGACTTTGTGAATTAGAGTTTAGTTTGAAATTGGCTAAAAAATAAGAACCCTCTTAACATTATTAATAAAAATAGCAGAATGCTTTTTAGTGATTCAGATATGAAAAAAGAAATTGTAGAAATCGATGGGATTAGAAAAAATCAATTTCCATTCAACCATGTTGTAAAAGCTGGTAATTTTCTGTTTCTTTCCAGTCAGCTTTCTGTTGATCTTAAAACAAATAAAATTCTTAAAGGAAATATTACTGAACAAACGAGACAAACCCTAGAAAATATCAAATTTTTACTTGAATCTTCTGGAGCAGCAATGAATGATATTTTAAAGGTTGTTGTGTACATGAGGAAATTAAAAGAGTTCGACAAAATGAATCAGGTTTATCGTGAATATTTCGAAAACGGTCAAGAACCTGCTAGAGTGACTATCCAAGCTAAATCACCAATTAAAAATATTGATATTGAAATTGAGGTTACCGCATTACTTCCTTAGTATGTAAAATAAGTTGTTAAAAAAATCTTAACTCTCCACAATTTAAAATAAATAATATTATAAATGACATTATGGAAAAAAACATTAGAATTGAAGAAGCAACTTCAAACGATGCGGAAATTCTTGCCGAAATATCAAAAAGAGCCTTCCACACTGATGCTAAGGTTTTCGGTTTTGATCAACCTGGTGGTCCACCCGGATATGATACTCCAGAATTTCAGAATTGGGCTATGAGAACTTTGACATATTATAAGATTCTATATGATGAGGAAATTGTAGGAGGAATAATTTTAGATTCAGAAAAGATAGATCATCATATCCTAGAACGTATATTCGTGGATCCGAGATATCACAATAAAGGAATAGCAACAAAAGTAATGAATTTAATTTTTAACAAATATCCCGAAGTAGTATGGACATTAGGTACTCCAGAATGGAATGCTAGAACAAGACATTTCTATGAAAAACTAGGCTTTAATCAAGTTGGGTGGGATGAAGGGGATGCTGAGTTGGGTTGGAGAGGGATATGGTATCAAAGAACAACAGATAAAACAAAATCATCTGTGCAAAACTTAATTGATTTAAATAATGGAATGACTGGGGTAGTTGTAGAAGGTGAGATTGTAAAAATAAATCCTCCTACTCAAGTCAAGTCCAAAAAGGATGGGAAAGAACTTACCGTTGCCCATGCAATTCTATGTGATAAATCTGGGGAGATCACTTTGGTATTATGGAATAACCAAATCTCACAGGTGAAGTCAGGTGAAAAAATCAGAATTGAGTTTGGGGGAGTCAATTCTTACCGTGATAATCTTCAACTAAACATTGGTTTTGGAAGAGTAATCAAACTTCTCTAAGTTTTAAAAAAAATTATAATATACTTCTATTTTTTTTGACCAACTAAATTATTCCTATAAAACTCATCAACCAAATTCTCGAGCAATGTAAACACTTATATAATTCCTCATCTAATTTATCTTATTAGATCCATCTCAACAAGAAATCTATAAAAGACAAAAAGGTTTATCTCCATGAAAAAATATACGTGGGCATTTCCCTTTACTGCGGGTATTATTACTATTATTGGAGTGTTAACTCCAGTAGCTTTTTCCGGTAGCTACTTTAGTATATGGATGTGGGGCTTAATATATTCAAGATTGAGTATCAATCCAATTGATTTCATGAATGAACAAGTATTCCTTTTAACAGGAATCAGCGCATCTATCATAATCACAACATTAGCTTTGATCTTAATCATTACAGGATATTTATATCGAAAAGGATATCTCGCTGAAAGAAATCTCGGTAAACTTTGGGCTATTACCGGTTGTTTCATATTTGCTGCAACAATCATATCATTAGTGTCACTAGAATATTATACTTATGAGGGTAACTTTCCTTTTGGGGTGTGGGATTTTCTAAACGCAGGATTTGGAGCAATGGGGCCAATTGTAGGAAGTATACTCGCGATAGGTATAGGAATATATGTATCTGTGACTGAAAGAGAAAAACGCAATAGGAAAAAAATTGTGCCGATTTCCGCCATCGCACCAAAAAATATCTGCCCACACTGTGGAAAACCAGTCTCTCTCAACGCAAGTTTCTGTAGTAAATGTGGAAAGACAATCGAAAATAATGTGAGATAAAACTATTAGAATCTAAAGGTTTATTTAAAATGTTGGTGAGATATTATAATTCCTGATACTCTAATGAGGAGAGTTGATGAAGATGAAATTATTTTTTACAAATCGCCAAAAATAACTAATAATAAAGCAATAATTTTTTTTAGTAGTTTAATTACTGGAGGACTTGACATATTATTTGGGATCCTTATGGTTTATCTTTTCAATATTATAATTGGTTGTGTATTTATTTTAATAGCAACTCCAATTATTATATCTATCTCAATTATGGATGAAAGAAAAACATCCTTTTTTCTTTTAACCAACAAAAGACTCCATATTTATCAATTACAAAAATCTCCAAAAGATTCAATAAATATTGAGTCTTATCCTCTAAATTCTTTTAAGGGAATTATTTTTCGAAAGAGATTTTTTGATAAAAATTTTGATTCGGGAACAATTGAATTTATTACTGATGAGATAATACCAAATAAGATTTCAATAAAAAATGTACCTCATATCCCTAAACTTCAAAATATAATCGAATCAATTTATTTTCATTTTGGAAATATTCAAGAAAAGTGTGAAGAATTGAGTAATAAGATTGAGTATCAATTTCCACAAAATTATGAAATTTCGGTCGTAAAATTAGAGGATTTAAAAAAGTCAAAGCTAATATATATATTAATCTTAGTTATAACACCAATAATAACTTATCTGATAAATTACATTATTTCTTTATCTACCGATCTCTTTTTCATCACCATCCTGGTTTTTTCTGGTGGAGTGGCTTATTTTTTAATTATTTTGATTCCAATTTTTATTATGATAAGTAGAACTTCTGATAGAAATAATCGATTAGTTATTAGCGAAAATAAATTTGAACTTTATAAGAGCAAAACATCGTTAACGATTCTGATAAATAAAACCACATCTATTAACATTTTACGCTGCAAAAATCCTCTTGGAGGTCGTAGAACTATATTGGATAATTATGATTTTATTAAAATTCAAAAGTCATATAAATCAAAAGAACGTATCAAATTTGGGCCATTTTCAGAATTACCGTATATACTTAACTTTCTGTTTTGCTACTTGTTAAATTGGAAATCAAATCATGGTTATTTAATGTCAAAAGATGAAATTACTCAACTAAAGACAAATTAAAATTTTAAGATAATTGGTCACGTAATTCTAATGCTGGTTTAAAATTAGGATCAAGTGTTAAACATCGGGTATTTGCTTCTAAGGCATAACTTAATTTCTTATTTTGGTAATAAGATTTAGATAGTAGATACCAAGCCTGAACATCTTCGGGTTTCAGTCCTACAATATTTTTAAAAACTTCGGATGCTAATTTATACTTTCCTATATCAAAGTATACTTGCCCTAAGTATTCTAAAACTACAATATTTTCAGGAACATTTCTTAATGCTTTCTTAAAAGCCTTAATTGCCATTTTAATGTTGTCTAAAGCATAATATGCAACACCTAAATTCTCATAATTAGGGGCTAAAATACTAGATCTTGAAGAACCCCTAAAAATATTTGCAACTGAAGGATATAGTGATTTTGTTAAAGCTAAAGCTTTGTTGCTTTTTTCTATGGCTTTTTCATATTCTCCTATCTTGTTATAAACTTGTCCTAAATTTGTCAAAACTCCCGGAATTAAACTTAAATTCTGATAATTATCATCAGGAGATTCAGTGGATAATAGAGGAAAATCTTTTTCCCATTTTATCGAAGATTGATTTAGTATTGAAACCAATTCATTTTCTGCTTTTTTATAATTTCCCTCTTTTAAGTGAAGAGAACCTAGTAGATAACGAGTCCTCTGATTTTCATCATCAATCTCTATAGCCTTATCAAATGCATTTTTAGCATCTTCATATTTTTCGATAGAAAGATAACTATATCCTAGTGCGTTCCATAAATCAATATCATGAGGATACTTGTCTAAAACAATTTTTAGTACCTCAGAACTCCTCAGTGACCAACCGATTTTAGAACAATGAAAGGAGGAACCAAAATTTAGATCTATTATTTCTGATGGATAATTTGGAGGTAAATAGATTTCTAGCATAGGTTCACTCTTGTTTTCTTTAAAATGATTATATAAAATTAAAGAAAATGATAGCTGCTCCATTTTTTTATTTTTGTAAAGAGGGAAGGTTTCAATATATTTTTTCAAAATGATTAATGCTTGATCAAAATTCTCCAGCCGATCATAAGCATAGAAAATGTTATTTAATGCAGGTCTATAAGATTGGTTTAAATCCAAGATTTCTTTACCTATATTAATAGCTTTTTTATGTTGGCCAATTAGATTATATGCCTCCATTAATTGGCTCAAGAAATCAATTGAGTTCGGATTAATCTTTAATTTTTCATTACAATCCTCAATAAGCTTATCTAATTTGGAATTTCTTGCAGCTAAATCCATGAATTTTTTTAGAAAATCTGACATTGGAAATAATCATCTAAAAATTATGATAAATAAACAAAATTAATGTCTAATATTTAAATAGAGTATCTTAATAATTAAAATTGTTCTTCGACTCTAATTATAAAGCAAATTCCCTCTTGAAATTGCTAGTTAAATGATATGAAATAAGATTTAAAAATATAATTTAAAGAAATATATTATAAAATTCTTTTTATTTTTTTGGCTAACTCCTGAGCATCTTCATCTGAATCAAAGTAATTGAATGAGAAATTTCAGTGTATACATGAGTATTAAAGAGATGAGCATCAAATTTGATTCATTGATGTTTTATTACAAAATACCGACTCCCAAAAACAATAAAGGTTATTCCAATTAAGACACTAACTAATGCTTGCCACCCTTGAAGTTGGAACCAAACTGTCCAATACCTTACAGGATCTATTGGATCTAGTTCAAAATCATAAGGAGTAGGAATCATAGGATAATGAAATGGGAGAAATAAAATTATAACTGTGTTTATGAAAAAAAAATAAAATCCAATAATAAACAAGACTAGTGCTTTAGTCTTTCTTTTCATAATATTTGGTCATCAGTAAATCACATTTTATAAATTATCAAAACTAGTCAGATTTTTTATTTAACATTTTTGTAACTTTTAAAAATACTTCTGGATATCTAACCATTTATTAATCTACGATATTTTCACTAATTCCTAAGCTTCCTCGTCTGAATTCTCAAGAATATAAAAAAAAGAAAAGGTAAAAGAATCAATTATAAGATAAATGTATTAGACACAAACACCCATCAGCGATTCTTAACCTTAATTTAATGCTCAGATAATTCACCTAAATATTAACCTAACATTCTTATTTCTCTGTCCGTGATAACTGAATAAAGTATTTACACCCATAATTTCTAAGGCTGTATTGAGTGTGGTTTTTCCATGTAAAGCACCATTGGGGGGTACATCTGCCAATCTGGCTGCAATCTCATTGACTTTTTCTTCAAGTTGTTCTCGAGGTACGCTTAAACTTACCAATCCTATTCGCTCTGCTTCTATTCCATTAATCGTTAGCCCTGTCATCAATAGATACCGAGCTTTTTTAATTCCCAGATACACCTGCCACAACGGCATGCTTGTAGAGAATCCACCACGTGTAGCCGGATGCCCTAGATTTGCATCATCTGCTGCTATTGAAATATCACACAAAAGCTGTAAATAACACCCCGCAGCCAGACAATGTCCGTGGATTTGGGCAAGAGTTGGTTTCGGGAAGTTCCAAAGGCGTAGATATTTTGCATAAATCTTTTTTTCCAAGATATCATAGAGCTTCCTATACGTCCATCCCCCTTCCGGTGGCGTTGTATAATAGGAACCTCCTAAATCATATCCAGAACAGAAACTTTTGCCGTTTCCCTTTAAGACAATAGCATTTACCGATTTATCTGCTTCAGCATGATCAAAGACAGCATCTAAATCATCAAGCATCTGATAATCCATCGCATTATGTTTTTCAGGCCTATTTAAGGTGATATATCCGATTTTATTTTTTGCTTCATAAAGAATGGTCTTAAAACTCAATTTTAAATCACCAATACTTATTTTGATTTATTCAATAAAATAACTTGGGTTTCGTTAGGGAAAACGTTAAATTGCAGTTTTTAATATTCTGTGATTAAAGAGAACAATTGACGGGTAAATACATAAAAATACAATTAATATAAGTTAAAATAAGATTGAAAAAAAGTTATAATACTCCCTTGATTTTTTTCGCTAATTCCTGAGCTTCCTCGTCTGATTCCTCGAAAATTTTAAACATCTCTTCGGGGTTGACGATTAATGCCGCATCTATGAGCTTTTGTAAACCAATCACGGTTTCAATACGCTCGTTCTTTTGTAAGTGGAAAATTACGTTTCCTAACTGATTTTTGAGCGCACCCTTCTCTGAATCCATCGCTATTCGCAAAAGAGCAGGACATACTTCCTCCAAGGTCTCTTTACTTACACGTTTGGCATACTCATAAATTTGGGCTCTCTGGATATCGGTTATCCCTTCTACCTTCTCTTCCATTTTTTGGATATGTTCCATTTTTCATCACTCCATACTACTTTTTTTGATTTTTTTTTATTGTGTTTTTTATTTTTCTTGACTAATTATAGTGATCCATCTCGCATATATAAATGTTTTCGGTCGAAAAAAAGTGTAAATTTCGCGGAATCCGTCATAAGCAATTTTTTACTCTTTTTTCCTTGATCAAAATAACCAAAAAAATATACCTTCATAATCAAAATTTATTTACGAATTTGTAGATATTTTACGATTTTTATGGAAAATTAAAGTACCTAATTAGGAAACACTATTACCGAAAAATGCAGACTGGGGGAATGCGAGTACTTTTTTCGGAACAGAAGTATCAAAAAATGATCAATTAAACTAATCATAACTTTTCTGATCCATGAATTCGAACATTATTATCATTTTTCATCACAAGATTTTATTATTTTTTCGAATAAGTAATATTTAATTCTTAACTTTTTCATTATCAAAAATGAAAATTCCTAACAATAGTGAAAATTATTGATCGTTCTACTAATACAAATGATCAAGAAAGTTAATCATTTATATATTTTAATTCATATATTTTAATTAGAACAAAAAAAAATATTGAGGGAATAAGATGGGTCAACAATATGCTGAAGAAAAATGGGATGGTGTAATGGAGAATTATAAGGCCATTCGCGAGTGCTTGACGGGTTTATGCGACATCCTTAATATAAACTTTAACGAGAACGACATTTTCCGTGAAGCGGGTATGGACAATTTAAAAGCTCTCCACAAAAACGTATTGGCTGTCTTAAGAAAGTCCTACTCTCCTCGTGAAGTCAGAATAAAATTGCGGGAGATAGAGTTTGACGAGAAGGAAGCCGAACAAGTTTTCCCTTTAGAATCATAATTTATTTTTAGTTCTTCTTATTTGTTATTTATTGTCTTTTTCACTTTTTCATTTGATTTTAGGAATTATTGTTTGATTTAACTTAATTCTTTATATTCACTAAATTTTCATTGAAATCAGACGCTGAATTTACCTTTCCTGTAAATCAAACAATAAAGAAAAATAACATCTTTTCTTCTCTTTATTAAAACTGTTGATCCTTAATACCGGTAAGGAGAGATAAAATACCATTAAGGAGAGATAAAATACTAGTTTAAGCAAACTATGAAGAAATAAGGTTTCCTCTTTTTAATAAAAACGTCTATAATTCACTGAAATCTAAAGGAAATTACTATCCTTAGTAAAAAGTATAAATACTTAGTAATCTATTAAATTACTTAGTGACAAAAATGGATGTTAAAAAAATTATTGAAGAAAAGAAGGTCACAATTACAAACCAAGGAATGGTAACAATACCAGCAGCATTTAGAAAGAGTTATGGATTAAAGGATGGTGATAAAGTTTTAATTATTGAAGACGAAGGCACTTTGAAGATAATTCCATTAAAAGATAGTGATGATTTGAAGAAAACATCATACAATACAAAAGAAATGTTAGACCAAATGAAAAAGAGTAAAATAGAAGAATTAAGTAGGGAAGCTTAATGGGAAAAAATGATATCTGTTTAGATACAGGAATGATTACTCTTCTGTATTCAAAAGACACTCCACAAACAATTTTACAACTTTTTTCAAAAATAAAAGAGAGCACAATTGAAGCACACATTCTATCCCCTTTAATAGCGGAAGCTTTTTATCATATATGTAAATTAAGTGGAAAAGTAGCAGCAGAAACAATATTAGCAACATTTCTTAATAATTATCCTATTAAATTAGTAAATTTAAATCAATCTCTCATGATTAAAGCAGGGCTATTAAAATGTCAACACGCAAATAATCTCTCATATAATGATTGCTTCGCCATAGCTTATGCGTTAAACAAAAAACTTACTTTGCATACTACTGAAAAAACTTTCGGAACAATCTTCCCTACATTAAAATTGAAAACCTATTCTTTTTAAATGTTTTATACCGTTAATTTTTTATTTTCTCACATTAACCAAACCGTTTCAAAAAATACAGAAATTTTATAGAGTAAAACCTTTATTAACGCTTACAAAATCTTTCTGATCAGGATGAAAGTGCAATATTTAGGCATGGATATCCATTAGGGAAAGCATTCATGTTAAAAGCGAGTATTTTGAAGGTAAATCTTGTCTCAGTTGCTACTAGCGATATTGAATTTGGAATGTTAAAAAAAAAAATATTAAGAAATATAATTTTTGCCACATAATCTACATTGGAGTTTTGGTAAGAAGAGAAACTCTCGTTCATATTACCCTTTTATTTGTTTTTTCAATTTTAACAGAACTGGGAGTACCTTAGCTACTTCCATAGCAGGAGTGGTTTTAACAAATTTAATAAAACCTGGTTTAACCATTCTCCACATATTAGCATTCCTTACCATAGCTTCTTCACTGTCGGCTTCATCTATCTCAATACCCCAATAATCCGTGGTACTAACATAATATGCTAGTTGTTTAACTCCTTCAGTTGGATAGAGTTTCTTACTAATGAGCTCTTGTGCTATCTCAGCCATTTCTCCTGGATCAAAATCCGGATTCAACTCCCAATATGAAATAAATATCATTTTTAGGTATCACCTTTATATAATTTCATTTTTTAATTTGTTTTATTATTAGATTTCGGTGTAAAATACAAAGTAATAAGTGGATATTTAAATTTTTACTTTTCCGTCAAATAAGAGGGATTGATCATTCAATATTGACGGATAACCTCTCTTTACTGTTAAAAGTCCCCTCGCTGTACCTAAAAATGTTATTTTCATTGCTATAACCTACTGAATATATCGAAATTAAGATAGAATAGATTTTAAATATTCATGCTACTTCACTTCAGAGATTTCACTAAATTTTCATTGAAATTAGACGCTGAATTTACCTTTCCATTCAGAAAGCGAAATAAGGATCATTTATATATGTGTGTATGTATATATGTACACATATGACCTCTAAAAATATTAGTATCACTAAGGACGTATATAATAAACTCTTGAAAATTAAGAAAGATAATGAAAGCTTCTCAGAATTATTCTTAAGATTACTAAAAATTCAAAGAGTCAAATTAGAAAAGTGTTTTGGAGCATGGAATCTTTCAGAAGAAGAAAAGAAGGGTATTTGGGGTGATATTACCATTCGACCTGGTCGTGATTGGAAAAAACCCGATTTGGTGGCTTAAAATGATTATACTTGATACTAATTCATGTATAGATTATTTAAACGGAATCAGTGAAGTTAGAAAGATAATCTCTGATCAAGAGGATTTGGTTCATATCACATCAATTAGCGTTTATGAAATTAACATTGGCCTAGAACGTACCAAAAGAAAGATATCAGAAAAAAGATATCGTGAATTGTATAAGATTTGGGTAGAATTTATTAGTAGTATGGAAATCTTCCCCTTAGGCTATAAGGAAGCGGAAAAAGCTGCTGAAGTCTCTATGATAGTTTGGAATCACAAGGCCAAAAAATTGATGATAATGATATTCTTATTGTAGGTATTATGTTATCTAATGGTATTAGCAAAATAATAACTCGAAATGTAAAACACTTTGAAAAAATAGAAGAAATAGAGATTATAGCTTATTAGGGGTTTTTTCAAAGAAATTATCCTTGAAATCAGACTCTGAATTTACCTTTCATGAAATTTTTTGTTTAAATATAAAAACAGGGTGAAAAAATAAGCCTAAAATTAATCTCAAAAAATAGGTTTGAAATTATAACAAACCCTCTTTTTTAAGCTTCGATTCAACATCTTTTAAATCCAGCTTTTGTAATATTTCAGAAGTGGGTACACCTTCCTCATTCCACCCCACTGCTGTGTAATATTCGGATTTTAATTTCTCGAATGTATTTTTATCTATTGATTCCCCTTTAAACGGTCCCGATGGGAGAGGTTCCCAAAATCTTGACGGTAGAGTATCATCTTGCTTTGATCTCCATTCAGCATCCGGTCCTCCAAGCAGTGATACAGTTCTCTGTAATTGTAAAATTCTTAATGCCTTTTCACTGAACCACTTTTCTTTAGTTAATTCCCAACCTGTAACTGCTTGATAGAAACTTGCAATTTGAGCAAAAGCTAGGGTAAAGGTAGTAAAGTTACAATATACTCCGGAATCACTCATAATTGAGCGTAATTCACTTCCACGTCCATCAATAGGAAGAGCAGCTGATGATGTATGGTCTCCTGCTTGAACTGATACACTATATCCAATTGAACTTGTTGTGACCATGTCCTTACCACTTCTAAGACCGTGAGCTCCGATTGCCATGCCTTTAAGATGAATTGCATATTTGAGTACTTCTGTCTCTTTCATTTCTTCAAGTTTTAAAGCCGCCCGATATATACCTTCTGCTAATATATCCCCAATACCTTCTCTAAAAGCAATTTTTCTGGCTAATTCTGCAAAAGCATCAACATTTCCCCATTCAAGATCAATTCCTCCTAAATCTTCTTTTGAAATGATACCTCTTTGGAATAATTCCCCAGTAAAACCCAAAATTGCACCGCCTTGAATACCACAAAATCCTAATTCTTCTATTATGTAAGAAAGATAAATATTCTGTTCTGGTGAAAAAATACCCAAATTTGGTCCCAGGAATGCCTCAAGCTCGTAATCAGGATTATCACAGATTGCCCCATCATATTTTCCATCTCTTAACACCGCCAACTTTAGGCATGTAACAGGACAACCGAAATCTCCCCAGTATTTTTTTACCCAAAGTTTATCAAATTCTTCCCCTTTATAACTTTCCTCATTATGCCATTCTTCCTGCCAATTTTTAACTGGCTCTGAACTTGAGTCAGCACCAAATGTATATCCTCCCGATCCTGTACCCCAACGTCTAAAAAATTCTATCATAAAACAATTATTCGAAAATTCCTGCGATAGCTCAAGCATTTTATCCTGATCAATCACATTTGGTAAGGGACCAAAACCTTTTACAACCACAGCCTTCAAGTTTTTCGATCCCATTACACCACCGTATCCTCCGTAACCCGCAGCATGAGTATATTTCGCTGCTACGGCTGCTACTCTGGATTTGTTTTCTCCAGCAGGACCTATATAGAGAACGGAAGGTTCCTTAAACTCCCCATAATTAGGATGAATTTTTTTGATGTCATTAATCGAATCCTTTATGAGATAACGCATTGATTCTCTGCTAGTTTTTCCCCATATATGTGAAGCATCTTTAATCTCTATGATATCATCACAAATAAATACGTAACTCGGTTTTTCAGCCTTTCCCGTAAAAATTATCCCGTCATAACCTGCACATTTCAATTCCACACCAAACTCTCCCCCGACTGTTGAACCTATAATTCCATTACCTTGGGGGGATTTTCCAGTTACGCAAGTTCTAGCTCCAAGAAAATATCCTGTAAACGGTCCAGTAAGCATGAGTAAAATATTTTCAGGACCTAGGGGATCAATCGTTTCCCACTTATTTCCAAGCCTATCCCACAATATTTTTACTCCTAAACCTCTTCCTCCTATGTAATCCTGAATAATTTTCTCTGAAAATGTAAGTTCTTCAATTTTCTTATTTGTCAGATTTATTTCCAGAAATTTTCCTGCATAACCATTCACCATTCATACACCTCTTCAGTTGCTTTTTCACCCAATATTTTTCTTGCCGTTTGATATGCGAGCTCCTTAGGAGTTTTAGTAGATATTTTTTCCGTTTCTACATCTTGACCCTTTAAAAGAATCAAAGCCTCCCACTTACCCTCCTGACAAACAACTGTACATTTCGGTTTTCCACCGCATAAATCGCATATTACTATATGGTCATCTCGAGGATGGAGATGTGGTACTCTTCCAGGACAGGCATTAATACATATTCCACATGCGGTACATCTCGATTTATCAGTGATGATAGCTCCTGTATGATCATTTATTGAGAGAGCTTCCTCGGGACATTCCTCTACACACGGGTAATCATCACATTGAAAGCAGAGATGAGGTATTTCAACTCCGGGAACAAACATGAAAATTCTAACCCTTGAAGCTTCCGGCCAAATTTTCCCTTCGTGATGTAGAGAACACGTAATCTCACATCTTCTGCATCCGCTGCATTTTTCATAAATTCTTTTTATCCACATATTATTTATGTCTTCCATATCAATACCTCCCTACTTGAAAATAGGCATTTGTTATTTATTCCTTTCTTATTTTTAGTTTTTATAATTATCCTTCGGAAAAATTCTGAATAATGTAAAAATCTAAAGCAATAGTTATAGGAAATTTTTAAAAAGAATTAAAGTTGTTTTTTTCTTATTCTTCCTTAGGATTTTCATTGAAATCAGACGCTGATTTTACCTTTCATGAACATTGGTATTCAAAAATAAAAATAAAAAAAACTGCTCGTGAAAATGAATAATTCCAGAATTTTAATCACAAGTATTTCAAATTACTCCATCCATGGGTAGCGTTAAGAGGTGCGTTAGTCATAAAAGCATCGATATCCCGGATCAAACCATCTTCAATTTTAAAGATCTCATGAAGCAATAAACATCGTGGTTTAGCACGTAAATCATGTTGTACAGAGCCTTCGAGGAATTGCTCATCTTCTACATTTGTCCCTGGTATGTCAAAAACAACTATCCCCCAAACCAGACCTCTATCAATATCCACAATAGGATATCGTCGCTCCCGAACCTTCTTGATATAGTCCAAGCGATAAAGTCCGGCTTGTGTACTGAAATTTAGTAAATCGGGATTGTTCGTTGTTTTAATACCATTTTCTTTACGTTGACAATCCGGATGAAACATGACAATAGATCCATCCGCTTTCTCGATCCCTTCAAAATAACCATCAGCAATACGAATAAGTTCCTCTCGCGTCAATCGATCCGATTCCGGGATAGACACATCCCAAAGTGGATTGTTTCGTGCTGTATCCGGGCTGAACAAGGGATGACATCCTTTTCTCGAGAGTAAGGTTTCGATTTCCAAAATCCAATTGTCCATGATTTTTAGACGGAGTACAAACAGGGCTTTTTCACCGTCTTTCTCTTCTAAGACACCCCAAAAACCTGCCTGATTATCTGAAGCATCTACAAAAGATTTACGTAAAATAATGGTTCGAACCGTTTGCCATATCCCTTCACCTAAAATCAATGGATCACCGTTTTCAGTAGCCCTATAATTTTCAGCCAACTTTAACTGAGTGTTATCGTGGACCAAGAGTGCTTCAAGGTAGTCATTGATAAATTGTAAAAGGTTTTTTCTGTTGTATTTGATATTCATACTATCTCCTTATCTAACCGGTATTAAGGGGGGTATGCCTTTCGGTGGTGGTTCATAGTGCTCGGTTATACCTGTTTCCATCCGTAGAGCGACCTCATCATCACTAATAAGAAGAAAATTGTCTTTAGCACTGTTGTAAGCGGTCCATGTGGTCTTTTCATCAATTTTTCCCTGAATATTAGGATCACCAGTTTTGGCAAATTGAACCCACATATTCATCATTTGATTGGATATCTGATCATCTAGTTCATCAATACCTGGATCGGGCTGTTTAGCGCCTCCAGTTCTGGAAAGATTCACTATAGTAACGGTATTCAGACCTACTCGATAACTACCAAAAACATACGGAACTTCGAGTCCATGAAATGCTACAACACCTTCCTTTCGCCAGCGTGTTGGAACGTGTCCAAAAAGGTAGGAGTATATGTTTGATTGACTGTTTTTGCTTATCAAAGTGGACCAATCCTTAATCCCCTCTATCATCCCGTAAGTCATGTCTGTGCGATTGGCGCCAATAATAATGGGTATGTCGTTATGCAGTTTCTTATCAAACAACGAAGTTGCTTTATCTAAAAGATACCAGTTATCTATTGTAATCAAACGGATATCGTTAAATTTTGTTGCTTGACTAGCTTTTACTATGTCCTGCCATGGTTTTTCCCTCATATCTTTGAGTATATCCTTACCACTCTTAATACCCAGTTTTTCCACGAGAGCCTCTCCTCGGGCTTCAGCCTCGTTTAGAAGCAGAGCATGAGGTTGGCCTATTGAAAATACTCCACTTTGAATAATCGCCCGATGAAATAGTCCTTTGGCAAGTGGAGAAATGATCAAATTAAAGGTTTTACCACCACCACCGGATTCCCCAAAAATTGTTACGCAATTGGCATCTCCACCAAATACGGAAATATTTTCTTTAACCCATTTTAAAGCAGCGATCAAATCCAGCTGACCATAGTTCCCAGAAACTCCATTCTTGGATTCTGCACTTAAAACTGGATGAGCCATATAACCCAGTGGACCAAGCCGATGATTCACGCTTACAATGATGACACCTTTGGCAGGAAGAGCTGTGTAATTATAGGTCATATTATTGGCTGACAGGGCATGAAATCCTCCTCCATGAAACCAGACCATCACTGGCAATTTCTTGTTCCCAGTATTTTTGGGTACAACGATGTTCAGGTTCAGGCAGTCTTCGCTTAAATTACCATGGCTAGCCGGCCCCAACTCTCCTTGACCGCACTGATCTCCCCACTGAGTACAATCAAGTACTCCTACCCACGGGGTTATTTCTTGTGGTGGTTTCCAACGCAGGTCTCCTACTGGAGGTTCAGCATAAGGAACACCCAGCCATGTATATGTATTGTTGCTAGTAGCGTAACCATTAATTCTACCTGATGATATTTCTACAATTTTGTGGCAGTCTGATTCCAAACAATTCGGATCTAAACTTGCTTCAAAACTGGCTTGGGCTGCTGAAGCATTTCGTAAGGGTCGCATACCGAAATTGCCAGTATCCGGAAATAACTTCTCGGAATTCAACTTTCCTATTAAGGTCATCAATACAGGATCGGATCGAAATGCCTTGGGAGACTGATTAAAATTTAGCTGCTCACTAAATTCCGAAACAATTATTGCTATATTTCCCGGAATACGAATTCCGTTGTTTATATTGCTTTCCTCATTCAACGTTTGTAATAAGATGCATAAATTTATAACACCTTGATCACTGGAGTTCTCTGCTCCCGGGATGATATCGATCAGGGATATCGTTTCTTTGACAACAGTTTCTCCGAGAATCAATTTACCAATGGAGAACACCAGAGATTCTCCAGCAATATAACGAAATTGTCCTTTTTTATCCGTTATTCCGGAAAGTGTGGGAGATTGATAAGATAAGCCTTCAATGGGAATCCCTTGAAGCGTGCCAACCATTTCCTTTTTTGTGATTTCTTCACCACTTTTAGTTGGATTTTTCATAGGTTACTTATAATGGAAGACGATATATAAAGTCAACAAATATTGATTTTGATGAAGTTACTATCTAAAGGAATTAACCTAATGCAACAAAATAAAAATAATAGAAAATCTGAAAAATATATTATCTAATGAAAAACAAACCCTTTCAATATATAATGTGTTCAAAATGATGAATATTTTGTAGGCTTTCATAAAAGGAGTTCACTAAACTCATTTATCAAGCTTATCTGGGTTTTCTTAACATACACCAAAGAGGTACATCGGTTTCAGGGATTATTCCATGTTCAAGTATTTCAAATCCGTATTTCTGGTAAATTGACATGGCCTTTTCAGTATTAGTTTCTACATAAACTGGTAACCCCTCGTCCTCAATTGTTTTAAGCATAGTACTTATAAGTAACCCACCGTATCCTTTTCCTTGTTCTTCTGGTTTAACAGCAATATTTTGAAAATACCAGTGATCATAGGGTACAAGATGCTTATGTCTCTCTTCCTCATAGTTAAAAACTGTCATAGTTCTTTTCATTACTTTCATTTTTAATCCGACTTTACGCATGGTATAAAATCCCCCATATTTCATTAATGTCCAAATAGATGGATATACCTTATCTGGGGGAAGCCATATTGTAATTCCTTCTAAGTTCTTAGAGGTAGCATAAGTTAGCCCATGTTTTATTCCATAATTATAGATCATATAAAATCCATATTGTATATTTTCCTTTCGTTCTGTCTCATCAGGATATGAAAAAATCGTAACAGGATCGTCTTGAAAAGCATCCCCTGCTACTTTAATCGCCTCTTTAACATAATCCGGTGTTAATTTAAAAAGATTGTCTAAATCATTATTCACATTCATATATAAATTTAAAGAAAATTCTATAATAAAAAATTTGTAGACCAATATTTATAAAGCTCCTATAAGTTCTTTATTTAATTAGGTCAAGAATTCCAATTCATTTTTTCAATAAAAGAACGTTTAAGAAACGGGCTATTTTTTTGATATTAAGTATTTTATAACACAAAAGAAATTATTTAATTATTTTTTGAGAAATAGAAGGATGAGATAATTTAAAAGGATGGGATAATAGTGGAGAAAGAGATAATTATTGAAACCGAACAAGGCAAAATTAAAGGATATGAAAGAGAAGGGATAAAGAAATTTAAAGGAATTCCATATGCAGAGCCACCTATCGGAGAATTGAGGTTTAGACCCTCAACCCTAAAGGAACCTTGGAGTGGTGTACTCGATTGTACAAAATTCGGTCCTGTTGTACCCCAAAGGGAGTCATTTTTTACCCCTCAGCCACCTCCATTACAAGATGAAGAGAAATGTTTAACCTTAAACGTATGGACTCCGGGAGTGGATGATGCTAAGCGTCCCGTTTTATTTTGGATACATGGTGGGGGATTTTCATTCGGTAGCGGTTCAACAACGAACGGAACGAATTTGGCAAAACTCGGTAATGTGGTTATCGTTTCAATAAATTACCGTCTTGGAATATTTGGTTATATTTTCATTGAAGATGAAATTGCGAATTTAGGGCAATTAGATCAAATCACAGCACTACAATGGGTTCGAGATAACATTATACATTTTGGGGGGGATCCGAACAATGTGACAATTTTTGGTGAATCTGCTGGTGGAGTGGCAGTTTCCGCTTTAATGGCTATGCCTGCCGCAAAAGGATTGTTTAATCGGGTAATTTCTCAAAGTGGGGCAGCTCATCCGGGCAGCTTTCATCCTAAGGCTGGAATTAAGGGCGCTGAACGCATCATGACTGAACTTGGTATAAAAGGATTCGCCGTTGAAGCATTAAGAAAGGTGTCTACACAGAAAATTGTGAATGTTCAAACTAAAATGGAATTGGAAGCACGTGCAAAAAATAGAAATTTTCCGTATGGAATTTATATCGATGCAAAAACTCTACCAAAACATCCCCTTGAAGCGATTCGGGATGGTGTTGCGGCTGATCTGGAACTTATGGTAGGCACAAATCAAGATGAAGCGAAATTATATACAGCTTTAACACCTCCAAGGAATCTCCTCGACGAAGAGGGCTTAATTAAAAGAACCCATAATATGATAAGATTTTTCAGTCAAGAAGAAGGTGTACCTCAGAAAGTTATCGAGACATACAAAAAAGCGCGAGAGGGTGTGCTTCCTACAGAACCCCAGGAAATTCTGGATGCCATATCAACAGATTTTAGATTTAGAGTCTCTGGCATAAGATTAGCAGAAGCTCAATGTAAACACCAACCTAACGTCTTCTCATATCTTTTTACATATAAATCACCTGAAATGGGAGGAAAATTGGGTGCTTGTCATGGACTTGAAATTGCTTTTGTTTTTGGAACATTTGGTGACAGAGCAAGAGGGATTGTGCCAAAAAAAAGTAATGAAACCGATATTCTCAGCGAAAAGATGATGCACTCTTGGATTTCATTTGCACAAAACGGAAAACCAGGTCATGATGGTATCCCTAAATGGGCTCATTATGAACTTAAAAATAGGTCTACAATGATCTTTGGTACAGAAGTTAAATTAGTAGATGATCCTTTCAAGATGGAGAGAATGGTCTGGGAAGGGATTTTTTAAACTCAATCATAATAATTATTATACTTTTATCTTATTTTTTGCTACTTTATCAATTGGAAATTGAGCAAAATAATTTCTTCTTTATTATATGCACTTTAAGGATAAAGATTAATCCGAAATTTCCTTATTACCGAAAATTTATAAATTCTTATCAAATTATACAAATTAATTTCTAAAAAGAGTCAATTAATTCACTCAGAAAAAGCGAAATTTAAAATTTCAATTTAATAAAACTCTACTTTGAATTAAAGGTGTATGAATCAAAAGAAAATTATAGGTATTGTAGCTAGTCCTAGAGTAGATGGGAATACCCAAAAATTAGTAGAACTAATTTTAGATAGTGGCGTGGAGAACGGTGCAGAGACTAAAATATTTAATTTAAATGAAATGGATATAAAAGGATGTCAAAGTTGTTATCATTGTAAAACTACTGATGAAGATTGTGCAGTAAAGGATGATATACTACAATTATTTGAAGAAATTAAGCACTCTGATGCCGTGATAATTGGGACTCCGATATATTTTGGGCAAATGTCTGCTCAATTAAAAATATTTATTGATCGTCATTTTTCCCAAATAGGATCAGATTTTAAAAGCAAGCTTGGAAGAAAGGATTTGGTGTTAGTCTTTACTCAAGGTAACCCTAATATCGATCAATTTAAACAATATATTGAATATACATCAAATTTATTTAATCGTTTGAGCTATAAACTTAAAGATTTAATTATTGCACCTGGAGTTCGTAGGAGGGGTGCTATATACAAAGAAACTCTATTAGTGCAAAAAGCAAAAGAAATTGGAGAAAAGTTGGCGAAATAGTAGAGAGAAAAAACATTAAACATTAAGATGATAAGAGATAATACTTATCAAATCCTTAAACAAGATTCCCTTTTTTAAAGATTTATCCACTTTTCCAAAATTTTTGATTATAATATTTTTGAAAATTTTTCTTTATTCTTTGTTTCTTGGACCAAAACCGCAAAATTCTTGGCGACATCTTCTGTTCTGGAAAATAAAGGAATGTTATACTCGCCATATAACCGTAGCATTTCCAAAGTTCCCTCACTTTCCATCACTGAATAAAAGAAGATCGGTTTTGGGTATTGTGCTATACGTTCCAGCATCGGCTTCATAAAATCTATAGGACCTCCATTTCCTCTTGGACCACCTGGCATTGAAGTAAACAACCCTTCTATTTTAGGTTCTTCTAACACGGCTCTTTGAATTACTTCCATAACATTTCCAGAAGAACCCATCATACGAAATGGATTCCTATTTTTTTCATTACCACTAGTTTTTTCCGTTGACTTTTTAGCAGTACTTTTGGCTTTTTTAGCGGCATCCATCATTGCTTTTTCCATCGTAGGCCAAACATCAACGAGAGCAAATCGGTTTGGAGGCATCCAATCTGGGAATACACTTTTAAGAATATTATAACTATGCTCGCCAAATTCTGGGAACTTTAAGCCGTATTTCATTGCAATATCTCCCATTACCGTTCCCATACCTCCACTTCCTACGACAAGGGCGATATTTCCTTCTCGAGGGAATTGTTTGCCGGATTTATACATCATTGAAAAAGTTCTTAGAAATTGAAACATTTCAAAAAAATTATCGGCTTGAATAACTCCTGCTTGTTTAATGATGGCATCAATTAATTTTTCATTTTCAGCTAAAGCACCCGTGTGACTAGAAGCCGCTTTCATCCCTTGACTTGTTTTTCCACCTTTTAGAAGGATAATAGTTTTTTTGGGTAATTGTTTTGCTTTTCTACATAAAGAGATGAATTTTCTGGGGTCTTTAAATGACTCTAAATATATAGCAATGACGTTTACAGTATCATCTTCTAAAATATATTCTAAAAATTCATTTTCTCCCAAGTCCATCTTGTTTCCAATTGAAACAATATATCGAAATCCAAGATTTGGGTACTGATGAAAAATTAGTGGTGCGATTCCGCCATTCAAGAAGCCACTTTGGGTGATGATCGCAGCATTCCCTCTTTTATAATTCGTTAGAGTAAATTGGCCCGTGAAGAAACCCCCTTTTTTCTCCTTGTCATCATAATCCCCATCGAAGCGACTGATTCCCATACAATTAGGACCAACAATATGTAACTTCGAGAAATTATCTGTAATAGTAGCAATTTCATCTCTTAATTTTAACCCTTCTACTCCCACTTCCTCAAAACCAGCACTTTGTATTATGGCCGCTTTTATTCCTTTCTTGACACAATCTTTTATAATATCAGTTACTATGCGATTATTTACATAAAAAATGGCAAGGTCTACATCCCCTTCAATATCTAAAACAGATTTTTTAAATTTAAAACCACATAGTTCATCTTCTTCAGTATAGTTAGGATTAACAGGATAAATCTGGCCCTTGTAGCCATTTGAGTGTAGATTAGTAACTATACGGTTCCCCCCTTTCATAGGAACCTTTGAAGCACCAATTACTGCAACTGATTTTGGATTATAAAATAAATCAACAATTTTAATAACAGAATTACTCATTTTTTCCATCCATTCTTAGACAATATAACAACAAGTTGTCTCTTCATTTCTTTATAATGTTTAAAATATTAGTTTATTTATGATTTTTTCTATGAGAAAGTGATTTTGCTTCCAAATAAGTCAGAAAAGACCAGCAAAATGCTTGAAGTCGATAGTCGTTCCATCTTTAAGACCGTTATTAATGATATTTTTCTCTATAATTTTTTTAATAATTGTTTTTAATCTTTTTGTTTTCGAAAACATTACATTTGATAATTCAATATAATAAATATCATGTTTAATTTCAATAATTAACGATAATAAAAAAAATTAAAATTAGGAGAGAAAGCTATAAAATGACTATAATAACAACAAAAAAGCCCTTTGAAGAAGTTTTAGGCGCGTTAAAGAACGTAGACAAAATTGGGCTTGTTTCTTGTGGCAGTTGTGCTGCTATGTGCCAAACTGGTGGTACTGAAGGAGCAAAAGAAATGGCTGAAAAACTTGAGCAAAAAGGATTTGAAGTTGTAGTTACAATGGTCCCTGAAGAAGTTTGTGATAATCGGGTCATGATGAAAGACTTTCGCAAAATTGAGGAAGATCTACAAAACATTGATGCGATACTTACCCTAAGTTGTGGTTTAGGAGTGGCAAGTATAACTCAAGTTCTTTCTAGAAAGCATCCAGAAATCCCTGTGTTTATTGCTACTAATACAGAATTTATGGGAATGACAGAACGGATTGGGCGTTTCTATCAGAGATGTCGCGGTTGCGGTGACTGTCTCTTAAACGAAACTGGAGGAATTTGCCCTATTACGACTTGTGCTAAATCTCTTATGAACGGTCCATGCGGTGGAATGGTGCGTGGCAAATGTGAAGTCGGTAATTACGAAAAAGATTGTGGATGGGTTTTAATTTTCAATCGATTGAAAGACTTAGGAAGATTAGATTTATTTACCAAATTAAGGGATCCTGTAAACTGGAGTGAATCTGGTCATCAACGAGAAGTAGTATGGAGGTAGAGGATAATGTCTGAGAAGAAAGTTTATTCTAAACTTGGAGAGTTAATAGCGAAAGGAGAATTTGTATTAACTGGCGAACTTGAACCAGAAAAAACATGTGATCTTTCTCATACGATCCAAGAAGCAAGAGAGATGGCACCTTATGTTGTTGCTGCCAATGTAACTGATAGTCCTTTAGCAATTGTTACCATTAATTCAATGGCCGCAGCCCATATTATTCAAAGTGAAACGGGATTAGAATGCGTGTGGCAATTAACCGTAAGAGACTGGAACAAAATAGGTATTGCCGGGCAGATAATGGGCGCTCAAGCATTGGGATTGCATAATGTTCTTTCTCTAACTGGTGATCATACCGCATTAGGTGATTGTCCGGAATCAAAACCTGTCTTTGACTTAGATTCTGCAACACTGATAAAACTTGTGCGGGAAATGGTCGATACAGGCTCGATAAATGGTCATGAAATTGAGCATCCTCCAAAGTTTCATGTAGGGGGTGCTGCTAATCCCAACTCTGATCCTATGGAAGCAGAGATCCTAAAAATTGGACGAAAAGCAGAAGCCGGGGCAGAATTTTTTCAAACTCAGGTTGTATACGATATAGACATGACCGCTGAGTTTTTAAGGGAAATAAATAAATACAATGTCCCAGTATTTCTTGGAATTTTTCCAATGAAAAGTTATGGTATAGCCAAAGGATTTGATATGTTTGTTCCTGGAGTCGATGTCCCAAAAGATATTCTTGCGAGATGGAAACGAGTAAAAACCGATGTTACTGATAAAAAAGAACAAAAAGAAACCTACGACCAATTGAATTATGAGTTTTTCAAACCCTTCATCACCGAGTTGAAATCTAAAGGCCTTTTAGCTGGTGTTCATTGCATGGCAGTTCATTACACCAGGATTTTCCCAAAATTAATAGAAGTCATTAAGGGTTAAGAAATAAATACTTTTTCTTTAATATCCTACATGTTTTCTAAAGATTAGATTTTTAGATTATTTAGAGTTGTGGTATTTGATATTAATAAAGAATTATTTTTTTTTAACAAACTTTATATAATTCCTTGACAATACTGTAAATATCTATTATCAAAATAGTTAGAGACAAGAAATTCAATATAAGTAATTGTATTAGATAATCTATTTTCTATATTCGTACCAAAAGATAAAGGGTGAAATTTTCATTACTAAAGATCTTGAAGAAGTTATTGATAGATTAAAAGAGTCAGAAGAATTCTTCAAAGCAATTACGGAACAATCAATTACAGCTATATCACTACTTCAAAATAGTAAAATCCTTTATATGAATAAAGTTTTCACGGATATATTGAGATATTCACCTGAAAAAATTTATTCTTGGGAAGTTGATGAATTGTTAGAACAAATTCTACATCCAGAGGACTTTGAAAGAATTTCTAATTTATATAGAAAAACTCGAGCTGGTTTTACTAATACTCTTCAAAATACTCAATTTAGAATTAAAAGAAAAGATGGAGAAATAAGGGAGATAAACTCATTTTTTAAGTCTATTTCATATAATGGTGCACCAGCTGCCTTAAATTTATTTTTAGATACAACTGAAATAGCTAAAGCTGAGCAAACCTTAGAGGAATCTGAAAGAGAATTTCGTAATCTGTATGAAGATGCTCCTCTTGCTTATTTTTCAGTAGCATCTGATAAGTCTATTCAAAAGTGTAATAAAGCAGCACAAGATTTATTAGGATACTCTGAAGATAACATGCTAAACATGAACGTATTTGATCTCTATGCAAAGAATAAAGACGGATTAGAGAGAGCAAAAGAATTGTTCAGGAAATTCTTAACCGGAGAAGAAATTAGAAACCAGGAGCTTCAAATGAAAAAAGAAAATGGGGATCATATATGGGTAAGCTTATCAGTAAAACCCATTTTAAATCAGGAGGGAATTGTCATTGCATCTCGTTCTATAGTTTTAGATATTGACGAACGAAAAAAAATAGAAGAAAAATTAAGAATATCACAGGAGAATTTAGAAAAAAGAGTTGAAGAGAGGACAAACCAATTCCAAAAGACAAACGAGTATATGAACCTTTTTAGAAGTCTTTTTGCTCACGATATTAATAATATCTTCTCGAATATTAAAATGTCATCTGAATTATGTTCTCTTTATATAGATGATCCTAGTAAGTTAAACGAAATCAAGGAACTGCTCCAGGTCATAGAAATACAGATTAGTAGAGGGGGTAAATTAATTAAAAATGTACAGCAACTCTCATTGTTTGAAGGTTCACAATTTCCAATTGAACAAGAGAACCTTGAGCAAATCTTAAATGCATCAACAGAATTTCTCGTTAGTAGTTTTCCTAATCGAGAAATAGATATTAATACACATTTCATGAAGGAGAAAATTTTTGTTAAAGCAAATGAATTATTGATAGATGTGTTTGATAATCTTTTATTTAATAGTGTAATTCATAATAACCTTCCGCAAGTTAAGATAAATATTGTGATATCAAGGTCGGAAGTTGAGGATACCAAGTTTATTAAATTAGAGTTTAAAGATAATGGAATTGGTATCTTAGATGAGAGAAAAAAATCTATATTCCAAAGCGAAATTATTTTAGGCAAAAAAGAACGTGGAATGGGATTAGGATTATCTCTCGTGAAAAAAATTGTTGATAGTTATGATGGGAAAATTTGGGTTGAAAACCGCGTTAAGAAAGATTATAAACAAGGAAGCAATTTTATTGTTTTAATACCCGAAGCATCCTAATTACTTCTTTTTATTTAACTATAATAAAATTAAATCTGTATGGGTTAAACTAAGGCCTCTTCTAAGAAAAAAGAAGATTCTTCCACAAGAGACTAATAATTTTAAAACAAAACAGATTCAAGATAATAATTATATAATTGAATATAGCAAATATAAAATTGATTTTCACGCGATTTGTCTTGAGTTCTAGGCAACAAGAACATATTGCTGGAGGAGGAAATATCCGTAGTATTATCTTAGGTTTAAATGATGACCTAATCTCAACTTTTGCCTTAATGGTTGGTGTTGCAGCAGCTATTTTGGGCTCAAATAGTAATAACATTATAACGTGAATGACAGGATTTGCTGCTATGGTTTCCGGGGTAATTAGTATGGGTCTTGGTGATATATTTCTAGCAAATTATTTTATATTCTTTAACAATATTGTAAATAGTATAAAACAAAATTAGTTAATTTAGTTTCTACTTTAGGAGGTGAAACAATCATTCAAAACCCAATAGAGAAATCTAAGGGAAAATTGAAAAATTATTTAGATTTAGCTGGAGTTATCCTTGTTGCTATAAATAGAGAAGGAACTATTACTTTATTAAATAAAAAAGGTTATGAAATCCTTGGTTATAAAGAGGGAGAGTTACTAGGAAAGAATTGGTTTGAAATTTGTATTCCTAAAAAGAACCGGGAAGAGCTTAAAAATGTATTTAAAGCGCTGATCAAAGGAGAATTAGAACCCTTTGAATTTTATAATAATTCAATAATAACTAAAGCGGGTGACGAATTGCTTATCTCCTGGCATAATGCACTATTATATGACGATGATGGAAGTATTGTTGCATCTTTGAGCTCAGGTGAAGACATCACAGAACTCAAGGAAACAGAAGAAAAACTAAGGGAATCGCAAGAAAATTTAAGATCTCTCTTTAATTCAATTCCAATTGGTATTCATATGTATCACTTATATGAAGATGGGCGTCTAGTTTTTATTGGTGCCAATCCAGCTGCTGATGAAATCCTTAATGTTGATAATATGGAATTTGTTGGGAAATCTATTGAAGAAGCATTTCCACCTTTAATTGAAACGGATATTCCAGATCGCTACCGTGAATTAGCTAGGACAGAAGGGTCTTGGAAATGGGATCATGTTGAATATGAAGATGAGAGAATTAAAGGAGCATATCAAGTTCACGCCTTTCAGATCTCCCCTTCGTACATGGTCGCTACTTTTACTGACATTTCAGAGAGATTAAAGACAGAAGAACAATTGAAGGAAAAGATTAAAATGTTAGAAAAAAAGGTGGAAGAATTAACGAAATGATTACTAGAAAAGAAATGTAGAGATATTTTTAAAAGAACATCTTATCTAACTTTTCTTTTAACTTACCAGGAGGAAATTTAGGTTCCCTGTTAAGTGTTAACAACCCATTTATCTCTTGATATTGGTCATATAGTTCGGTATAACAAAATCCCTGAATCCAACCTTTTCTTTTATTGAATTCTTTTAATAATAATAACACGTTATCAAACAAATGTTCTGGATCCTTCGACAAACGCCCATAACCCCATCCATTGGGACTATTCCCACTATATCCAAATCCACCTATTTCACTGTAAATAATTGGTTCATCCTTATATTTATAGGGTTCTAGATAAATTTCTACCTGTCCCCCTTCATGGCTCTGAATCTCTTCCTCTAAAGAATTCGGTAAATCTATTGATTGAGAATCTGCATAATAGTGTCTTGTACAGATATCTGTTTTCGTATGCCACCATCCATCATCGTCGACTACCAATCTTGTTGAATCAACCGATTTTATTAAGTAAAATAACGAAATAGTGTAAGCTGCTCTTTTAGGATCTCTTTTTGGACTGAAGACACCCCATGACTCATTGATAGGTACCCACGCAATAATAGACGGATGATTATAATCACGTTCTATTTCTTCTACAAATTCATTCAACAAACGCATTTGTGAATTTACGGTAAATCGCTGTGTATTCCCTATTTCTCCCCACACTAAAACGCCCATTTTATCACACCAATGGAGAAATAGAGGATCAAAAGCTTTCTGATGCGTTCTTAAACCATTGAATCCAAAATCTTTTATATATTGTATGTCTTTTAGAATGTCATTTTCAGAGGGGGCCGTGTATAATCCATCAGGCCAATATCCCTGTACTAAAAAGAGTTTCTGATATAAGGGTTTATTATTTAGTAAAATTTGTTTATTTTCTTTCTGTTTAACATCGGATACTGAAATGCTTCTTAACCCAAAATAACTTTTTACCTCATCATAAATATAACCTGAGTTTCTATTATAAACCTTGAAAAACACATCGTACAGATTAGGTTTCTCGGTATCCCAAAGATAAATTGAATTATTAGGAATTTGAACCTTAAATTTAAAACAATTCGGTGTTTTTGGGAATAATCTTCCTCCGTATTCGGTTTTAATCTCTACATCTTCAAATGTTCCCAAAAAATGCAAATCAATATCTTCTTTAATAACACCTTGGTTTTCAAATAAAATTTCAAATTTTAGAAAAATATCGGAGAAATTAGTTCCGTGAACATTGAATTCGAACATTAGTTCAGATTTATCCACATCAGGAGTCATTTTCAATTTTTTTAGATAAAAATCTGAGGAAAGAAATTCTATCCACACAGTTTGCCATATCCCTGAAACTCTGGGGTAGAAAATTCTTTCTATCTCCTCTCTCCAGTATTGCTTCCCCCTTGGTATTTCCAGGGATTGGCTAGGATCTTCTACTCGTAGTACCAAAACGTTTGACTCTTCAATAAAATCCGTAATATCTATTGAAAATCCAATATAACCCCCTTCATGAGAGCCAACAAACTCCCCATTTAAATATACTTTACAGGAATAATCAACAGCCCCAAAATGAAGTAGTACTCTTTTATCTTCAAATTGTTTTGGTACTACAAATTCTCGTCTATACCAGATGATATCATGAAAAGAATTATCTTCTATTCCACTCAATTTACTCTGGAAACAGAACGGAACAATAATTTTCTTATCAAACTTATTGAAAGCCCCATTTTTATACCATCTTTCTTTTATTCCTAAACCTAAATCATCAAAAGCGAAATCCCATTCTCCATTGAGATTTAACCAATTATCTTCTCTTATGAATTGGGGTCTAGGATATTCTGGTCGAGGTAGGTTCTCTTGCTCCTTAAAACTCATGAATAAGAAAAAGAGAAAAATAATAAAAATTTACCTACTAATTCTACATCTCTATAACTTTGTTGAAGAATTATTCTTTTTTGTTCAATAAATTTCAATATTTTCACCGAAGTAAAAATAAGCAATTATCTTAGTAAAAAGAAATATATCAAGATAATAAGGATTCCTTAAGGTTTATTGTGCCCGTGCTTATTTTAATACGGTAATTCCTCGTTTCTTCATTTGTTCAAGAATGTGAAGGGAGTTTTGGCTTAAGGGATTGTCTATAATATCCAATTCTCTAAGCTTCCTCAAGGATTCAAGGCCGTTAATTTCTTTTATCTGGTTAAAGGATAAACCCAGCCATTCTAAGTTCTGCAATGAACCAATTCCATTAATTTCAGTTAATTTATTGCTACCAAGACTTAGGGATTGAAGGTTAACTAATCGGTCAATCCCTTCAATTTCACTAATTTGATTACCACCAATATATAGCCTTTTCAGGTTTAATGGGGTGTTAATCCCGTGTAATTTTTGAATATTATTCCCATTAAGAAGCAAATCTTTCAAGTTGTTCAAGTGGGCAATTCCCTTTATCTCTGTAATCTTATTTGAGGTTAGGTCTAATAGTTCTAGATTTCGTAAGTTCTCTAAGCCCTTGAGTTCTCGAACCATATTACAGATGAATCTAAGTTCTTTTAGCTTGCTGAGGGTATCCAGTCCTTTAATTTCTGTGATGAGATTACCCCATCCCTCTTGCGAATTACCAAATTTTAGAGTTTCGAGGTCTTTTAGGGTTTCTAAGCCTTCAATTTCAGCGATTTGGTTCCTGCTGAGATCAAGATATTTTAAGCGGGTGAGATTCTCAAGGTTTTCAATCTTATTGAGATACTCGCTTTTATTAATAATGAGGTATTCCAATTGTTCGAGAGCATCAAGATTTTCAATTTTTCTTAAGCTATATCCATAAATCTGCAATATCTTTAGATTGCTGAGCGTTTCGAACCCGTGAACGTCGGTAAGATGCTCCACATTATGGCGAGATTCAATTTCTAACCGTCCTTGTTCGACGAAAATCTTTTCTCCTTTATGGACAACAAATTGTTCGGGATTTTTCTCGTTCATGGTTATGATCTGTAAGGTTCCCCGTGTATTTAAATGATCATGAATTAGATTGTTTATTTACCATGAAAGGAAAGATGATGATTTTTATACGAGAGAATAGGTATCGTGAACCACCTGTTGTTTCGGAGGATATTCAAGAAAAATTTAAAATCTCTAAATCAACAGCATCTGAGCATTTATCTGACTTAGAGAAACGAAAATTGATCTATAGGAAGCGTGTTGGAAAGCATAAGTATATTTTTCCGACAGATTTTGGAAAATTCTTCTTATAAACTATATCATACAAATTTATAAAAATAATAGGTGGTTTGTGAAAAAGGAGCAAGTAAAAGAACGAACAGTTCATGTCTTAGATCGTCGTAATAACCTACTAAAAGAACTAGGAGTTGTTGAGAAAAATAATAAAAAATTAACTACTAATTCTCCATCTCTATAATTTTACCGAAGAATTATTCTTTTTTGTTCAATAAATTTCAATATCCGAATAATAAACCATGATTTTTTGAGAAGAATAGTAGATGGACTGTTTTATTATCTTGATTTCCATAATCTATATTATATCTATTATAAAATTGCATCATATTATCGAATTTGTTCAACTATGTATAATTGTGATAGAATAATTTTATTGCATTTTCCTATATACATGATCATTTTTGATCGATCACTTTTTCGTTATTCGATCAAGAAATTAATGAAAACCACAATCTTTATAAACGAAGATGAACATAATATTATTAGAGAACGATAAGTTTTTCGGCTCTCGACGGAAATTTGTATTCCTACATGAATTTATGTAAGAATATAGTAATAAGAAGGGATGATTCTGATAGTTTATATGATCAAATTCAGATCATTTTCGCCGAAAATTGGTCGTTAAAAAAAAATAAAAAAAACAAAAAAAGAGGGATGAGAAAAATGGATAATATAATGTTTGAAACATTGGCGGATAATAATTTTTCTATATATATGATACAAGAAAGGGATGGCATGGTAAAAGAAGACAATGTAGAAGGCTTGTTTAATGCAATAAAAGATATTTCCATCAATTTTGCTACAATCGATTTAGGGTATATGATTTTAAGGGAGTTTAACGAAACTCCTTTATCGAAAGTATTAAGGAAGTTTAAAATCCCTTATTTCACGATTGAATTACCACATTATGTAAAAGGGCATTTTTCAAGCCAAATTAGTGAAATCCAAAATAAGTATGATGAATTAAAATCTACTTACGATTCATTAAAAAACAAAAATGTTTCTAGCGCTCAAGAGCTACGTTATTTGATAGATTACTATGCAAGCGAACTAAAAGAATTGGAATTCTATGTTAATCAACAGGTAAGAACAAATGCAATTACCAAAAGAATTTTAGAAGTCATAAAAGATCGTCCAGATGAAGATTTGACTTTTATTCATTTTGGTGAGGAGAATACTTTTATGGAAATCATGAAACAACTGAAAGAATTAAATGTTAAATCTAACGTCCTTTTCATTCAGAGCTCGAGATTCATATAATGAGTTTACGGGTCTAATGAAAATTAACGAAATATTAAGCAGAGGTAAGGTATATGAAAATAATTGAAAAAGTATACGATCTAGCAATCATCGGTGCAGGACCAGGTGGGTACCATTCTGCTATCAGAGCCGCTCAATATGGAGCTAAGGTCGCCTTGATTGAAAAAGATAAATTAGGTGGCACATGCTTAAATAGAGGATGCATCCCTACTAAAGCATTGCTTGCTTCTGCCCATTTTATTGAGAAACTTCAAGATGCAGAAGAATTTGGTGTAGAAATTACAGGTATTAGTTCTAATTTCAGCAAAGTAGTAGAGCGAAAAAATAAGATCGTAAATGAGCTTGGCACTGGTATCGTAAATTTACAAAATGCTTGGAAAAATGATGTTTATATTGGATGTGGTAAGATACTGGGAGGTAATGCTCAAGAAGGTTTTAACGTATTAATTCAGGGAGATAAAAATGATGAGTTAATTCAGGCAAAAAGGGTTATAATTGCAACAGGTTCAACTCCTAGTTTAATACCAAACTTTAACGTTGATCATAAAAGAATCTTAACAAGTGATGATATTTTAGATTCTAATTTCAAGACTATTCCAGAACGTTTGTTAATTATTGGAGCAGGCGTTATTGGATGTGAGTTTGCAGACATTTTTGCGACTTTTGGGAGTAAAGTAACCTTATTAGAATATCTACCTTCACCAATCGCTTCGGAAGAACCAATAATTATTAAGCAGCTAAAAAAGATATTTGAATCAAAGGGAATTAAGATAATTACTTCTCAAAATGTTTTATCTGTAGAAAACTTAGGTTCAAGCGTGAAAGCTATAACCTGTTCTGCCTCAGTGGCAAGAGAAGAAATTGAACAAGCAGAAAAATTTAGTTTTGAAGCTGATCTATGTTTAATATCTATTGGTAGAAACAAGTTATCAAAAAATTTGGGATTAGAGGAAATAGGAATTGAAACGAGTAGGGGAACAATTGAAGTTGATCCAAGCACATTAGAAACTGCTGTTAATGGAATATATGCAATTGGTGATGTAAATGGAGGACTTATGCTCGCCCATGTAGCAAGTTATGAGGGTGATATTGCGGTTGCAAATGTTCTGCATAGTCTTGGAATTCTCAAAAATCATTCAAGGAGAACAAATTACAGAGTTGTTCCTTCTACAATTTTTACTAGCCCTAATATAGGATCGGTCGGACTTAAAATTAAAGAAGCAAAAGAATTAGGGATAGATGTGTTAGTAGGACAATTTCCTTATGATTCTCTTGGAAAAGCGAAATGTATGGGTGAGAGTGGGCTACTTATAATGATTGCTGATAAACATACGCTTCAAATTGTTGGGGCCTCTTGTATTGGCGAGGGTGCTTCAGAATTGATTGCAGAGATCGCTCTTGCAATGGAAAACGGATTATCTATTGAAAATATCACAAATACAATACATAGTCATCCAACGCTCTCGGAATTAGTATTAGAAGCAGCAGAAGCGGTTGTAGGGCGTGCTATTCATAAAAAAGGGAGACCTATTACACCGAGATTAAAGGATATTTTATTAGAACAGATACCTTTTGACGTTGAATTGAAAAAATATAAGGTATTTTAAAAATAAATAATTTTTATTATTCTTTTTTTTTACTTGATTTATTTTTTTAACTAATTAGATTCGATTTTAATTTTTTCTAACATTATTGGAGCTTGAAATTCACCCAGCTTTTTAAGTCTCATCGTAAATTCTGTAATTAACTCTGAAAATTGTTTTCCTTCACTTGCTGAAATCGCGTGGATCATCATTCTTTCTTCTTCTATTCCAATCTTTTTTAATAAATTTTTCAGATGGTCCATTCGAAGATAAGCATTTTCGTTGCCACTAATATAATGACAATCTCCTAAATGACAGCCAGCTATAAACACACCATCAGCACCTTCTAAAAAGGCTTGTAGTATAAAGCTTTTAGACATACCACCTGAACACATTACTCGAATAACTCTTATATTTGGAGGATATTGATATCGACTTACACCCGCTAAATCTGCTCCCGCATAACTACACCAATTGCATAGAAATGCGACTATACGTGGTTTCCCGTTCTTATCGAAAGATTTTACAGCCTCTTTAATCATCGGTTCGATCTGAGTGTTCCCAAAATGACTCATAGTAATTGCAGAAGCAGGACATTCTGCCATACAAGTTCCACAACCTTTACAAATAGCTTTAATTACGCGTGCTTTATTATTATTAGAGGTATATAATCCCATCTGTTTAGTAGTTTCTATTAGTTCTATTGCGTTATAAGGACATATTTCGATACATCTACCACATCCAATGCATTTATTTTCATTTATTTGAGAAGTAATGCCTTCTGTTTTTAATACATCTTTAGATAAAATTGTAACTGCTCTAGATGCAGCTGAATTTGCTTGAGATATAGATTCTCTTATATTTGCTGCTCCACGCGCGGTTCCGCATAAAAAAATACCATTCGTCGCAAAATCAGACGGTTTTAATTTAACATGAGCTTCTAAAAAGAAGCTATCCTCGTTTAGAGGAACTTTTAACATCTGGGCTAAATTAAAATTATCTTCAGGGGCAATTATTCCTGTACTTAAAACAGTTAAATCTGCATAAATGTTAATCTCCCCAATATCTATTTTATGCAACTGAATTACAACCTTTCCATCTTTTATTTTGATTTGGGGTGGTTTTTCGTTGTCAAATCTAATAAAAAGAATTCCTTTTTCTCTCGCTAAATTGTAATATTTTTCTTTAAAGCCGTAAGTTCGAATATCTCTATACAAAATGCTTATATTTAAGCGGGGGTTTATTTTTTTTGCTTTCAAAGCGTTTTTAACAGCTTCAGAACAGCATATTCTACTACAGTATGGATGTTCATCATTTCTAGATCCAACACATTGAATCATAACCAAGGATTTTAATTTTTTTATTTTTTCTTCATTTGTAAAGAGAATTTTCTCAAAACTTGATTGAGTCATAATTCGATCATCCTGACCAAATAGAAAATCGCTAACTTGTGGCTCGTATTCCTTTGCTCCTGTAGCTACGATAATTATGCCATGCGTAACATTCTTTTTTTTTTTCTCTTTACTGAAAGTAATATCTGTCGTAAAATTTCCTATATATCCACTAACAGAGTTAATTTCCGCCTCAAGAAAAACATTTATAAATTTATGATTGCTAACCTTTTCTATTAATTCCTGAAGAAACTTTTGCACATCATTATTTTCTAAGGTTTCATAAATATTTCTAGCAATTCCCCCCAAATATTCATTTTTTTCAACCAAAAATACTTCATAGCCTTGATCCGCAAGGTTTAAAGATGCATTCATGCCTGCGATACCCCCCCCAATAATAAGTCCTTTATGATTTATATTTATTTCTTGTTCTTGTAAGGGAACTAAGTTTCGAGCTTTTGACACAGACATTCTTACCAAATCTTTTGCCTTCTCTGTTGCTTCTTCAGGTTCATGCATATGTACCCATGAACATTGGTCGCGAATATTAGCTAAATCAAAGAGATATTTATTCAGGCCAGCTTCTCTAATTGTCTCTTGAAACAATGGCTCATGTGTTCTGGGTGTACATGATGCTACTATTACCCTATTTAAATTATGCTCCTTAATCTTTTTTTTAATGTTTGTTTGAGTATCAGCTGAACAAGTATATAGATTTCTTTCAACATATATTATATTAGGTAATGTCTTTGCATACTCAACTACTTCAGGAACATTCACAACTCCACCTATATTTATCCCACAGTGACATACAAAAACACCGATTCTAGGGGGATCTCCACTGATATCTAGTTCTTCGGGATATTCTTTTTCTGCAATTAAGGTATCTCTTACATCAGATAGAAAGACATTAACAGCTCCTGCTGCTGCGCTTGCTTCAACCACAGTTTCTGGAATATCTTTAGGTTCTGAAAACATGCCACATACAAAAATTCCCTCTCTTGAGGTTTTCGCTGGAGAAAATGGTTTGGTTTTGCAAAAACCATATTCATTTAATTCAATATTCAATTTTTCAGCTAATTCTTTAGCTTTATGAGGAGGTTGTGCACCAACTGCAAGAACAATAAGATTAAAAATCTCTTCAACAATTTTTCCACTTTCAGTTTCATAATATACTTTAAGATCTTTTGTATCTGGAACTTCTCGAATATAAGATATTCGTCTTCGAATATACCTAACACCATATTCCTCTTGAGCCCGTGTAATATATTTATCAAAATCTTTACCACATGCTCTAATATCCATTGAAAAAATGGTTGGTTCAACAATATCCATATGTTCCTTAGCAATAACAGCTTCCTTAGCAGTATACATACAACACACAGAGGAACAATATTCTATTCCAATATTTTTATCTCTTGAACCAATGCATTGTAAAAATGCTATCTTTTTGGGAATTAAACCATCAGAAGTCCTAAGTATAGTCCCAGAAAAAGGACCACTAGCACTTAAGGTTCTTTCAAACTGAGTACTTGTAACTACATTTAAATATTTTCCATAACCATAAATTTTAAGAGGTGTTGGATCAAATTCATCAAATCCAATAGCTAAAATAATAGCACCAACATTGATTCTAATATTTCTATGCTCAAGTGTGTAATCTATAGCGTTAGCTTCACATCTTCCTTCGCAAATACCACACCCTATACACATATCTTTATCTATAGAATATACTAATGGTACTGCTTGAGGAAATTTTACTGATATTGCCGATCTTGTTGAAAGCCCTTCATTGAATACGTCAATAGCTTCTACAGGACAAACTTGGGAGCATAAACCGCAGCCTGTACATTTATTTTGATCCAAATATAAGGATTTTTGTTTAATATCAACAAAAAAATTTCCTGCTTCCCCTTCTACTTTTTCTATAATAGTTCCTATTATAATATCTATATTCTCATGTCGTCCTGCTGCGACGAGTTTTGGGGCAAGGATACAGATTGAACAATCGTTGGTAGGAAAAGTTTTATCTAATTGAGCCATCACACCTCCTATGCTCATTGATGATTCAACTAAATAAACTTTGTATCCAGAATCAGCTAAATCCATAGATGCTTGAATACCACCGATGCCACCCCCAACGACTAAAACAGCGCCAACTTTTTCCATATTTAATCCTCTTGAATTGATATAAATGTTGGAATTATATCATTAATAGTATCAAAATCAACTAATCCTCTTGATTTTAGGTATACTATATGTTCTAATACTTTATTTGGTTTAACATTGATTTCTTTTGATATTTCCGGAACAGATTTACCTTTATTCTTTATTTTTACTAATATTTTGTGGCGGAGATATTCATCATTAATTGCCTGCTCTAAAAGCTTATTATATTCCTCTTCGGGGATTATTTCCCCATATACATTGCCTTCTGTTGTTATAGATCTTTTTCTTGCTATTAAAGCCCTTAATCTTAAATCTGATAAAGCTGATTTTATTGCTTTAAGCTCATCTGTTATTTCAGCTTTTTGATTCTTATCTTTTATAGGGGAGGGACCTAAATCACGGACTTTTTCTGTGAATTCATTAACTACTTGAGCAAATCTATTACCTTCTGAAGCAGATACCCAATCTAAACGTAATCGTTCAGAGTATCCACTAAATCCTAATAATCTATCTAACATTTCCATTTTTATAACAGCTTCATAATTTCCGCTAATGTAATGACAATCTCCAAGATGGCAGCCTAAAACAAGTACACCATCGACTCCTTTCAAGAAAGCCTCAAGGATAAAAATAGGATTAACCCTTCCACTACACATAACCCTAATTGCTCTTAGGTTAGGGGCATATTGGATTCTACTTACCCCAGCAAGATCTGCACCAGCATAAGAACACCAATTACATAAAAAACCTAGCAGTTGAGGTTCATAAGTCAATTAAAATTCACCACCACATGAGGCTATTTCTGATAGAATTTGTTCATCTGTGAAATGATGGATAGTAATTGCTCCAGTAGGGCAACTTGCTCCACAAACACCACAAGCTTTACAAAGAACTTGTTTCACTTCGATTTTTCCTACTTCATTTTTATAAATTGCTGAAAAAGGGCACATTCTTGTACAGATTTTACATTTTATGCAAATCTCTGTATCAACCTCAGCTGTAGATCCTTCCACTTCTAAAACATCTTTTGATAAGATTAGGCTTGCTCTTGATGCTGCAGCAAATGCTTGAGATATACTTTCACGAACATCAGCAGGCCAGTGTGCAGAACCGCATATAAATATTCCATCCGTTGCAAAATCTGAAGGTCTCAATTTAACATGAGCTTCTAAAAAGAAGTTGTTATTTTGCTGAGGAATCTTTAATAATTTAGCAAGCGTGGTTGAGTCTTCATGGGCTATAAGAGGGGTTGATAATACAACAAGATCATAAGGGATATTAAATTCTTGATTTCTCAATTCATTATAGACTTCAATAATACTATCTTTAACTACTGGAGGCTTATCGGAAGAATATTTTATAAATAAAATTCCAACCTCTCTTGCTTTTCTATAGTAATCCTCGTAGGTTGTTCCATGTACCTGAATATCTCTATAAAGTATTATTATATTTGAATTTGGATTGAGTTCCTTTATAATCATAGCATTTTTTAATGCGGTCATACAACAAATATTTGAACAATACGGTCTTTCTTTGTTTCGTGCTCCAACACATTGAATCATTACAATATTTTGGGCAACTAATTTATTCTTTTTTAATAACTGTTCTAAATCTAATTGAGTGATTACAGATTTGCGATTATAACGAAATAAATTCTCAGGAATCAATGGCTTTGCACCAGTTGCGACTATTATGGTTCCTGTTTTTATTTTAGAAATATGTTCTCTTTCTTTTACCGATATTTCAAAGTTTCCTACAAATCCCTCTACTTTAATTGGAACAGCTGACGTAATTACATTTATATTTTTATTTCTTTCTATTATATAGATTATTTCTAATAATTTTGAGGCATCCACTTCGATAGGATATAATTTATTCAATAATCTTAAGTTTCCACCCAATTGTGATTCCTTTTCAATAATAGTAGTCTTAAATCCTTGTTTTGCTAAATTTAGAGCTGCAGTCATACCTGCAATACCACCACCAATAATAGCAGCAGAGGGCGTAATTTCTACCTTTATCTTTTCCAAGGGTTTCAATAAGGTTGCTTTACTTATACCCATACGGATTAAATCCTTTGCTTTTTCAGTTCCTTTTACAGGTTCTTTCATATGAACCCAAGAGTCTTGGTCTCGAATATTTACCATTTCAAATAAATAAGGATTTAAACCTGCCTCTTGGCATGTCTCTCTGAATAAAGTTTCATGAGTTCGAGGAGTACAAGAAGCAACAACAACCCGATTCAAATTAAATTCTTTTATTTTATCTCTAATTTCTGATAACCCAACTTCGGAACATGTATAAATATTGTCTGCGGCATAAATTACATTAGGTAATGTCTTTGCATATTCTGTTATGCGGGCAATGTCTAATACTCCTCCTATATTTGTTCCACAATGACAGATAAATACTCCAATTTTTATATCCTCCATCATTTTACATCTCAATTATAATTTCAACAGCTCTTGCTGCAGCACTACTTGCGTCTAGAACTGATGTTGGGATATCCATAGGTTCCCTACATGCCCCGCATAAGAAAATACCTTTTTTTGAAGATGATTGAGGATGATAAGTTTCCCCCTTAAAGAAATTGTAATGATCAAGCTCAACTCCTAAAGTTCTTGCTAATTCTCCTGCATCTCTCTTAGGAACCATAGAGGTTGCTAATATAACCATATCAAAAGGTTCTTGTTTGATTTTAAACGTATTTATATCTTCATAAATGACAATTGGATTTTTCTCCTTATCTTCAATAATTTTAGCAACTTTAGCCTTAACATGATTAACATTGTATTCCCTATTTCCTCTTTTAATGTATTTTTGAAAATCTTTTCCTGGAGCTCTAAGATCTATATAAAAAATAGTGGATTTAATTTCATTATCATGTTCATAAGCAACCATAGCTTCTTTTGTAGTATACATGCAACAACATGTAGAACAATAAGGATTATTTTTAACATCTCGAGATCCTACACAATTAATAAATGCTAATTTTTTAGGCTCTTTCTTATCTGATGGCCTAATTAAATGCCCACCTAATGGACCTGAGGCGCAAATTAATCTTTCGAATTCTAATCCCGTTACAACATTATTAATCCTGCCATATCCTAAACGAGGTACTAAAGAAGCATCAAATACATCATATCCCGTGGCAATTATTATTGATCCTACAAAGAGTTCAATTTCTTTATCTTTTTGATCAAAATCTATAGCTTCTCTTTCACATACACTTTCACAAATTCTACAAGTTCCTTTTGTGAAAAAAAGACAATTATGTTTATCAATTCTCATAATTGAAGGTACTCCTTGAATATAATCGATATAAATTGCTTTACGTTTCCTTAATTTCATATCAAACTCATTATTTACCCTCATAGGGCATTTTTCTACACAAACACCACAATTTATACATTTATCTTCTTTTACATATCTAGCTTTCTTAAAAACTTTAACTTTAAAGTCTCCTGAATTTCCCGTCAATTCTTTTACTTCTGATAATGTATGCAATGTAATATTTGGATGACGCGAACATTCAGCAAGTTTCGGAGCTAAAATGCATATAGAACAGTCATTAGTAGGAAAAGTTTTATCTAACTGAGCCATTCTTCCTCCTATACATCCATTTTTTTCAACTAATTCTACTTTTGTTCCTCTTTCAGCTAAATCTAAGGATGCCTGAATTCCTGCTATTCCTCCACCAATGATTAAAACACTTTTTAGATTTTCTCCCATGAGACTACACTTAATCTGAAATTATTCATTCTAAGATAATACCAATTTTTATTGTAAATTTAAAATGATTGCATAACTCATTTTTTCTAATTTTTCTTCATTCATCCAATGCTTATGTAAAACTTTAATGTTTTTCTTAATTTTATGATTTCATTTCAATTAAATAACAATAAGGAATTATCTATTTCTTAAATCTACCATTTAAACAAGGTAGAGTAACTTTCCAATAAAATTTGCTAAATCTATTAGTTTTATTTTATTTTTAAACCCTTCATCATCCCCAAAGAGTTCATTAAGATAACATTTAAAATGCGTTAAGCACTTTGGGCAAGGAACAATTAAATAGTCTGCTCCAGTATTTATTGCTTCTATTATACGATTCTGCCTTAACAGTCGAGAATATTCATTACAGTTCATGAATCCTACAACACCGCAACAATTAGCATCATCTTTAATATTATCCATTTCAATCAATTTAACCCCAGGAATCATTTTAATTAGTTCTCTTGGTGCGTCGTATAATTTACCACCTAAACGCCCTATACGGCAAGAATCGTGATATGTGACTTTAATTTCTTTTCCCTGCGGGAATCTTACATTTTCGAGAATTTTTTCCCTTAAAAAGAATTCTGAAAAATGCATTATTTCAAACTTAAAATCTATAATTACTTTAGGGTAATCATATTTCCAAGTTCTATATCCTTCAGCACATCCAATTATAATCGTTTTAACTCCAGCATCTTTATAAAGTTGAACATTGTATTCTGCTAACTTTTTAAAAGTTACGATATCCCCTCTTCCCCAAAGCATATCATGACCACAGCATTTATCATTTAATACAACCGGAATTATATCTGCTTCATTTAATAAGCTTAATATAGTTTTTGCGGTGTTGGTATATTTAATTTCAAATTTATAAAGCATTTCTTCCATTAAGGGCAAGCATCCTACAAAGTAGGCAATTTCACCTGACTCACTTATTTTAATTTGAGTTCCTTTTAAAAAATCTAATTTATCTGGATGGATGGATTCATCCGCCTGAATTTTGGGAATTATGTCGAAAATTCCATCATGAGTTTCACATTGAGTCATTTTTTTTTTTTCTGTTTCATTGTGAAATGATGCCTTTCGCAATTCTAAAATTAAATCAGGAAATCTTACACCCGTATTCTCTTGAGTCATTGGGCAATAAATTGTGCATTGACCACAAGTAAGGCAATTCCATATATTATGATTATTTAGAACGTCTTCTATTGGTGAAAAAATTAAATCTGTTACTAAACTTCGGGGAGAAAAGATGTCTAGATAAGATAATGGACACACAGTGACACAGCGATTGCAGCTATAACAATAATTTGCCATACCGACTACATTTTCAAATATCACTCCTGAAATAAGGCTATTTGATACCTCAATAGATTTCATTTTCGCTATAGAAAAAATTAAACCAGTAATTAGTTATTATCATAAAATTCAGAAAATCCACAATTGGAACATTGGTAACCACTAAAAGAGGATCTACGTCTATATATATAATCACTACATTCTAAAGTTGAACCACATTTAGGACATTTCTCTTTAATTTTTTTTTCTTCATTTTTCTTTTCTTCTATTAACATAAGTCCCTCCATAAATTTTTCAACTTTCAGTTTTCTAGTTGATTACACTTAAAATTCGTATTGATATTTTTTAAAAAATTTTCTAAAAATATTAATCACTATGACAAGAATAGTAATCATAATATAAAAATCTTCACTCTTTATGCAAAGATTCAAACTTTTTATATATAGATTACTATATTACCATTTCTAAAATCGGAAATTTTTGATTGATTATTAAATTAAGATCTTCATTATGATAATATTAATGATCGGGATAAGAAATCTAGATCCTTATTTATAAATCTTTTTAATAATTATTTAAAAAAGTTTGAATATTTTGTACACAAAACTAATTAAAATCTCTATAAAACTTTATTTAATAGCTTCGGGAATTAAAAGAATAAAGTTACTTCCTTGAGAATGATCTCCAGGTACTTTATCGTCGATCCAAATTTTTCCATTATATTTGTTTATTATAATCTTAACAAGTGATAATCCAAAACCCATTCCTTTAGAATATTTATCTCTATTATATCTCCTCTTAAATATAGTTACTTTCCGATCATCCGATATTCCAATACCATTATCCATAATTTCAATTTTTAAATAATTGATTTCATGATATAACTCCTTTGAAATATGTATGTTAATTTCCACAACAGGATTATTATTATATTTAATGGCATTTATTAATATAATCTCAAATAAATCTAACAAGAGTTTATTTGCGTTAACCCAGATCGTTTGATTTTGGGAATCTATAGAGATATTTATTTTTCTTCCTTGGAAACTTCTTTGAATAAATGTAATTGTTTCCTTTAGTATTTCTATTAGATTCAGTTTTTCTATAAAGATATTAGATTCCTCCAATCTTGAAAGTTTTTGTGCATTTGAAACTAAATTCTTACCTCTAAAGCCTTGATTTCTTATAATACTCACTAATTCATCTAAATCTTCCGCATTTTTTCCATTTTTTCTATATATTGAATAGAGCTCTGTAGATGATAAAATATTTTGAATAATATTGTTCATGTCGTGAGTAAGTAAATCTTTGTAAAAATTTACATTCTCGTTCACCTCGGTTAGTTTTTCGTTTTTAGAGATATATTCGCTCAAAATACTAAAAATAATCCCATTTACTATAAACAATAAAGCTCGAAGAAGATTATCTATGTTTTGTAAACTCAATATATCCATTCTAAAAAAAAATGGAAAGAAGATCAATGATCCTGCTAGTATTATTGATACAATTAACCCTTTCTTTTTCCACCAAAAACAAGCAAAAGCTATAGGAATATAAAAAAAATGGGAAAAAATTACATCAATATTAAGTACTATTTGAAAGAAGTAATTTAATAAGAATGAGATAATTAAAAGAATAACAACTATAATAACCTTTAACCTATGAATATAATTTTCAAATTTCATTTTTGTAATCATGTCACACATCTCCTTATTATATAAAAAATTTATATTGAAAATCTTCAAATCAAAAATCTAATGCACAACACAGGATATACAAGGATCAAATGCTCTAATAACCGTCTGAATTTTTTTTTTAACTAAATTTAAATCCCCCGTTTTATTGTATAATTCTTGAGCATATTTTGTTATCATATCATTAATTAATAAAATGTTAATTTCGGTCGGGATCAAGATCTTTGCTTTTTTAATCACACTATTATCATTTACGTAATAATGATGTAGTAACATACCTCTTGGTGCTTCGATAACTCCTATTCCTTCAGAATTTTTCAAAGAGGTAAGAGATGGGAGCAGTATTCTCCTATTTAACGCAGGTTCTTCTAAAATTTTCAATCCTTGGTGAGATTCAAAGTACATTTCTAACAACCTAAGAAAGTTAGCGAATAAAACCCCATTCTGCCAAGATTTATTAAAATATTCAAGATAAGTATTGATCTTATCAATTTCATAATTTTCAGTAATTTTATATCGGGAAATAGGACCAACTAAAAACCTTTTACTTTTATCAAAATGAAAATCAAAGCCCCTGATATTGATATCCTTTTCAAAATAGGAAGAATAGTTTTTTTCTTCGAATTCGATTGAATTTCTTTCATTTTCTTTAATGTTTAAGGTCCCCTTGTACCTATCAAAATTGCCAAAGTTATTTAAACCCATATACATTACTTCTGGGAGATCAAATTCTTTGGGAGGCGCGTGATTGGAAAATAAATCAATAAATTTCTCCATTATCCATTCCAAGTTGATTATAGCCTTTTGAAAATATTTTCGTGCTATAGATATATTTTTTCGAGAAGGTAAATAAATAAGCCCTCCTGGAATTGGGCTAATCAAATGAACAGATCTTCCACCAAAAATTGTTTCGATCTCGTTGCCAATTTTAATTAACTCATATACTTTTGTTGTTAATTGAGAGTCATATCTAATCAATTCGTATGGAGAGAATGGTTTTTGACTAACCTGAAAAATTTGAAAAAGATCCGGTAAGGATTGGAAGAAAAAATGCATAGAATGTGATTTAATTAATTCCCCAAATAGTAGTAGATACCTTAAAAGGATAGATTGTTCTGGCACAGCTATTTCAAATAAATTTTCTATTGCTTTACAGCTAGCAATTGTTTGACTTGCATAACATAAACCACATATTCGGGATACAATTTTAGGAATATCATTTAGTTTTTTTCCAATTAAAATGCTTTCAAATCCTCGGTTTGATCCAATTTCGAAATCAACGCTTGAGATTTCATCGTTCTTTACTAAAATTTTTACATTCCCATGACCCTCAACCCGAGTACACACATCTACTATTTTTAACAGTATTATCACCCTCTTAATTTTGGTTTAGAAAAACGATAAAATATTCCTTCATAATATTCTAAATCCTTAGAAAGATTAATCAAACTTAAAAAATTAATAATATTTGACGTAAAATCTTTTGAAACAGGACCCATACACCCTTCACATGGAAGTCCAACTTTTATACATTTACTCTCGCATCCCTCTCGAGTTACCGGTCCCAGACATAGAATCCCTTTTTTCAGAAAACAGTCTAAATTTTCTTCACCTAGAACAATTTCATCAGGGTTAGGATTTATTTTGATTATTTTGGTATCTAAATTGCCCACCATATTTCCTCTTAATGGACAACTAGAGCACAACACTTTTTCAGACAAGCTTGTATCTTTATTTTCCATTATTCTTATTAAAAGATTCCCAAAAATTTTTGAAGGAGGAGGACATCCAGGAATAATACCATCAATTTCAATATAAGTTGAGATTGGTTTTATTTTTCTTGAATTCGAAAGACTTAAAATCCCTCCAAAAGCTGCACATGTTCCAAGGGCATACACTTTTTTAGCATGTTTTCTAACTTCTTTGAGGAGACCAATTTCCGAGTCTTCAGAAATGCAGCCTTCTACTAAAGCAATATCACAATCTTCAATTTTTTCTCCATCTAAGATGAATGGAAAATGAATTATTTTAGTTCTTTCAAGGAATTGAGGAAAAATATCTAAGGAGATGAATGTTGAGATACAACCGCTGCATGATGTTAAAGAAATTATAATAAATCTAGGCTTCAATTTTGATCTCCTCCTTCAAATGGTTATAGAATTTCTTAACACTTTCCGCAAATTTATAACCCTCAACAGCGTTCATATGCTCAAGAATAACACGATTACGGTATTTTGGCCCTAAAATCTTTTTTAATAATCTGATTTTATTATTAATTCTTTCTACTCCATCAATGTATCGACATGCGTTCTCATTGCATCCAATAACCATAACTCCATCAAATCCATGCTCAAATGATTTAATTATAAAATTTGTATCAACACGACCCGTACATGGAACTCGCACGATGAAAATATTTGGATTATACGAAATTTTTTTAAGACCAGCATCATCAGCTGCCGCGTATCCACAAGAACCACAACAAAACGCGATAATCTTCGGACTTTTCTTATACTTTGAAAGTACTTCAATTGTTTTAAGAAACTTTTCAGAAGTGTCGATATTCAAATCTATTGAATTTGTAGGACACACACTTACACATGTTCCACATCCTTTACATTTGAATTTATCAATGCTAATTTTATCAGACTCGATTGTTATTGCATTATATGGACAAGTTTTAGAACATAAGCCACATAAGCCACATTTTTCCTCATTTATTTCTATTCCACTAAATTCTGCTATTAAGTAATCCTGTGAAAGTAATGAAATCACTTTTAAAGCGACATTATTAGCTGTAGAAATTGTAGATTTATAATCTAAAGGACCAAAAATAGTTCCAACTCCATATATTCCTGAAGCTAAGGTTTCTTCACTCATAAAGCCATTATCATCCAAAGTGAAGTCCATAGTCTTTCTAAATGCTTTTAAGTCTTTATTTGGAACTATTGCTAGATTTAATATAATCAAATCGCTTGGATATTCTATTGAATCTGCAATAATCCGCTTTTCATTATTTTTCTCAACAATTTTTATCTTATTAACATAATGGAATCTGGGGTCATTTGAACTGAGTAAAAAATCATTTTTGTCATTAATTTTATATAAATCATAGAAAACATTTACGGTGCATTCAGGATTTTTTACATTTATACAACTTAGATATTTTAAAGCAAGGATGTCATGAAGTTTATGTTGATGATCAGGAGAACATGCACATTGAATAATTGAAATTCTCTTTGCAGGTTTTTTATTAGAAATTTTTATTATTTCCCCACCTGTGAAACCATCTGAAGAAAGCATTCTTTCAAATTCAGGGGACGTAATTATGTCATTTAGTGGATCATAATGGTATTGCTCCAAATCCGAGTATAAATCAGCACCAATTGCAATGACTTTTACACCAACTTTGATCCTAATTTTCTCTTGTTTTTGATCAAGAATAATTGCTTTATTTATACAAGCACGTTCGCAAATTCTACAATTAAGACAATTATCTATATCTTCCATATCGATTAAAGGAACATATGGATATGAATGAATAAATGGGATGTATATAATTTTTCTATTAATTAAACCAAATTCGTATTGATTGGATTTTTCTATACTACATACATCTATGCATTGTTTACAACCAGTGCATTTTTTCTCATCAACATAACGGGGTTTTTTAATTAAATCAATTATAAAATCTCCAACCTCACCTGATACACTCTCGATTTCGGTATTAGTAAAAATTTTTATATTTTTTTCTTTCACTAATTCAGCTATCAATTCAGAAATGAAACAAATAGAACAATCGTCCATTTTATAAATTCGATCCCACCTAGCTACCTTTCCTCCCAAAGTTGGTGATTTTTCGATAAGATATACTTTAATTCCTGCTCTTGCTAAATTTAATGAGAGCTTCATGCCTGCAATTCCACCACCTATGATTGCACAACTCTTTTCGATCTCAACTCTTTTAATTTTTACAGTTTTCTGAAGAATCACCCGTTCAATTGCAACTTCAATTAATAATTTTGCTTTCTCTAAAATGAGTGAAGGATCTACATTATTTACTTTAAATTGGTGCACCCAACAGCATTGTTCTCTAATATTTGCTATTTCTATGTTTGCGCGTTCAATAACATCCTCAAAAATGCGTTCAAAAATATGTTGATGTGTTTTTGGGGAACATGCGGCAATAACTACTTTGTTTAAGAAATTATTTTTAACCCATTTGGCAATCTTAATAAAGTTTTTTTCCTGACATAGATTTTCAAAAACTTTGACGGAAACAACATATTTTAACTTATTTACGTAGTTTTCAAGAGCATTTATATTTATAACCCTTGAAATTTCTGTGTTACAATTACAAATAATAACCCCAACTCGACTTATTTCGCTTCCCTTTGAATCTAAATACTCGTCAATATCTTCTCCTGATAAAATCCTTTTATTAATATTTACTATCTTCAGGACACGCTTTCCTTCTTCTGTAAGAAAATATGATTTCTTATCTTTATCTATTAGGGATCCTATTTTTTTGAGATGGAAGTTTAACTGACCTGTAGTTTCTAAACCAAGTCTTTCCATTAAATCTGTATACGGTATATAACCCTCATTTTCTAGAACATTTAATATCCTTCTTCTAAATGGATGAGATAATATTGAATATATATCCTTCGTCAAAATCCCTCTTTTTTTGGTTATTTTCAAACAAAAGCTTTAATTCTACTAAAATAAAAAAAAATGAAATTATTTTTTAAAAACTCTTTACACTACTTACTCATCGTTAATTTTTAAAGCTAAGGGTGGAGATTTGCATGTAATCAATTTATTTTTCATAAAGTTTTCAAATCGTTCGATCTTCATATGACAGAATTTAGAAATTTTCTCTTTCATTTTCTCTTTGCGTGTTAGATCCAATCTATCAGGTTTAATTACTCCTGCATTAATTGCATTCTTAATTATGTTCATGCCCTTTTTAGTGCGAGTGATTACTGTAGTGAATTTATCCAAAGAACCTAATCCTCCAAATGAGATATCCGCATAAATATTAGTGAAATCGCTACAAGCAAAACAAGCTTGACGCATGTAATCGTTTATACTCTCAAAGGGAATATGGATTATTTTTTGATTGTTTCCATTTTTTTTCATTGTAATGATTAAATCTTCTTTAATGTTTATTCTTTCGATATCTTCGAATTTCAAATTGAATTCTTTTTCAAATTTCTCAATTCTAAGCTCATCAAAAAAAAGGTTCTCGTAACAAAATAATCCTAAACAAAGCTCAATATTCTGTGAAGGAATAATACCTAAGCTCTGCATGCATCTAATTGTATAAATTTGACACGGTGTTCCAACTACAGCTAATCTTTTAAATTTGTATTGTTTTAATTTGGGAAGTGAACTTGTATACGTGTGAAATTTATGTAATTCATCTAGCTGTGGAAGTAAATCCAACTTAATTCCTGATGTCTCTATTAAATCTTTTTTATTTCTAGCAATAGCTGCCTCTCTAGAAAAAGGAGCTTTTGTTTTCGCAACGATAGCTCCATCAATTACTTTCTTCTCTAATAAATAATTAATTAAGGAATTTACTACCCCGCCATCTGTTCCAAATTTTAAAAATTCTTTATCTATGGATTGACATGAGTAAATATTGTCTATAAATCCAAATGGCATAGATGAAAAATTTATAAAATTATAAGTTTTATTGAGATCATCGTCTAAAATATGAGTCTGTGGGCAAACTAAATAACAAATTCCGCATTCAAGACATTTATCCTCATTTATATATTTTGGTGGTGAATTAACATCCTTCATACCAATTACATTATTTTCAATTGAATTACAAAAACTTACACAACCTCCACATTGTTGACATATCCCAGGTTCGTGAACTTCTTTAATTAAATCCTTAAAATTTTTTATTCTCATTTTTAAGAATCACCAAAATTATTTTTGATCTCATATATATAATGATTGTTTTTAGTGAGTAATATGATCACTATGATAAGTATTGTTGTCAAGATATATAAATCCTTCTTTTTTCCTATATTATACTAGTGAAATATCATTACTAAATATTAGGAAAACTATAAACAATATGGTGAACTTGGATCATAAATAGATCCGATCCGTCTACTAAATAGAAAATTGATAATCTAATTTGTCAAAATAACTAATATTTTTCTTATCAGATTTTTTAAATTTCTTTCACCTCATTATTTAATCGGAATATAACATTAAAAAGTGATTACAATTACATTTTTGTAAATTTTGTATTTTTTTCAGAATTGAAAATAAAAATTTTTATTATAAAAAATAATTGGTGATGTTTTACAAAGGTGGATTAGATGTCTGAAGCACAGACCAATGTTAGGATAGGAGTATATATCTGTAGATGAGGAGTAAATATTGGTGCTAGCATTGATTGCGATATTGTTAGAAATTATGTTGAACTACTCACTGGTGTCATGATTGCTAGAGTAAATGATTTTACTTGCAGTGATCCTGGACAAAAACTTATTAAGAACGATATTTTAGATTTAGATTTAAATCGGATTGTTGTTGCAGCTTGTACACCAAAAATTCATGAATCTACCTATCGATCAGTATTAATTGAAGCGGGATTAAGCCCATATTATTTTCAAATGGTTAATCTACGCGAACAATGCTCATTTATTCACTCATATGATAAAAAAAAAGCCACTGAAAAAGCTATAAGATTAATACAATCAGGAATAAATCGTGCACGGGAATTAGAAGTTATCCCTCATAAAAAATTATCGGTAGAAAAAGCTGTTTTAGTTATTGGTGCTGGAATTGCTGGGATGAATGCTGCTTTAGACTTAGCAAACCAAGGGATTCCTGTTTACATAGTTGAAAGAGAAGCCACAATTGGTGGAAAAATGGCGCAATTAGATAGAATTTACCCCACCGATGATTGTGGAATATGAGTGCTCGCACCTATTATGGTAAGTACTTCAAAGCACCCAAATATAGAACTATTTACTTATAGTGAAATTATTGAATTTGGTGGCATTCCTGGTAATTATAATGTTAAAATACGAAAAAATCCCCGTTATACTAATGAAAAGAAATGCACGGGTTGCGGATTATGCACAGTAAAATGCCCAATAAAAGTCCCAAACGAATTCAATAGAGGTATTGGCGAAAGGAGCGCGATTTACATATCTTTTCCACAAGCAGTTCCTAAAATTGCTTTAATTGATAGGGACGTCTGTATAGAATGTAAAAACTGTCAAAAAAACTGTCCAGCTGAAGCTATTGAATTTGAACAAGAACCTGAGTTTATCAATTTAACAGTTGGAGCAATCATTGTTGCTACTGGATGGGATGAATATCCAATTATGAAATATAACGATTATAAATATGGTATTTATCCTAATGTAATTACACAACTAGAGTTAGAACGAATGTTAAGTCCAATTGGACCAACAGGGGGTCATCTTTATAGAATCTCTGATGGTAAAACCCCAAGAACAGTAGCTATGATTCAATGTGTTGGTTCGAGAACCTTAAACGGGAACCCCTATTGATCTGTAGTTTGTTGTAGTGTTGCTCTGAAAAATGCTCAACTGCTAAAACAAGAATATCCGGATATGGATATTGTTATTTTTTACATAGATATTCGAGCTTGGGATAAAGGGAATGAAGAATATTATAGAAAAGCAAGAGAAGCAGGTATAATGATGGTTCGGGGAAAAGTAGGAGATATACGAGAAGATCCAGAGACAAAAACGCTAAAAATTCGAGCTTCTTCAACTTTAACAGGTGATTTTATTACCTTAGACACGGATTTAGTGGTATTATCAACAGGTATGGTCCCTTCTAGAAATACAGCAAAAATTATTGAAATTTTGGGATTAAGTACGGATTCGAATGGTTTTTTAAATGAGATTCATGGATGCCTAAAACCTCAAGAGACAAATAATATGGGTATTTATATATGTGGATGTGCCGTTGGACCCAAAAATATCCCTTATTCAGTTTCAACAGCGTTAGCCGCGGCCAGTAAGGCATCAACATTACTTTCTAAAGATACAATAATTCAAGAATTAATTATTGCTGAAATAGATAAAAATCTGTGCATGGGTTGTCATAGATGTGAAAAACTCTGTAATTATAAAGCAATCACAGTAAATGGGGAAGGTATTGCCGAAGTAGATGATTTAAAGTGTAAAGGTTGTGGTGTTTGTGTTTCATCATGTCCCGCTCGAGCAATCGATCTCAAATATTATAGAGACAAACAATTTGTCGAAGAAATAAAAGGGATTTGTAGTACTGAAATTGAATGTAAGGAGGAATATTTTGAATCTATTGAAATCGTAATGAAAGAGATTGAAGCATTAGCTCCTCATAAAATTTAAACCGAAAAAGAATGATCCTTTCAAAAAAATTTTAGTTGAAGGGGAACTAACTCATAGCTAGGGTTTTCGGTATAATAATTTATCTTCGATTTAGAGTTTTGATTTATAAATTTTTTTTTCTAATTTTAGCATTTTGATACTAAGTTTAAATTATGATTACTATATAACTGCCCTTATAGGCAATTTAAGGGATTTCTAATTTCCTGCTATAAGTGTCATCTAATTATTATATTTTTTTTTATTTTTTTGTTAAAAAAATTGACAATTTTTTTTTTCATATCATGTCTATTAATATGGTAGAAATGTGATTTTTACCTTTATACTGCCGTAAAAGAAAAATTCACTAAAGTTTTAAATTGACAATAAAGATTGTCAAATTCAATAATATTTTTGTTATCAGAC
>JAGXNR010000029.1 GCA_019894875.1 Promethearchaeota archaeon | reverse complement strand
ATATTATAAGGGGAAAAGAAGGGAGATTATATCCAAAGGCAATGAGGTGATCTTTACACAGGATATTGAGAGAGTTGCAAATTCACATCCAAATATCATCGAATCTTCTGTTATACCTATTTGGCATGAAGATAAGGCGAATGTTGAATTTAAAATCATCGCGGTAAGATTGAAAAAACTTTCAATTAATCATGAAGAACTTAGTGAATACTTATATCGCAATCTCTCCTATTTTCATGTGCCACGATACATTGAATTTATCGATGAATTACCTAAAAGTTCGGGAATTGAATTCTTCAAAGAAGTCTCAAAACAAGAATGGAAGAAAGAAAATTCTATGAATGAAATCTGGGATAGTCAAACTCGAGATTTCTTAAATAGTAAAATTTTACGGACGTAAAATTTCGAGAAATAACAGCTCAAAATAAAAAGAATTTAAATTTCAAAAAGAATTTTGCAAATTACTTTAAGTTTTTAAATAATACTAAATAGGTGTTTTAACTAGATGGAAACTGAAATTCAAATGAATGAACGTAGTGAAAAAGGACATATAAAAATCGATTGGGGAAGACAAGGGGGAATTATATTTGCGTACATTCTTGTTCTTTTAGGTTATTATGGAATCATTGCTAATACTATGTTGTACGATGTGTATGGACATTGGATCTCCTTTGTAGATATGGATAGAACAATCCTCTTTTGGACATATACTACTTACTTAAAAAGTTTCTTCTTACCTGCATTAATACTGTTTGGTGTATGCTTTATCTTAACTTATAAAGAAGATATTCCTCATTATGGAATTAAAGCTTCAATTTGGTTAGTACCAATTCTTGTCGCAGAAGGATTTATTTTTTATGTTATAATGTTTGGTTTTTCGATGGAACCAATATTTCTTAAATTTGGAAGAATTGAAGGCTACCTTGACATAATCATTTTATTTGCTTTAGCTATCTCCGGAGCTGTATGTGGGATGAAACTCAAACAATTTACTTCAAAGCGGAAAAAATTTTAATTAAATCTTCTTTTAAATAAGATAGTTGTCAAAAATCTTAATCTATTATTTTTTATATATTTAATTCTTTAATGGGATTCAGAATTTCTTGTCAATGGTATCATTTTATTCTTTCCTAATTAATCAAAATTTTAGTTTCAAGACTATTTGACAATCTGCAATCTCGAAATTTCTTGAGAAAATCCCACTCGAAATATAAATAGAAAAGATGTGATCAGTAATTAAAAATTGTCACAAAACCTGTAATTTATTGCCATTTATTTAGTTATTGACCATAAATCATCTGTAATGAAAAATATTAGAAAAATCCAGTTATTTTTAAGGCTTTTTATCAGGTAGTTTTTGACACCACACATATTGTCGTTTGTAGTATAAGTGACATTTTTGAAGTGAGTGGTAACTTAGGATGAGGGAATTTATAGGCTAATGTAAGACCTAAATCGTATTTTGCTTTAAGAGTGCTTTTGAAAGTATTGTATCTACCCAAAATCTATCAAAAAAGAAAAAACACTGATATCGATGAAAAAACCTAAAAATGAAATAAATAGTGAAGAAGCACGCGAATTACGTCATAATAAAGGTCTTACAATTGAAGAACTTGCATCTCATTATGGTAAATCTGAGAGAACAATATATAGATGGTTAAATACTAATTATCAAGAGAAATCACTCGATCAACACAAAATAAAAAAGAAGTACAAACGGGCTTGAAAATACACTCCCAAAGTCTTTAACCGAATTATAGAGCTTAAAAAAGAAATACCCCCGAAAAGCGCTCCAATAGTATGGAAATTACTTAAAAATGTTATGTGGAAAATATGTTCCGAAAATTGTCAGAAGACTTGACAAAAATTGTCAAAATTTAAGTGCAAATTTACTGACAAAAACAAAGTGCAAATAACAGAAAAGAGTAATAAAAAAAAAAATAAAAATATTTAATATTTACCTTTGTTAATTTTGTAGTTTTATCTGAGTCTTTTCTTTCTGATTAATACATAGATAATACCAAGTGTCGATACTGTTGAAACGGTCAATGTAATGAGTAATGGGGATCCTGGAATTAGAGGATAATCTGGATTTAAGCCTACAAATTTCACTAACGAATTTGAAACGCCTCCCCATATGCCAGCTAAGTGTCCTGTTCTGCTTGGTATAAGGTCGATTTCCCAGTCTTTCCATAGAGCCCATCCTTCTTTAGCTTCATATAAGAACATCACTCCAAATTTATCGTTTTGTTGTATATCAGCTATCCCTGAAAACCATTGCTTTTTTTCAGATGGGGTTGAAGTTGCTATACGATCATAAATTGGATCAACTCTTGCGTCAAAGTTAAATCCGTAATTGCCCCAATAATGCCAACTTGTGATTCCAGCAACCCCTTCCGTTAGAGCTTGTTCTCTCCATCTACCTCTATCGGGATCGACATAATGCCAAAAAGTATTTAACTGAGGGTTATCATGAGGCATGTGTTCATCCATTACCCAACCACCACATGAAAAGAGACCGTATTCCCCGTCGAATGTAGTAATATGTCCTATTTGAACAGTAGCCCAAATAATAGTCGTAACTTTATTGGTAACTCCAACTTCGTCTTTTAATGCTACACCAATATCTTTAAGAGATTGTAATAGCACACTCTGGACATCTTGATGAGCAGAATCCCAATAAAAGTTAAGCGTATATATCGGATTTGTTTCTGCAACATTTCGCCATTCTGCATCCGTGCTACTTGCGGTTAAACCTCGATCAGCACACATCTTACTGAAATTATAGAGATCTGAATCGGGCCAATATCCTTCATAAGCTCCATAGAGTGTAAAAACTTCTCCTGATGTATCAGCACCCGTTGTAAGTAGAATTTCTCGGGCTTTCGTTTTATTATAGTCAGCTATTCCTACAGAGTCATTATAGTATAAGTTTGCGTTTCCTAATATACCACCATTTCGAATTGCACGATCATTTAAAACGGTTCCTATCATCAGATCGTAGTTAAACGCAAAACTCATAGCTTTTCGCATCGCTTGAGGAACACCACCCGCAGTTTTATTACCTGCCAATGGGTAGAAACCCGTTCTCCATGAATCAGCCCAAGGCCATGCCCACCATGTTTCATTGATACAATTCAAAACGATGTTGGTTTTATATTCTGAAGGAGTAGCATCTTGATATTGAATATCTGTTCTTGCCATTATAGCATTGTAATCTAAAGGTTGAAACATGGAATCCCATGAATAATCAATTGCATGTGTAAGTAAAGCAGTATTTTGAGCTTCTTTTCCTAATTCACCTGCAGGAAACTTAATAACTTCTACTCTATCAACTTGAAATAGATCCCGAGCTTCAAGGGCGGTTTTATTCCAATAATCCTCATTTTTTATCATATGACCCCCTGGGGGTGTACCTGTTTCATCGTGCTCTACAAATTTGTAAGGCCCGGTACCAACCATATGGTCGACTATCCCCGTATTTGGAGGTGTTAAAACACCGTTTTCATACCCGTAAATGCCATGAACAGTGTGTTCATCTTTGTACGTATGGTAGGAGATCATTGGATAATTTACAAAAGTACCAAATCCTTCGGTTATCCAAAAATTATTATAAACCTTGATCTTTCCTCCTGATGCCGGATTTTCAAGGATTTCCACATAATCTACACCTGGAAATCGGTCATACGGAGCATTGTGTATAGCAGCTCCAACGGCAGTATCCCACCCACCGTAAGGATTTTGATTTTGAACTGTATTATTTGGTAATATAGGAACTCCGGGGTATTCGACTAGGGATGCATTGGGTCCAAGATCATATGAACAATAATCCGTAACAACTGGTAGTGTAGTAGGGGGATTGATTCCAAGATTTGGTGAATCAAATCGGGATAGATCCCACGAAGCGGTCCAATAAGGTTTGGAATCTTCTACTAACCCTGTGCCTAATAAATTTCCTTCTTCCTCTTCCCATCTAGCATTACCTTGTGCAAGACCAGTATAGTTCCCGTTTATAAGATGTGTTCGATCGATATTCCATTTAAACACCGTGGCGTTCCAATCTGAACCATCGGTGAATTTTACATCTTCTCGGAGTGTGTAAGTAACTGACTTAATTCCACCGGTATTATTAAATCCCTGTGAGTTATTTTCCGAAGGCCAGTATTCAAGTTCCCAATCCGTGACTAAGATTCCTATCCATTCACTCCCCAATGGTGCATTAACACCCGCGGAGTCATAAGAAGGTATACCGATAGGATACTCAAGAGTAGAAAATACATACTCCCCGACTATTGCATTATACCAATCAGTAATTGCTGGATCCCATTCTCCTGCTAATGCAGCGGTAGGTCTTTTAAAAACAATATAATCATCCTGAGCTACGGTAATCGTTGGAAGTAGTGGTAAGATTATCGACGAAACTAGTAAAAAGAAAGCAAGACTTTTTGTTGTTTTTCTCATATATTTATTCCTTATCGTGTTTTGTTTTTTTTTTAAGATACTTTTATTAAAGTTCTTCACCTAATAAAAGATATTATATGGTAACGACACTTAACTATTTAAACTTTTCAAAACCAAATGATTACGACCGTAAATATCTCGTATTAAATCGAAATCATTAAATATTGTGAATTTTTTTAAAAATCAATATTTAGAAATAATAAAATTAATTCTAGAAGAAGATTTAGAAAGAGCTCAAAATACTTCTTTACAATTTATTGATTTAACTGGCAAGAAAGAGGGAAAAAATGACTCGTCAAGCCCGAAATATGATAAAATATGTCATAAAACGAATTTTGCTAATGTTTCCTATCCTCATTGCAGTTTTAATATTTACCTGGATTTTAGCTAATATGATGTCAATAAATCCAGCTTTAAATAAAATAGAAGGGAATGTTATGGACCGTGCAAGGTATGAGGCAGAATTGCGAAGATCTGGTTATTGGGATCCATGGTATGTACAACTCGGGATATATCTTTCAAGATTCTTTCAAGGTGATTGGGGTGAATCTTTTCTGCTTGCCGAAGGTCTACCAGTAATAATATTTATTTCACAGATTTTTCCTAAAACAATCGAATTGATGATATTTTCGATAATAGTAGTCCCTATTATCGCTATTAAACTTGGGGTTACTTCTGCAAATTATAAGGATAAACCAAGAGATACATTAATCCGAGGATTGGCGATCCTTGGTGCAGGATTTCCAATTTTTTATATTGCCACCCTGCTACAATTATTTGTAGGACTTGAATTAAAAACTTTTACACATCAATTAATTGATTTAGAGGTAATATATCCGAATAATCCAGTCTTAGATAGCCCAATTCCCTTGGGGGGTGCTGGTACAGGATTTAGACTGATTGATAGTGTGTTGTATAATGATCAGGTATATTTGTGGGATACGCTCATTCATTTAATCCTTCCAGTGTGTTGTATGATTTTTGTATCCTTATCTGGAATCACCCGCCAAACCCGATCCAGTATGTTGGGAGTGTTAGATCAGGATTATATTAGAACTGCGCGTGCGAAGGGTGTTAAGGAGAAGGATGTCGTTAACAAACACGCCCTTCGGAACGCAATACTCCCTACCAGTCACCTCGTGATAGGAGGAACCGCAGGAGCGTTATTAGGATCTTTATTCGTAGAAGTGACATTTAATTATACTGGTTTTGGATATACTATGTATATGGCTATAATTCTTGGTGACTATTTAGTAATAAATGGGCTTCTTGTTTTTTCCACGATTGTTATTATTTCAGGAACTCTCATTGCAGATGTTGCATATACAATCATTGATCCAAGAATTATATATTAAAAGAATAGAAGAAGTGATAATAAAATGGAACAACCTTATTTAGAAGAAACTAAAGGAGAACAATATCCAACCGTTAAAAAAAAAGGTGGCTTTTTCAGATATCTAAAATTCTATTTGATACCTGGTTGGCGTGAACCAGACTTTGAAGATACTGAATATGAAATCGGTAGAATAAAATCTAAAAGGAGATTATTTAGGCGCCTTCTTAAACCTTTATCAATAGCAGGAATTGTTATGATATTGTTTATCGCTGTTTTAGGTGTGTATTCTCCTTGGTTAACTCCATTTACTATCGAAAATTTAACACCACCGGATTTCCCCTTTGAGACACCATACCTTGACCCATCACCAGAACATCCATTGGGTACGACAAAATACGGATTTGATATTCTTGGAAGATTAATTTGGGGTGCAAGAACTGCACTGACTGCAGCAGCTCTCCCTGTTATAATTGGTACCCTTGGTGGTCTTGCAGTGGGAACGATTTCTGCATACTTTGGGGGAAAGATAGATGCAATAATAATGCGTTTTTGTGATTTTTGGTTTGCTTTTCCATCGTTAATTCTTGTTATTATTATAGCTCCTTTAATAGGAAATAGTTTATATAATATTCTAATTCTATTCGGTCTATTTGGTATACCCGGATCTACTCGATGGGTAAGAGCTCTGGTGTTACAAGTAAAACAAAATGTTTATGTTCGAGCAGCGGTAACTAGTGGAGCGGAAAAGTTTAAAGTAATGTTTAAACATGTGTTACCAAATGCAATTTCTCCAATTATCATTGGTTTCTTTGGAGCAATGGGTGGGGCAATTTTAGGATTTGTAGGTATTGCCTTTTTAGGATTAGGAGATGAAGCGTTTGCAGATTGGGGCACAGATATTCAATTTGGAAGAGGTGAATCGGCTGCATACAATGCGGTCTTTTGGCCTGGGCTTTTTATCGCTATTGCTGCAATTGGATTTATGTTAATAGGTGATGGATTGAGGGATGCTTTAGATCCTCGATTACATATATAAATAAGAGGTGTTTAAAAATTTTAGGAATAACAGCTAATTTCGGACTCTCAATAATTGAAGCTTTAATGGCATTTATAATATTACTACTATTATCGGTTTTTATTATCAATTTTTGTTTTGAAGAAAAATCGGTGAGGAAACCATACAGATTTAGTTCACTTGTGACTAGTTCAATTGTTTTCGGTATCATACTAGTGCTTAGATTATTGTTTGAAGCTCTTGGGACGGTAATTTATGTATTCAAGGTTCTGAATGAAGATTTTTTGTACTTTGGAATAATGATAACGATCTTTTTGTTTCTCCATAAACCTTTTTTAAGAAAATTTGGTTTATCAAGGAGTTCAGACGAAGAAAAATCCCAAAATTATAATTTTAATAAAATTCTTATTTATATTATCGGAATTTCTTACTTTCTTGCAGGAATTTTTCTTTCAATGAGATTACTTCAAATTAATTTAAAAGATCCGCAGTTTCCAGATTATCCTGACAAATTTGCTCTGGGTGTATTCTGGAGCTTTGTGGTAGTTGCCTTTTGCATTATTCTTACTTCTATCATTAATAGAACTTTATCAAATGAGAAGAAGATTGAAAAGAAAGTAATTAGAAACGCCATGTACAGAGGAGGGATAATTGCATTTTCTCTTTGGTTTATTCAGCTATTAATATTTGAAGTATACATTCACAAATGGCTCGGATTTCAAATTATCAGGCAGGACATCCGAGTGTTATTTATTGTTATCGTGGGATTATATATCACTGTCTTTTTTAATTTACTGAGAAGTAAATTGTTACCAGAAATGAGTGAAAGAAGTTCTAAGAGGGTAAAAGAACTATTAATGTCAGAGTTAGGAAAGCATTCTAACAATTATAATCCTAACGGAAGAGAACTGAAAATAGAAGAGCAAAATTCTTTTCCTATAAGTATAGGTGAAGAAGATAAAATTACCCGTTTTCCGCAAGGGATTTCTCTTAAGAATTATGTATATCTATTAAAGAAATTTAAAAAATCTGACTCATTAGATGATGATGCATTATTGGATAGTATCTTTAATAAAAGCTTTAATAAAATTGTTATAGGATTAATATGGGTTTATCCGATTGTAATTATCTTGATATTAAGAATGTTGTTACCACAAAATATTTTGGTACAGGTAATTTTAATTAGTTGTTTGAGTGCACTTTTCATGGTTGTTGGGGATGTATCTCTAATTTTTCTATTTAACCGGATGAATCCTGTTAACAGACGAATATCAAAAATACTATTTCGACAAACTGCTATTTTTGGGGGATTTGTAACATTTTGGATGTGGCTTGTACCATTCTTTGTTATTTATTTATATCTATTTATTTTGATAACTGATATTATAATTTTGAATCTAACATTCATTGTTATTTTTTCGATTGTAATGTTTGTGTTAGGGACAAGGATTCTTCTCTGGTATGCTACATCAATAAAAATGTGGGATGCCGCTATGAAAAATGCACCCTTTGTTAAAAAAAAAGCATTTAGGCTTAATTTAGTATGGTTAATTCTTAATTTACCTCTTAGAGTCTTTTTATTTGCAATCTCCTCAGAAGCAGGGATTTACACTTCTAATATCTTATCCGATTTTTGGGGAGGTGATGCGTGGCCAACGCAATATGAGATACTATTACCATTTTTATTGAATGAACTTTTCATAGTAATACTTAATATTTTTGTAGGTTCAATCATAGCTTTAAAAGTCTACAAGAAAAAACTGGGAGAAACTTTTAAATTTATAATTTTGTCTCAAATTGTTATATATTTAGTCCTCATATTTGTCGCTGTTTTCATAGGATTATTCCAATCTCTTATTATATCATATCATTATGGCTTTCAAGATCCCCGGGTTCCATTAATTGTTGCATCAGGTATATATATCATTACAGTTTTTGCAACCTTAAGGATAAGAATGGGATTAGACACTTCTGGAAAAATGGAAGACCAATTCCGTGCAGCTATCAAAACTTCTGAAGAAGAAGCCCAACAACAAGATCATATAGGGATAGGGAAAGAAATTATCTTAAATGTTCAAGATCTTACGACTTACTTTTATACAGAAGAGGGTGTTGTTAGAGCGGTAGAAGGTGTTTCATTTAAAATATATGAAGGTGAGACTCTCGGTCTTGTTGGGGAAACAGGATGTGGTAAATCTGTGACTGCGTTATCTATCCTTCGGTTGGTGCGCCCTCCTGGTGAAATTAAGAGTGGGCAAGTTTTTTTTGAAGGAGAGGATTTACACCAAAAAACTGAGGAAGAATTTTTACAATATCGTGGAAATAGAATTACTATGATTTTTCAAGATCCCCTTAACTCGTTGAATCCGGTATTCAAAGTTGGTGATCAAATTGCTGAAGTATACCGTCTTCATATGGAAGATGAGTTGCTAATTGAAGCAGTTAAAAAAGATACAAGTATTTATGAAATTGCTAGAAAGTGGAGTCAAAAAGTATTAAAAGATTTAAATATACCAATGCCACGAATCATTTTAGATCGATATCCCCATGAATTAAGTGGAGGTATGCGACAACGTATTCAGATTGCTATGGGTCTCGCTTGTAGCCCAAAACTATTAATTGCTGATGAGCCCACAACCGCCCTTGATGTAACAATTCAAAACCAGATATTACAATTAATGAAAAACTTAAAGAAAAAATACAATACCTCGATACTTTTTATTACTCACGATTTAGGAATTATTTCAAAAATGTGTGATCGGGTTGCTGTAATGTATAGTGGATTTATCGTTGAATATGGTGATATAGAAAAACTATTTATAACACCATACCACCCATATACAAGGGGACTTATAGCATCTGTACCAGTGGTAGGGAAGAAAAGGGATCTCCTTGAAGTTATCCCGGGAATGGTACCGAATTTGATTTATCCCCCATCGGGTTGTAGATTTCACCCACGATGTAATTATTGTTTTGAACCATGTGATTCAGTTATTCCAAAAAGTATTGAAACCGAACCTAATTATTTTGTAGCGTGTCATCTTTATGACCCAGAATACAAGGATCTCGCTGAGATCGCAATAAAAGAGGCAGAAAGAAAGATAATTGATGTACCAATTTTGTAAAACAAGATATTAAATAAGATTCAAAAAAAAACAATCATGAAAAAAAGGATTTAACATGCAAATGCAGATACCTTCAAATTTAACGAGCGGAACTTTTATATTTGAATTCATTATGGGATTTTTTTTCGCTATTTTAGCCCTGCTCTATGGGATGTCCATTGTAGGATCGTATGTAAGAAGAAAAGAGTGGGATGATTCTCGTAAGCTTGTAACTCTCGTGAATGGGATATGGTTTGTAATAAATGTAGCTTTTGAATTTCTATTTCTTTATTTTATTGGAATAGGAGCTGAAGTGTCCATAATTTCTAATGTCTTAAAAATTATTGTAGGAGTAGGGATAATTTCGTTTTTAATTACGAGATACTACGATAAGAAGTTAACAGAATCCTTAATTCCAACAATTTTTCTTGGAATATTAATATATGCTCTAACTACTTTGATGAGAACTGCTATAAATGTAATAAATATTATGGTCAGCAGTAACAATGAAGACATATTTGGGGCTGGTATGACGTTTTTTCTACAGGCTATATTGATAATAGGTATTAATACTTTTTATATAAATTGGGGAGATAAAGCCCAGTTTATAAAAAATAGAAGCACCCTTATGGTGGTTACGATCATACCTGCACTCATTTATTTAGCAACTTTATATGAAGCAACACTAAGGCGTTTTACCTCTGGTTTTTTTACTAATCTAATATGGGGATTAGTAATTACACTAATTACTAGTACTATCTTAAAATTAGCAGTTCAATCAACTTTAAATTTTGATAAAATCAGAGATATTAATGTTCTTGAAGAAAATAAGAGATTATTAGAAATAAATAATTTAAAAGTCTATTATCCTTTAATTGGGGGAATGCTAAAAAGACAGTTTGGATCCGTTAAGGCTGTAGATGGTGTCTCTTTTCATATAGATACGGGGGAAACTGTTGGATTAGTAGGGGAAAGTGGCTGTGGTAAAACTACGGTTGCTAACGCTATTCTAGGATTAGTTCCGAAAGAAGCAGGTGAAATTTTGTTTAACAATGAACCCATGCCTCATAATTATACGAAATATTTAAGACAAAAAATTCAAATAGTTTTTCAGGATCCTGATGCATCATTAAATCCTCGAATGAAAATAGTTAATGTCATAGCGGAACCCTTGAAAAATTTATTGGGGATTACTAAAAATGATGAGATAAGAAGACATGTATTAAGATTGTTAGATGAGGTTTCATTAAAACGAGAACATTTGGATCGCTTCCCTCATGAGTTTTCAGGAGGCCAAAAACAAAGAATTATCATTGCGAGAGCACTTGCAAGCAATCCAGAATTAATAATATTAGATGAGCCTACATCTGCTTTAGATGTTTCTGTTCAAGCTCAAATTCTTAATTTGCTGAAGAAGTTACAAAAAACGTATGGGTATGGATTTTTATTTATCACTCATAATTTAGCCGTTGTAAATCATATTGCTGATAGAGTTGCTGTAATGTATCTTGGCAAATTTGTTGAAGTTGGAGAAACTGATCAAATTTTTTCAAATCCCACTCATCCTTATACTCAAGCATTATTAGCTTCAAGAACCGAACTTGATCCAAAAAATAAGGAGATTAGTTTTGTTATTAAAGGTGAAGTACCCAGCCCAATCGCACCTCCTCCGGGTTGTACTTTTAATCCCCGCTGTATTTCAGATGCAAAAACGAGAGATTGTATGCATGATATGCCTCATAAAATAAAAATCGAAGAGGGACATTACATTTGGTGTGTTAATCCTCCTGTATCAATGCAAAAAGAACTCTCAGTTGGACAAGTAGGCGCGGAAACTGAGGTTATTGATAATTAACTAAAACTTTTTAAATTTTTTCACCTAAATCTCTTCTATATTAAATATAAAGCATTAGTTTCAATTAGATTCCTCAGAAGAAATAATTTTTTGAAGTTGTTTTATTTGACGAGGAAATAGTCAATAAAACATAAATTTAAATTTATAACCTAAGTTATTTATTTATCTGATTAGGTGTAAGTAGAATATTTAATCATAAACAAAATCTGCACCTATTTTATTAAACTGTGAGTGTGCTTTAAAGATGGAAGTGTTTCTGAAAAGAGCAGAACAACCTTTTAAAGATAAGATTGGTGAAGAAAAGACTTTAGTGCTTTTTGGAAATATAAAAAAAGCCACTAACGAAATCCCTGCAAAATTTCGACGAACAATCGGTTCGGAAATTCCAAAATATTTGTTCAATCTTTCGAGAGACCTTGAAGATCTATCTCCTGAAATTATTGATGCTGTACTTAAACATGTTCTAATATTTGCCATATCGCTTAAAGATTTACTCAATAAAGATAGAAACCAAGTCAATCAACTATTGAGTAAAAGAAGTGATAACAAAACGCGAAATCTCTCGGATATGATGCTTGCGTTTGTTGAAAAAGCCATGAATGGTAAAATAATGGGGGATCAAGCAAGTTTTGAAGAGATACTTTCATTTTTATTTGGTAGTAAAACAGAAATAACTCAATTTAATGATATCGAGTTATTTATAAAACGTGCTGAGAAAAATTTTGCTCTCAAAATAGGAGAGGAGAAATCTCATCACTATTCAGAACAAATTATTCAAACTTTTTCTAAGGTTGATGAAAATTTACGGGATTATTTTAGTTCTGAAGCCTCAAAATTTTTGTTTAAATTCTCTCAGAGTGTAGAAAAATTAGTTCCCGAAACATTAAATGGGATGTTAAATCATACTGTCTTATTCACCAAGTCACTCGCTAATTGTAACGGAAAAACATCTGATCAAATAAATCAAGAGATCACCAGAAGAAGTAAAAATAGATTGCATACTTTATTAGATTTATTCAAAGCATTGTTAGACGCGGTTAATGAAAATAATCTATTAGGATCTAGTGAGAGTTTAGAAGATATATTAACCCATCTGTTAGGAGAAGAAGAAACACGTGTTCAATTTTCAGATGTTGAAGCTTTTCTAAAACGAGCAGAAAAAAAATATGCTATGATAATCGGGGAAGATATGATCGATATGTTAATTGAAGAATTATTAGAATCAATAAATCAAATACCCGAACAGTATAGAGAATATCTTGGTTCCGATCTCGCAAAATTCCTCTTTAAATTCTCAGAATCTGCCTCGTATCACGAGCCAGAAAAAGTAGAGTTAGTGTTTAATGGAGCGATTATATTTGCAAATTCATTAATAGAATTAAACGACCTAAATAATGCTGAGATAAATCAATTCATAATTAATAGATCCAATCATAAAGTTAGGAGTTTATTTGATCTTTTTAAAGCATTTCTAGAGAAGATCGAGATAAGAATGCCACTATCTTCAGATCCAAATTTTGATGAGATTCTTATTCATACTCTTGGCAGATATGATGGACCTAAAGTAATTGATAAAGGGGGGTTAATTCATGATTTGTTGGCAGAGTACCATGAAGAAATTCCATTATCAAAAGAACATTTTAGCTGGGCTCAAGCAATTGCAGAAATAATTCCAAGATTTTTAGAAATACTCCCAAATCCAGAAGGGGATCGGATTTTAGACTTTCTTTGGGAAAGCAAATTCCCTGAAGACCAAATACTTGAACAATATCGAGAAAGACTAGCAGGAATTCCTAGAGAGAAAGAGAAATCGTTTATGTTTCGGTTATTGAATTTACTTACAAATCAAATCTTACTTGAAGAAGAGAAGGATAAAGCTTTAACAGGAGCGTTAGCTTTTAGAATTCTTGGGACTATTTTTGTAGAAATGTTTGGTGGAAGAAATGCTCAAATTAGAGCAATAAGGCTCAATCAACTGCTAAAAGATAGACAAATTGCTAATATTGAGAAAAAGAAAGATATAGATGAACATATTAACAAAATAGTTGAAGAAGATCTTAAGGCGATCCAACAGCGAACAATGACAATAAATACAATAGTCCCAGTATTGAGTAAAAAAGGATATTTCATAAAAACTTATGATATTGTTACAAAAGATTTTCCAGAGTTGATTGTTAAAATAATCACTTATCGCAAGGAAGAACGCTTAAAAGATATAGGAACAGAATATAAAAAGTCAGGACTTTCAGGAGAAATAATTCCTCTTGTAAACGGCTTTCTTCAGAAACTTGATTTAGCAACTAGATTTTATAAGAAATACTTCGAGGAGATGTATTCAATAGCATTTGATGCTCAAAATAATATGCTAAGTTTGAGGAAGTTCTTTAAATTTTTAGTAGAATTAAGTCAAAATATGGATACGATTGAATTTTTTGAGAATAAAATAGCAAATACAGAACATTCAATATATATTTCAATACTGAAATATTTATACACTCCTTTACCAGAAATATTTGATATTACAAGTCTTATACTTGATGAACAAGAATATCAAAGGAAAATAATGAAATTGGACGCGTATCTGAGCAACCAGAAATTAGAACAACTCCAGCTTGAAATTAAGGAAACTGAAAAGAAGATTAAAGAATATGAAAGTTTTGAAGATTTTGATGCCTCTCAGAAAATTACTAACTTAACGAAATTTCTCAATAGGGATAAAAATGAACTTAAATATTATGACACGATGTTTAAACTTCTTAGAGAATCAGAAAAAGTAAGTGATATTTTAGACTCTATCCTTCAGTTTTCTAAGAAACTACTAAAATTTTCAAATTCTCTGAAAAAAGTTCATTCTAGTCTTCCAGCAGCTTTAGCTGAAAATTTAGGAAATTTAGTGGAATTTGATCAAGAAATTGATAAAATAATTAAACAATTACAAGAGAAGAGTTCTTCTGGTATACTCTCTCCTTTTGAATTTCGAGAAAAAAAAGATGCAGCAGAGCTGATAAAAAAAGAATTAAAATCACTAAGTTTGGATTCTGAATTCACAATACATATTAAGATGCTCATGAAAATGTCAGAAGTGAGTATATTTCAATAAATTCAATCAAATTTTATGATTATTTTTTAGATTCTTTATATTTTATGCACTCCTTGATAAAAGCTGCGTAACATGGACTAGCAGAATAGGGTCTTGATTTAAATTCTGGGTGAAATTGAACCCCAACCATCCAATGATCTGTCCTCTTTAATTCTATACTGTTTATTATGTTACCTGTTTCATCTCGACTGGAAATAATCATACCTTTATTTCTTGCCTCTTCAGTTATGAACCTTTCTTGAATATGGAATCTGTGCCGAAATCTTTCTATAATTTCTTTTTGTTGATATGCTTCGTACAATTTTGTCCCTTTTTCTACGATTATCTTTTGAGCACCTAATCGCATGGTCCCTCCTTTCTCAACTATACTTTTTTGGCTCTCTAAGAGATCAATTACAGGATAGGGTGTACTGGGGTTGATTTCTGTTGAATTGGCATCTTCAAGTCCAAGGTATTTTCTACAGAATCCAACAAAAAATAATTGTGCTCCGAAGCAGATCCCCAGAAATGGGACCTTATTATCCATGGCATATTCTGTAGAGAAGATCATACCTTCAACTGCTCTTTCCCCGAATCCGGGAGTTAGTAAAATTCCATCACAATCAGCTAATTCTTCATCAATATTAGTATTTTCATCAATGTTTATCATTTTCAATTCAGTTTTATAACCATTATGGGCTGCGGCATCTTCTAATGCAACATTAATAGAGATGTAGGAATCAGAAATATTAAAATACTTACCGGGCATGGCTATTTTTACAGTTTGTTTAGCATTTTTGAATAATTCAACCATTTTTACCCATTCAGAATAATTTGTAACTTCATTATAAGAAACCAGTTTTGCTTTTAAATCAATAAGTTCGCAAATCTGATCTCCTAATCCTTGTTCTTCAAATAATAATGGTAATTCATATATTATCTTTAAGTCAGGATTTGAGATTACTGCATTTTCTGGAACATTAGAGTATAAAGATATTTTTCGTTTGATTTCTGCATCTAAAGGTTTTTCGCTTCTGCCTATAATTATATCGGGTTGTAATCCAATACTTTGCAATAATTTTACAGAGTGTTGAGTAGGTTTAGATTTTTGTTGTCCTACTGCTCGAGAATAAGGTACAAGAGTGACATGAATAAAAGCCGTATGGTTAGGGGATTCCAATTTAATTTGCCGAAATGCCTCTAAAAAGATACTTGACTCTAAATCTCCCACTGTTCCTCCGCATTCAATTAATAACACATCTAATTCTTCATTTTCAGCAATTTCCATTAACCTTTCTTTAATAATATCAGTAACATGAGGTATTATTTGAACTGTTTTTCCTAAAAATCTACCTTTTCTTTCACTAAGGATCGTTGAAAGGTAAATTTGTCCAGAGGTTATATTATGAGAGGGGTGCATCTCAATCCCTAGTATTCGAGAATATGTGCCAAAATCTTGATCTATTTCAGAAATTCTATATGATCTTTCATCAGATTCATATACAGGCTTAAATTCCCATATATCTTCCGTGATGAAACACTCTCCATGTTCTACCGGATTTAATGTTCCGGGATCTACATTTAAATATGGATCTATTTTAACTACGGATATTTTAAAACCACGAAACTGAAGAACTTTCCCAATACTAGCAGTAGCAATACCTTTTCCAATCCCAGACATTACACCTCCAGTGATAAAAACAAATTTACAGTTTGTATTCATAATATTTAGTTACTCTTTAAATAATACTACTTTCATCAACTTTTCAGAATAAAAATATTAAAAATCAACCACATTTAATAAGAGTTTCGATGAAATATTAAAACACAGTTTAAGTCTTCCAATAATATCTTGGTTTACTTTCCTTTGAATATTGGATCCTTTTTTGTACTAAGTGATTGTGTTGCAGCACGAAAATCATGAGTTTCAAATAATTCCCTAAGCGCTTGATTTTCTAAATCTAAAGTTTTTGAAGCAATTTCTTTATAATGACTATGCATTATTTGTTTCATTTTTGTTAGTGATAAGCTTGGACTATTTGGAGGAACCAGTCTTAAAGCTTGTTTTCTAGTATAAGGAATTAGATCATCCGAAGGTAATACCTTATTTACTAATCCCAGTTTTTCTGCTTCGTGAGCAGATATCTTATCCCCAAAATACATCAATTCCTTAGCCTTATGAAATCCGACTAGGAAGGGTAAAACAAACGATGAACTAAATTCTGGAATAACCGCCCGTTTAACGAAATAGAATCCAATCCATGCATCTTCTGACATGTATATTAAATCAGCACCTATTAAAGGCAACGTAATGCCTATTCCTACAGCTAAGCCATTGATGGCAGCAATCACAGGTTTATTAAAATTCCAAAATTTCATACAAGTCCTTTTTTGGGCTATGTCCATTAAATCTACATCCTTCATAATTTCAGGAGGAACTGATGTTATATATTTCATATTAAAATATCCTCCAGAAGAAAAAGCGTTTGCTTCTTTACTCCCTGTAATAATTAACACTCTTGCATTTTTGTCTTTCTCCATATCGGCAAGCACAGTATCAATTTCTAAAAAAGTTACCACTGATAAAGCATTTCTTCTTTTAGGAATATTGAAGGTAAGTGTGCAGATCCCATTCTCCTCTTTTTCATAAATAACTTCGGTTAAATCTTCTACTTTCATATTAACTTCTCTTTATTTTCGAATTTCCAAGTTAAGTAATAATCACAAATAATCTTTACTTAAAACTAGTTTATTCAGAAAAAGATATTAGTATTATCATTGCAGTCATATTTTTCTGGGTATTTTCTCAAATTAATATCGCTTCTAATACTACATAATTCATAGCAATTAAGTTTAAATAATTAGAACGTGATTTCATCTTTAACATCTAATATATTAAAACTGTTTAAAAAGTTGAAAATAAGATGAGTGAAAAGAAAACAAAAGATTCAAACGAATTATTAAATTTCTTAATGATAATAATTGGTGCACTGTTTATCATAAAGGCTATAACAGAACTCTTAGCTTGGGCAGGTATCCTTGTTCCATGGTTGGCGATAACACCTGAAGCACTCTCTCTTTTTGGTGGTCAAGGTATAATTTCAATTCTGTTAGGTTTTTGGTGTCTAGTAGCGGGTATCGGTTTGTTCAGAGAAGAGGAATATGCATTGGGGATGGGCTTAGTAGTTTTAAGTATAATGGCCGCAGCGGGTATCACTGCAGTTGCAGGATGGATTGGTACTCCTGCATCTTTTGATGCAGCATATTGGCCAAATTATATTACTATAGTCGCAACCATTGTAGGAGTTCTTGGTTTTCTGTGGTTGTTGTTTACATACAAGAGATACGACTAAATACGGTATAAATTTAAGCTTTTAAATCTAAAATCTAATTCTTTTTTTCCTTTTTAGGTAAAATAACTTAAAAAACTCCTTATTTTCTTCAGATTTTAGATAAAAAATTAGAAATATTTCTTTACTATTGTTTTGTCGAAGTTTTTAACTCAATTTCTTCTACTCTTCTACTTTTTCTATTTTTCGCAATTCTATAGTATGAACGATTTATAGAAATTTCTGGGGGAGTCATTGTTAACAGTTTCTCAGCAATCTTAGGATATTTAGCAATGAAAATGAACTCCTCTTTAACCAGTGGACGCTGTTTATGAACGTTAGCATATCTAACGAGTTCTAGAATTTGTCTTGCTTCCTCCTCATTTTTGAAATCTATATTAAAATGATTATAACTATGAGTAAAAGCGGATATTCCTGAATATTCCCCGGTTGTTATTTTTCTCCCTGTTTCAATCATTATTGTTTCTCCTCGTCCTAGCTCATTATAATCATATAATTCATAGTTTTTTCTATCCTTTAGAGCTCCATCAGCGTGAATCCCTGATTCGTGAGCGAATGCATTATCTCCTACTCCGGGTTGATTGATTGGGATAGGAATCCCAAATGCATGTGATGCGTATGTCGCGATTTTCCATGCTTTAGATAGGTCAATTCGAGGATCAACCATTCCTAATTCTTCAATTTCAGCTCCATGCTTTAATGCTAAAGTAGTTGAAACTAAATCAGCATTCCCAGCTCGTTCACCCATGCTATTTATAGTAGTGTTTATAAGAGCGTCTTGCCCCTCTTCGAGTACACCTTTGGCACCCATAATTGAATTGGCAACTGCCATACCTAAATCATTATGGCAATGTAGCTCGAAAGGTAAATCAACCGCTTTAGTTAAATCTTTCATACGGAAATGAATTCGAAAAGGTGTTTCATATCCTAGAGTATCACAATACCGAATTCGGTGAGCTCCTGCTTTTTTTCCTGCCAAAGAAAATTTAATGAGAAATTTCATATCAGTTCTGCTTGCATCTTCGGCAATGCGAGAAGGTAAATTTCAAGAAGCACTTGAAATTAGTGATAATCTTGAGAAGAAAAGCAAATAATTTTTTTTAAAGTAAGATATTATTCTATTTATGATAACTTTTGAAGAATATCTTGAGTCACTCTACTCGATGAAGAAGAACATTTGGATAGGTGATGAATTAGTTGGTAGAGATGATTTTCGGATAAAAGGTGGGATTAACATCCTACGTGAGACATATAATCTTGCTCACGATAAGAAATTCGAAGATTTATGCACAGCAACCTCTCACTTAACTGGAGAAAAGATAAATAGATTTTGCCACATCCATCAGAGTAAAGAGGATTTATTTAAAAAGCAAAGAATGACGAGAGTTTTATGCCATAGAGTTTCAGGTTGTATTCAAAGATGTATGGGAATAGATGCCCTTAACGCTCTTTCGGTCATTACTTATGAATGTGATCAGTCATTAGGTACAAAATATTACGAAAATTTCAAAAAATTCTTAAAATATTTTCAAGAAAACGATCTCGCGGCTTCTTGTGCTTCAACTGATGTGAAAGGTGATCGTCTAAAACGACCCTCACAACAAGAAAATCCAGATGCATATTTGCGTATTGTTGAAACAAGAGATGATGGAATAATAGTTCGAGGTGCTAAATGTTGTATCACCAATACACCCTATGTACATGAGATAATTGCGGTTCCCTGTCGAATGATGATGCCAGATGATCATGATTATGCAGTTGCATTTGCCATTCCAGCCGATTGGGAGGGTGTGAAATTATTGGTAAGACCCGCATATTTTCATCAACCCAAAAATGTTCCAGAGAACATGAAACCAGCAGCTTTAGCTCTCGGCGATTGTGAAACCTTTATAATATTTGACGATGTTTTTATCCCAAAAGAGCGAGTATTTTTAAATGGTCATGCGGATCATAAACAAACACCTTATGCAGGATTTTTAGCATTAATGTTCGCCCATTATCATCGTCATTCTTACACAGGTTGTAAAGCAGCGATGTCAGAAGTTCTCGCGAGTGCTGCTGCTCTAGTCTCAGAATATAATGGAATAGAGGGAACATCGCATGTAAAAGATAAGATTTCACATATTTTAGGAACTGCAGAATTAGTTTTTGCTGCAGGTGAATCAAGTGCACTCCATTCTGAAAGAGCACCCTCGGGTACTCAGGTTCCAGATGAGATACTAACGAATGCAGGACGTAAACTTGCGGGGGAGAGAATATATGAGGAATATAAAATATTAGCTGATTTAGCTGGTGGATTAATAGCAGCGTTACCATTTCTCGATACTTTTTATAATAAAGAAGTAGGACCATTAGCAATGAAGTATATGCAGAGAAATCCAAGGGTGTCCCCCGAAAATGTTTTAAAATGTTTCAAAGGAATTGAGTGTATTGGGTGTTCTGATATTGCTGGATTATTGCAAGTTGCAGGGCTTCATGGAGGAGGTTCACCCCAGATGGAAACAATTGCAATGATGGGAAGATATCCGTTAGAGAAGCTTAAAGATATAGCTAAATATTTGTTTGGGATTAAAAAAAATTTAAAAAGGTTTGAACGACAAGAAGATTACGCAGTAACACCGAGAGCAATGCTTGAAAAATTTAGAAAAGCTTTAATAGCAAAACAAAAAAGAGAAGCTTAAATATTTTCTTTTTGAATTCATATAAAGTATAATTACATTACACATAACACAAAAGTTTGTGTTTGTGAAAGAGAATTGATAGTTATATCTTTATTTTGAGCTAAGAATTTATTAATCGGAATTCCCTTTTCAAATATCTCATCAAATTTGTCTTTAAAGATCTGGTAAATATTTTTATTCTTAGAGACATAAACTCCAATTAAAATATTCGTTGGATCGAAACTTGGTTGAATTAATTCATTGTCAGTTAAACTGAAATTACTAAAATCTTCATCTGTAACATGAACAGTGATGTCTTTAAATTGAATATTAAAGGGTTCAACGTGATTTTTGAGCTGCTCAAATTCTTTACTTGATAACAATTCTTTTATAACTTCGGAATTAAAAATAACTTTAACGTTTATTTGTTTTATATTTTCTCTAATTCTAGACATTCCAAACCTAATAACGTTTTGAAAGTCTTCTGTTACAGTTTTGAAATGATCTTCGTGAATATAATCTGTTAAAGGATTATTATATCTTATTCCTATCGCAATCTTGCACTCATTTTCGGCTAAAAGGGAATGATAGGATTCATCAAGGTTCTTGAGATCATAATTAATAAATTCTACAGGTTCCTGGGAAACTTGCTCTTCTAATTTGTAGTTATTAATAAAAGTTTTGAGAGCAACTTCACATTTATCTCTCTTTTCTTCAAATTGGTTTTGTAAATCTTCCACTCTTTGATGAATTAAATTTTGCCATAAATCTAAAGTTGGGGTTGCTAAGTGAATTTTCATTGGTCTGTCATAAATTTGAACTAACCCCAGATCACTGAGTACTGAGCACACCTTGTATCCTCTTTTTAGAGAGAGATTAAATTGATTACACACTTCCTTAAGGTTATCAATTCTTTTATTAATTAGGAGATAGTGGTAAATTCTTTCTATTCCTTTTTCAATAATCCCAATAGAATCAAACAGTTGACTGAGAGATAAAAATTCGGCGTCTTCCATGGCATCACCTATTATTAGTTCTTTCTAATGTCAAGTCGGTAAGCACTTTGAAAGCATCATCAACGTTAACATTTTCTTTGGCGGAAATTTCAACAAAGCTTGCCATCTCATTTTTTTCAGCAATTTGAATCCCATAATCTCTTGGTACTTGTCGAGAACTTTTTGAGAGATCAATTTTAGATCCTACGAGCATGATAGGGATAGGTCCACCTTTTTGTCTTACAATTGTCATCCATTCAGATATATTATCTAAAGTAGAAGGACGAGTTATATCATATAACAGAAATGCGGCATTAGCACCTAAACAATAAGTTGGTAAAAGAAATCTAAATCTTTCCTCTCCCCCAACATCCCATATTTGCAGTTTTATTTTTTTATCATTTAACTCAATAGTTTTAACATGAAAGTCAACACCGATTGTTAATCTCTCACTTGGGTTGAAGATATTGTAGCAATAGCGTTTTGTGAATGATGTTTTACCAACGGACGCGTCTCCTAGAAGAAGAATCTTAAATGTATAATCGTAATGAGACATTTTTGCAAATCCTAATTTTAATTAGATATATTAATTATTTTTAGAGTCAATAAATATTTTAATTATTATACCACTCAATTATTAATTTAATGGAAACAAATTCTTATAAATATAATCTGTATTTTTTATATACAAACTATCCGCGCAAAATACACTGAAACCTTATAACTCAACGTTTGAAATGTAAGTTTTACCACAAATTTTGAATTTTCAGTAAATCAGAAATTTCTCTTTCTACAATGAACTTAATTAAAGTCTTAATGGTAATTCTGTTTCTTTTGTATACATAGGTTAAAGATAGTATTTTCGAAAAACTAAAACTTAAATCTGTGCAGTTTATCTTATAATGGGAGTCGTATTAAACCTTTTCTGAGAGATTAAGGCAAATGAAAGATGAGGAAATAATTCTAGGACTGTTCTTCGCTGATGAGGATAATTTAGTATATGAAAATATTAAATGCTTGGGAAGTTTAAGTGAAGAGACGAAGAATGATTTGAAAATGCTTTCATTCAAATTCCTGGGTCCTGTGTTTTTAACGGCAGCTAGTGGAATAGAAAATAACTGGGTAATAGAATTAATAGAATCGTCTTTATCCTTGTCGGATACTGAAGTAAACAGTGCAGATGTTATTCAATCTTTTTTTACCCTCAATTCTTCAATGATAACATTAGAAGGGAGTACAAATCTATTCACATTAATAAGTACTCCTTTTACAGAAGATATAAAACTAATTTATGATGAAATTTCAGAATATATCCATCCTAGTATTCTCCAAGGAAAAATAGTAAATGAAAACCTTCTGGGATCTCGATTTAATTTTGACAGATTTATTCAAAAAGAATTATATCGAGGTTTAAATCTTATTGAGTATTCTCTTGGGGCTTCCAGGAAGGTTTATTGGGAAGAACGACAACAATATTATTGCGTAGGGGTAATTGAAAGGAAAAATGCAGATGATTTAAGAGTTTCGAACCTATATACATTCGATAGAAATGATCCACTTAGAAAAAAATACCTAGATTTTATTCCATCTTATTATGTTATGTCAATTTTACCAGATTATTATGAACATCTGATAAGTGAAACATTAAATCTATTCGATAAAAAAGGGGTATCTCCTAATATAAGGTTAATCAAACTCAGGTACGAGAATAAAAGAGTTGTATATTTAGAAGAATATATCTTGGAAAACAGTATATTTAAAAGTTATGGTGCGATTTTAGTCCAAAAAAATGAACTCTCTGAAGAAAGCCATAATTTATCTTACTATCGAAAGATTTTAAGGACTATTTTAAGTAGCAAGAAAAATCTCAGAGATGTTATCAAAACTGTAAATCCCCGATTTGAGGATGCGAGATGGGGCACAATTTTAGATGAAGAACTTAATCAGATTGCAAATATTCTTGATAATGATGACGAAGTTGAAACGAGGGTTTTTTAACTAAAATGGGAGAATCAAATTTTGAGAAACGGTATAAGATTGAAAGAGAAAAGTTACTAAGATATTATGATAGACTGAGAAATCAATTTAAAAATTTAGGTCCGAGTCAAATTATTGCAAGATTTTTAATTAATCAATCCATCGGTTCTAGTTATAATGAAGTTTATGATACATTATTATATTTTCGAGATAAAATTGCCGATGGTAAAGAACTTTTAGATCTCGCATTTGAATGGATAAGGGCTCAAAAAATCCGTCTGGAATATAAGAAATATCTCATTAGAGCACAATATCCTAATAACAATTTAAGTTTAGCTGTTGATGATTGTATTTTTCGGTTCTTTCTGGAATATGATACTTATATAAGAGATTTACTTAAAGAAGATATCCAAGAATATAATTTTAGCACGTTACATGAAATATTTTTTAGTCCATATGAATCAAAGGATCTAAATATTAAAGATATTTTAGAAAAACATATCCATAATGTCCCAACACATTTTCAAAGTATGGAAAAGATAAATACGAATATAATTATTTTACGATCTGGTTTATCAAATATTATTGTAAAAGATTATGAAATTGTCTTATTTTCAAGAAAGGAGGAAAAAGAGAGAAAAGAAGTAAAATTGAAGAAAACCTGTGTTGTGCCATCTAAAGAAGAAGAAAAATTTAATGGAATATTATTAGATAGACTAATTAAAACATATTGTGTTAGGAAAATTGAAATTTCACATAAAGAAATTGAAAATGCTGTGTCTCAATTTTTATCGTCATATTTTAAATTTGGTAGAATCTATGATTTTGATGATTTCAAAGAGTTATTAATCAGAAATTTGGCTGAAGACTTAACATCAGCATTATCTGAAAAATATAAAGAAGGGCAGTTATTGGATAATGTGAAGCGAGCACTATCTAACTTAATGAATAGCTTTCATAGAGTGAAAAAAGTAAAGAAATTAGATGGACTTGCGTGGAAAAATGATTTAACACCAATTTTAAAAAATTATATGACCAAATTCATAAGTAATTTAGTTTAGAAGAAAATTATAAAAAAGCTTAGAAGGATACTATTCTCTATAATTTTCTAAAAATCTCTTTTAATTTCTCTTTTATTATTGGATTTGATTCTAACTCTATAAAATTTTTTAATTCTTTATAGACTAGGGGATTTTTTACCATATTGAGGGTATTCAGAAATCTGATTACTGCCCATCGAACAGAATCATCGGGATCATTCAACAAAGGTATGAGAAAATTTAGATATTTTTTGTCACCTGCTTGTTCGATTTTAAAAATAGTTCTCGCTCTAGTAATAAAATCAGGATGATATAATTGAGGAACTAAAATATGTTCTATAGTGTTATTTTTAATAAAACTTAGCAGAAAGTTGAATATATCTATTTTAAAATTATGAATTACGTTAGTTTCTTTAATATAAGAATCAATAACATCTTCTGCTCTCTTCCCAATCTTCAAAAGACTCTCAAACGCGATAAAAAAATTGTCTGATAAATCATATGTATCTAATTTCATTTCGTTAAGTAGGGTTCTTATAATTTTGTCGTCAACTTTAGAGATTTCTATAACATCCCATTTTAAATTTTCTTCTTCTTCCCAGACTTTATTGTCCCTTAAATAACTCACGCAATCATCCTTTGAAAATTAATCTTTTTAATTAACAAAAAATAGGATTTCTCTTTTAATTGATTTATTATTAAAATAGAAATAAATGATGGAATTTTATTTAATTATCTCAAATTTTTATAACAAGTTGATACAAAATTAACTGATTAATAACTTATATGTTTTAGAAAAAGGTGATTAATGGTATTAACATTAAAGTTTTAAAATTTGTAAATAATCAGAAGTGTTATGAAAATTCAATTTATTACCTTAAACTAAGCATTAATTTTCCTCAATTAATGTTTTCTAGCAAACGACTTACATTATTGTATAAAATATCCTGCTTTACTTCTTCTGAAACTCTTGGTAAGGAGAGGATTTTTTCAATTTCAATAGGGAGTGTAGAAGCTGTTGGTGAATCCGAACCAAACAATATTTTTTTATGACCTATAGTTTTAATTAGATTATAAATTCCAAATGAGACTGAACAAGATGTTTCAAAAAAGATATTTTCATAATTTAATGTCATCCCTACGTCAACTGCATATGACATAGTATTTGCGGAATGACCTACAATAATTCTTAAGTTTGGGAATTTTTTAGCTAAATTTGCTATGTCTTTTGTGGATACACCCTTAAAAAATGATGTTTTTGGTAAGGAGTGAATGTAGAAAATTAAATTTTTATCAAAATCTTGCATAAATGAAACCAATTTTATAATATCTTTTGGGATGTTAATCATGTGAAAACCAGAATGAATTTTTACGCCGCAAAAGCCTTCTTTAAAATGTTCTTCTAAAATTTTATAATCTTTTTCTTCTTCTTCTGGATTCATATTTGGATTAAACCAGAAAAATTTGTAAAATCTCTCAGGAGCTTTTTCTACAATATTTTTGACATCTGAATGATCTAGTTGACCTTTTATCATTACTTCCTTAAATCTATCCATAAATTTAGTGATTTCGTCTCCTTTATCGGCTTGAGAGGTAATTTCTTTTTGCTTAGTATGGTATCTTGATCTATTTATAGTTGTGATAATAGCTTTTTCTACATTAAATCTGTCCATATATTGGATAATATCTTCATTTCGGTCAAGGAATACACCATACGTATGAAGATGTGCATCAAATATCTTGAAGTCATTTCTTGAAATTATATATCACCTATAAATAAGAAAAATTTTGCTTATTACTTGAAATTATGCAATTCAATATTGATCCTATGAAAAAAAATCTATAAAAAAAAAGTTCACAATAGGTCAATTTTACTTAATATCATTTCCCTATTCTTTTCCCAGAATTTATCGACTCTTTTTTTTACTACTTTTTTAGCTATCTTTTTAACAACAGTTCTTTTGATGACAGCGCCAAGGATATTCATAACTTTCTCAACCATAAGAGCTTTTATTAATCCTTCAATTGATTCACCTTTAGAAGCCTTTTCTATCCACTTTCCGAAAATCTTTTCTACATTTTCAGTAATTTTTTTATTTAATTCTGATGATATATCTTCTTCCATAAGCTTACCACCTTAAGTAATTTAAATAAATGGTAGAAATTTGATCATTTAAAATTATACAATTACTTAAAAAGTAGAAGGATAATGAGTTTTATTTATGCTTGATAAAAGTTCCATTCTGGTATTCGTTAAATGCAATACTTAATTCTTCTTGTGTATTCATAACAATTGGTCCACGCCATGCAACAGGTTCATTTAACGGTTTCCCAGATATCAGTAAGAAACGAACTTCTTCTGTATCAGTAGTTATTTTAACCGAATCTCCTTCTCGATAGAGTATAAGCGTTTCTTTACTAATTAACTCTTCTTTTTTCTCATCAAAATAACCGGCACCTTCAATTATATAAGCTAAAACATTATATCCGTTTTTTACAGAGTGAATATATTCTGAATTGGGATTTATTGTGATGTCTAGATATTCAGGATCAGTAATAATATCCTCAACAGGTCCCTTGATGCCGTTAACCTCACCACAAATTACCTTGATTTGTACATTATCTTCTTTCAAAGAGAGCTCTGGGATGTCTTTTCTTTTCACGTCTCGGTATCTTGGGTTCATCATCTTATGGGATGCTGGAAGATTTGCCCACAGTTGAAACCCCCATAGAAGTGTATCATCTGTATTTTTTTTAGGCATTTCTTGATGTATTATTCCAGATCCCGCGGTCATCCATTGCACATCACCTGCTTGAATTACTCCACCATTACCTAAACTATCCCCATGTTCAATGTTACCGTGTAACATATATGTTATAGTTTCTATACCACGATGAGGATGCCACGGGAATCCTTTAATATAATCATTCGGATCGTCCGAATGAAAATCATCAAGAAGTAAAAAAGGATCGAGTGATGGATCGGCATATCCAAAAGCACGTTTTAAACGAACCCCAGCACCTTCAAAAGTAGACCTACTTTTAAGTGTCATCTTAATTTTTCTGAAATTTCCCATAATTGTTAAAACTCTAATAAAGCAATTATTTCTTTGTCTTATAAAAATTAAATTTAAACTATATTCTATAAATAAACCATAAATCAATTCTATTTCATTTATACAATTTTCTGATTTGGAAATGGTTATCTTTTGAAGGAAAATTTTTTTATATGAATCAAGCTGATTATATTTAAAAAGAACTAATGAGGATTGTAAATATGAAAAAAAAAAGCACTCTGATGATAAAAAGAATTATTCATTTTAATGTAGTTTGTTCAGACATTGAAAAATCATTGGAATTCTATGTTGATTTACTAGGAGGACATTTACTCGGGAATAGAGAGAAGTCAGCCATTATTCAAAGAAAAGTTGAGAGTGAAGGCGTTGGAATTGCTCTTGGGTTAGGCAATATTGCGGAATATAAAGGTTGGGTTATTCGCTTTGGTTATGATAAAAATGCAACGTTACTAGATCTTCTTCAATGGACTAAACCACCTTCTACTGGAAAACCTTATAATAAAATAAACAATGTAGGAATCACTAGAATCTCCCTTGAAGTAGATGATGTTGATAAAGTTTATAACAATCTAAAGTCAAAAGGTGTTGAGTTTATTAGCCCTCCTCAAGTTGCAGACTTAACTCCTGAAACACCAGGAAGGGATCTAATAAAAATCGTCACCGCTATAGATCCCGATGGGATTTTTGTCCAACTAGAAGAATTTATCCGGTTTCAAGACTAAATGATTGGGAAGCTGTGAAAGATTTAGTTTTTATATCCCAATATCTATTTATATCATGAATATCGCTTCATTTTATACTCTAAAAGATTTCCTTCAATAGGATTTAAAAAATCCTTAAGGTCATTTGGGTTGATAACATTTTAGAGTACTTTTTCTCGATCTTTTCAAATTATTTAATTCTATGATATTTCATAACCACTTAATAACTACACTTAATTTAGGGATTGAATTTATCTATTCTATGTTAAATCATAGGTTGATTAATCCCCCAAAAGAACCTAAAAAATTTGTGAAGGCAGCAGTTAAGTTTTTACATAGACATGCGAAAGATAAAAAAGTATTTTGCGCACTCTCTGGAGGTATTGATAGTTCTGCAACATATGTCTTATTAAAAGAAGCAAAAATTAACATGATTCCCGTTTTCATTGATCATGGGCTTATGAGGATAATTAAAGGCATAGAAGAAAGAGATTATATAAAGAAACTATTCCCAGACGTCAGAATCATTGACATACGTAGCGAATTTTTACCAAAAATATATGGAGAAGGTGACGCCGAGAATAAAAGAAAATTATTCAAGTCTGCTTATTCTCAAATCATCAGCAAAGTGATCAAGGAAGAAAACTGTGATTTATTAGCAGATGGAACTATTTTACCAGATATTGAAGAGAGTTTTGGCGTAAAAATCACAGATTTAAAAGAAACTATGAGTGTGAAAGAAGAGAGAGAATTGTTAAAGAAACACAGTGAAGGTTTTGTTAAAAGTCAGCATAATCTGGACATCGAATACGATGTTGAAGCCACAATTCAACCAGTTGCAAGTCTCATTAAAGATGAAGTACGGAAAGTTCTCGATCACCTAAATATGCCGCAAGAATTAGTGTATAGAAAAGCATTCCCTGGACCGGCTTTATCAGCACGGATTATTGGACCAGTGACCAAGGAAAATTTGGAATTCGAGAAAAAAGTTCATGACATAGTGGAAAGCCAAGTTGAAGATTATTACAGAGAGAAATATGGAAGAACTATGATAATCAATGATGATGGAGAACAAGAACCATTCCAAGTTTTTGCAGCTGTTAGTGAAGATATTCTAAATAAAGAGGTTACAGGTTTAGTAAATGGTAGACGTACTTATGAGCTTCCTCTAGTTGAAAAAGGAGGATGGGACTATAACAAGCTTGTTAGGAAAGCCTCAACAATAGAAGGATTTGCAAGGATTATGTTTGAACTAGGCACTCAAGCTTCAGGTCAATATGATGTAGTTATTCGGTCTATTAATAGTAAAGATGCCAGAACCGCAACAGTCACAAATTTACCTGTAAAATTGCTTGAAAACTTAAAACAAACACTTTTAGGAATTCCTAAAACGAAAACGGTATATTTTGACGTAACACCAAAACCACCTGCAACTATTGAATATGTTTAATTATTAAATCCTTCCAATTATCTATCAGTTTTCAAATCTTTTTTTATTGAGGTCCTCTCTTATAGGTAATTCTATGATTGATTTAATAACCAATTTTTTCTTAACTTAAATTAAAAAAGAATTAGCTCTTTTGATATATAAAACTTATATACTTCAAAATATCATTAGAATTATTGGGTTTAAAATGAATGGAGATCAAAAAATAATCATAACAGCTACAACTGCTGATTCTTTGGCTTATCCAGAAGTTAATAATTGGGCTCAAACTGATGAAAAATTAATAGATGATGTAGTTGAGTGTTATGAAGCGGGTGCTGCTGTTGCTCATATCCATCTTCCTAAAGGAAAAGAAGTTGAAACTGTTAAACAAATACGAGAAAGATGTGATGTCATTATCCAGGCGGGTAAGTCTAGTGAACCAATCCCACAG
>JAGXNR010000028.1 GCA_019894875.1 Promethearchaeota archaeon | reverse complement strand
TGATTATACATACATGAGCGATTATCGCTAAAGCTAAGATCCCCAGAATTATAAGTACCATAAAACTCATTACAAAAGAGTTATATAAACCGAAAAACAAATCGAAATACTGCATTATCTCTCTTTTTTTTGGTTTATTATTATTTTCGTTTTCCATGATTTTTTACCACTTTGATTTCAAATTTAATGTAAATTAAAAGTAAAAGATAAAGGGAGTCATAAAGTTAATATTAGTACGATTTTCTGATATGATCTAAAAAATATGGTGATATTTTAATAATTTAATCCCTTGAAATAATTGACTGTAGTAAATAGATTTTTGCCACCTTTCCTTAGAAATTTCATCGCATCCTCTATTCCTTCAATAGTTAAATCATACATCGGGACAATACTTGAAATAATTTTACGAGTCCAAGGGCTCCATTCAGGCCTAATTAGTTCTGGGTTTAACCACACAATTCCATCCTTGAAATGGTGAGCTAATTCTTTAATGTAATATATACCAGGCATTTCATTCTTGTGATAGTAATATATTGAGCCATACTTCTCTGTAAGTTCCCAACTAGCCATGGCAGCATCCCCAACTATCACTACTTTATATTTCTTATCAAATTTTTTTAAAAAATCGTCAAATTCAATTGCTTCATCTGGATTTCTTCGGGCATTAAAGTATAAAGTTTCATAAATACAATTATGAAAATAATAATACTTAAAATCCTTCCAATGAGACATATTATTAGCAGCAGAGAAAAGAAGGTTGACAAATTTTGCGTAAGGAGTCATACTACCACCTACGTCCATGAGCAGTAGAATTTTTACATCATTTTTTCTCCGTTTATCAAATACTATTTCGATATCCCCGCCATTCTTTGCAGTTTTATTAATTGTGTCATCTATGTTCAATTCATCTTGCTTTCCAATTTCTTCAAGTTTTTTTAATCTTTTGAGAGCTATTTTGATCTGTCTTGTATCGAGAACTATATCTTTTCTATAGTCTTTAAATATTCTTTTCTCGGCAATTTGAACAGCCGTTCGCATACCTGCTGATCCCCCAATTCTCATACCCATAGAATTTTCTCCAGAATTACCAAATGGAGACGTACCTTGAGTACCAATCCAACGGTTTCCAAAATTATGTTCTTCATCCTGTTGTTGCATTAGTTCTTCAAGTCTTTTTTGCATTTCTTCAAGACTGAAAAATTTACTCGTCATTTCTGAAGGTCGTCCATTCATTTCAGCGGCTTCGAGATTATTCTTTAGCCACTTTAGGACTTCTTCCTTAATCATATCTGGAGCATCAGTCAAAATTCCTTTACGTAGTTCAGCATCATATTTTTCTAAAAGCTCTTCCAAAAATTTTTGTATGTCCTCAACATTCAGATATTGCTGGTATTCTGTTAGTAAGATTTGTAATCCTTCTATTAATTCGGGAAAAGAAATAGGTTTATCAAGCCAATCCCAAATTTCTTGTTTAAAATCTTCTGGGAATTGTATCATTGCATTTTTAAAGAAGTTGGCAAATGAGATATCATAAATATCAAAGTGATGCTCGTTCTTACATAAAATTGAACGACTTACGTAATAGAATTCGACCATATTCTTTACAAGTCCCTTATTTAGGGCTTCCAGTAAAGTTATATATTCTGTTATACTTACGGGTAATCTTTCTTTAAGATAATAAAAAAATTCGACGAACATGGCTTAAGGTTGAATAATATTATAACTCTTAATATTATATAGTTTGAGTACAAATATAGATTTTCGTGTTGTCATGATGGTTTTTAATTCTCAATTGGATTTTTTGAAATTTTTCTTAAATGAGATAATTATAATTCCTAACCATACATATATCGACAATATTATAAATCATCCAATAGTAAGAGAAGTCAGATCAATAATTTCCCCGATTATTGGTATTCTTAGAAATATAGTCAGAGAGTTAATAAGGATTATATGAAACATAAAAAGTATAATGAATTTTATCACCTTTTTAAGCTTTCATAGAATTCTTTCTCGTTAGAAGATTTTTCAATGGGGATTTTATTTTTATAACTATAATAACCCCCAACTATTAGTCCTATTATTAATCCAACTATTAATGCCTCAATCAAAAAAAGACCAATAACTACTGTGAAAAAAGATGGGGAGGACCCATATATTCCTGAAAAGATTATCCAGTCAAAAATACTCATTGAAAATGCAGATAGAATCGCTCCGCCTAAGCCCACGATTACGCCATGTTTTATATATACTTGATCTGATTTAGTATTTTTGAGAGAAAAGCGAACACCTATTATACATCCAATAATCATTTGGAGATCGCCTAAATAGATGATACCTGCGGGGAAAATCATATATGAAATAAATGCTATTAAATCGATAATAATTAATCCCGCAAGGATGTTCTTCTCTTTTGCAGATTTATATAAGTTAGCAATGAATGGCATATATATCACTGAATTTATATTTATATTTTATGATGTTCCTTATGAATTAAATTTATTTCGGTTTCTCCGTCAAATAAATGAATTTTCTCTTGAGGAAATGAAATAAATGCTTTATCACCCATTTTCGCACCATAAAACCCCGGAGCGGAAATCATACCGCTAATACCATCAATAAATTCAAAAGTAACAATTGTTTCAGATCCTAGAAATTCAACAACAGTAACTTCTACTTCAAACGAGTTTTCATGAACCTTAGGTGTAATTTTGATGTGTTCGGGACGAACTCCTAGAATTATTTCATTAAAATTTGCAGTTTTCAAAATTTCCAGAATTTCTGAAGGGAGACCATATTCTTGTTTACAAAAAGTTATTTTATCAGAATCAAAACTAGCATTAAAAAAATTCATAGATGGAGATCCAACAAATCCCGCTACAAATTTATTTGCAGGTTTGTTATACACATCATCAGGGGTTCCAATTTGTTGAAATTTCCCCTCAAATAAGATAGCTATACGATCTGCCATAGACATTGCTTCCACTTGATCATGGGTTACATAAACTTGAGTTATTTGCAATTTTCTTTGTAGTTTAATAATTTCACCCCTCATTTGAATACGCAATTTTGCATCTAAATTACTTAGTGGCTCATCAAAGAGAAACACTGTAGGATTCCGTACAATTGATCTTCCTAGAGCTACTCTCTGGCGTTGACCTCCACTGAGTTCTCCAGGTTTTCGTTCTAACAGTTCTGAAATCCCCAATAATTGTGCTGCACTTTCAACTCTTCTTTTAATCTCTCCCTTATCCATTTTTGATAATTTTAAAGCAAACCCCATATTCTCCCTAACATTCATATGAGGATATAAAGCATAGCTTTGAAATACCATTGCTACCTTTCGTTCTTTTGGTGGAAGATAAGTAACATCTATATCATCGAAAAAGACTTTCCCATTAGTAACATATTCTAACCCTGCAATTATATTTAAGCAAGTTGACTTACCACATCCTGAGGGACCCACGAGGACCATGAATTCCTTATCCTTAATTTCGAGATTTAGGTCACTTAAAACATGCACATCTGGTTGAAAGATTTTGTTTACGTTCTCTAATCTTATTTGAACCATTTCTAAACCTTCATATATTTAAATTAAAATTATCCTTTCACAGCACCTCGAGTTAAACCACTAACAATTTTTTTTTGGAAAATTAATACTACGATAACTAAAGGAACTGTAGCTAATGATGTTGCTGCTAATAACGTTATGCCTGTATCCCAAGTAGCTTGCAAACTTAGTTCGTTTTCTATAAACCTAAGAATCGCTCGTGGGACTGTATGGTTGGCATCAGAGGTTAAAAAAATCCGAGCAAAAAGGAGTTCATTCCATACTGCAATAAATACCAAGATAGCACATGTAAAAATACCTGGAATTGTCAACGGAAGAATAACTTTACGAAATATTTGAAAATTGGAAGCACCATCTACTTTTGCAGCGTTCCATAGCTCGTTCGGTATATCCCTGAAGAAGGCAACTAATATAAAGACAGCTAAAGGTAAATTCAAAGCCGCATAAGGTAATACAAGTCCAAATTTATTATCCTGTAAAGCAAATGGATTTGAAGTTGTGAGTATAAAGTCGAATAAACTCCAAAAAACGATAAGAATGATGCCTAAAGAAGCAATGAAAAGTTTCCAGCTATAATTTTTATTTAAAATTATAAAAACAATAAACACAACAATGTCTACCACAAAAAATAATATTCCTGAGAGCAAGATTACCATGCTGGAGATAGTTTTATATGCAAAAATTAAAAATGAGAACCGAATATAAAGAAAAACGCTTACAGAAATGATGACGATAACGCATAGTGTTGCAATAAAAAGTTTCTTCTTATATTTTCTAGATTTTAGATACAATGCTACATCTAGTGCAATGAATATAATTCCTAATAACAGAATAAAGTAACTTAAAAAATTAGTGTTTCCGGTTATTAATTGTGATATAGAGATTGTCTGAATAAAAAATGGGATAATAATTATCAGAGGTGGAAGACTGTTCATTGAAAAAGTGTAAGAATTTAAAATTCGCTTACCTTTAAATTTAAATTTCGCAAGAGCATATGCTATTAGGGACCCCAAACTTATAACCACTAAAACAGTTAAACCAGAAACAATAAAACTATTAATTAGAGCTCTTTCAAATGATACACCGGTAAATCTTGAATTTTCAAAAAGAAGCTTATAGGCCTCAATTGAGAAAACTCGGGGTATAATTTCAAAAGAATCCTGTCTTAAATCTAAATATGGGTATCTGAAGGATCTTAAAACAATCCACATAAAAGGAAATGCACAAAAAAGACACATGAAAATTACAAGAAAATAAAAGCCGATTCTTTTTAAATTCCTCTTCCTCTTAAACCAGTTGATTTTCCTTTGAGAAGGCGGTTCAATTTTAGTTTCAAAATCAATAGCAGTTGCTCTAAGAAACTGATCAACACCATAGATTTCTTCTTTTTCAATATATTTTTCTTCAACTACCTTTTCAATATTTTTTTCTTCAACTTCCTTTTCAATATTTTTTTCTTCAACTTCCTTTTGGTTACCTATTCCCCTTCTCCGTGTCCAAAACAGAAGTATTAAAGCGAAGATAATTATTATAACAAATAATAAAAATGCTACAGTGGAAGCAAGTCCCCAATCTGTATTAAGCCAAAAATTTACTGCCTGTGAGGTCATTGAGTTGACACTATTATCATTAAAAACAACAATTGCATCATAAACTCTAAGTGCTTGCATCATACGAAATATCAGGGCAATCCCTACACCAGGTTTTATTAATGGCCAAGACACATATCTGAATTTTTGCCAACCAGTTGCACCAGCAATGTCTCCTGCTTTATACAAATCTTCAGGAACAATTTGCAAAGCAGCTAATATTAATAATGTAATAAAAGGTGTTGTTTTCCATACATCAATAGCAATCGCTGTAATCATCGTCATTTTTATTGGAATTTCGGTAACAAACGGTTCATATGGTACAAAAACTGGTAAATTAAAAAGAATTTCAGCATCAACACCGTAGAATTCAATCGTTTGAAAATTAAAAAGTGATAATAGACTATTTACAAGCCCAAAGTTGTTAGCAGGTGAGAAAATTTCAGTTCTAAATATTGTTGCTGAAGCTACTGTTGGAATCGCCCACGGAATAAGTAGCGTTGCTCGTGCTAATCCACGACCTTTAAAATTTTTGTTTAAAATAAAAGCAAATATTAGTCCTAATACAAATTCGATGCTTAGTGAAACAACTGAGAAGAAAAGAGTTTGATATGTATATTGCCAGAATATATTGGAATTTCTTTTTCCATAAAATAATAAATCGTAAAAATTGTCTAAAACTATTCTATTCCCAAAGTAGCCAGTTCCTTCACTACCACTACTATTAGTGAAACTAATGAAAATACCTAATATTATCGGGATCAATATAGCAAATACAAGGAGGATAATCGAGGGAGTTATTAATGATAGTACAAATTTAGTATTGGACGGTGGCTTCTGAGGTACTTTGTAAGGTAACTCGATAACTTCAGTTTCGAGAGTTAAGCTATTTGTCATTCTTTTATCATATTAATTAAATTTAAATCCATAATAAAAAAAAAAGATTTTTAAATATTAAAATTTTAACGCCTTAACTTTTTTCGATTTAGCAATACTATTATCGAGACCATAGCAGCAATTCCCAAAAATACGATTGGTAATTCAAAACCTGGAATTGGTAATTGTGGAGCCGGAGAGAGTATATCTTCGATGTCTTGCTGTAAATCTGTCATTCCCTCAGTAGGTGTCTTTTGACAACTGATTACTTCAGTAAAGCGATCAGAAATCGCATCACTTATTTCTGGATAATCTTTGTGCTTTGGTCTAGCAAGAGTTCTTCCTGAGGCATTAAAGAATAGTTCAACAAATTCTTTTCCAGGAGGTAATGTTGAATAAGTATCTATTAAAGCAGGGAAATGGCTATATGTGTCTAAAGCAGAATATTGAGACTCATTAGAAGAAAGATAACGTGTAAGATTAACTGCAGCTTCTTTGGCATCGCTATATGCGGATACCCCTAGAATTGCACCACCGACACAAGAAGACTTCTCATCAACAGCACCAGTAAATGTAGGAATTTCTGTTATTCCAAATTGAGTGTAATTATCCGGACCATTGGTTGCATTTAAGAGAGAGTTAGCTATGGTTATAGAATAAACATATGGCCATTGTCGACAAAATATTGCTTCTCCAAGCGACCATTTTCCTTCTGATGTTCCTTCATTATAACCTAGTGCATCACGAGCAATAATATAATCAGTTGAACTCAAGTCAGTAGTATCACTAGGAGCGATTAATGCCTTTAAAAATGTTAGAGCATTAATAATATCCGGATTGGTTAAATCCGGATCTCCCATTGAATCAAAAATGTCTGTTGCGCCATTACTTCCTATCCATTCCTGAAAATTAACAGTTCCTCCTTCATAATTGTCAAATTGGGCAACATATCCAACCAAATCAGCGTCATTTTCTTGTTCTAAAATATCATTTGCAGTTGCATTTAATTCAGCCCATGTATCAATATCATCCTCGTCATAACCATATGCAGTTAGTAAATCTTTTCGATAGAAAAGAACTCCTAGATTAAAGAAATAGGGAAATGCCCAGGTACTTCCATTGTATTGAGTGGAATCTACCATACCACCAATATAGTTATCCATTTCATTTGGTAACAGATGACTGTCTAAATTTTCTAACCACCCATTCTCAGCGAAAAGTGCTGTCCAGATGACATCCATTCCAATAACGTCTAAAGTTGGATCCATTGCAGCCAATTGAGTTTGGAAATACGTCAATTGAGCATCAGCTGTATCTCCTGAAGAGACAACATTTACAACCGTCACATTACCTGCCATAGGAGAAGCGAGAAATCCTGCTATGACATCATCAACAGCATCAAATTGTTCACTTGTGACGGCAATAGTCAAAGTTATTGCTGAGGTTTTAGGTTCTGGGGCTGCTCCAGTAGGAAAAATGAAAAATGACGCAGACAACATCATTAAAAGAGATACTAATACGGCTAGAGATTTTTTATTAAGATTTTTTCTCATATTTTTTCATCTATATATTTGTTTTATTTATGGATTTACAATTCTTTCCCTTTTTTATTCAAAGAAGGAAAAAATTAAGAAAAAGATATGAGAGTTAGATTTATAAATCTTACTGTTTTGTATAATAAATTATAGAATTCATTAATATTTCAAAATACTCTGAAATTTCAGATTATTAAATATGAATTAAAGTTTGAATTCTTTTATACATATCAGTAAAAAATGAGTTGCAATAATATATGAAAGTAAAATCTGATTCAATCTTAGGCCGTTATTCCCAACTAATCGGAGATAAGGAAATAAAAAATCTTCAGAAAAAAGTAAAGAAGTTTGAAAATAATAAGATTCTTCACGTGAATGCTACAAAGTTTGGGGGTGGTGTAGCAGAAATTTTATCTAATATGATACCTCTAATGCGAGAGTTGAACTTAAATGCAGATTGGAAAGTTTTTACTGCCCCGGATAGTTTTTTTGAAATATCAAAGAAGATGCATAATGCCTTACAAGGGAATATGAATATAAGCTTTTCAGATGAAGAAATCTCAATATATCTGTCTCAAGCAAAATCTACTTATGATCAAATCCAACCGGAAGGAGATTTTATAATAATACATGACCCCCAGCCATGTCCCGTAATAAAGTTTGAAGAAAAGAGAAAAGGAAAATGGATTTGGAGATGTCATATAGATACTATGAATCCCAATCCTCAAGCTTGGAATTTAATTTCAGAATATCTTCCTCTATATGATGCCCTAATTTTTACAAAAAAGGAGTATGTACAAGAAGGAATTCAAAATTTAATATTTCCAATAACACCCTCGATAGATCCTTTTTCAGATAAAAATAAAGATCTTGGAGATGAGTACGCAAAAGAAATCATCGAAAAATTTGTTCCTTTAGATAAACCTCTTATAACCCAAATATCTAGGTTTGATCCCTGGAAAGATCCTTTGGGAGTCATTGATGTTTATAGGATAGTTAAAGAAGCAATCCCCATTAGACTAGTTTTAATTGGTAGTTTAGCTCACGATGATCCAGAAGGGCAGGAATGGTTAGAAAAAGTAAAAAATTATGCGACTAATGATCCTGATGTATTTATTTTCACTAATTTAGATGGTGTAGCGGATTTAGAAGTGAATGCATTTCAACGTATATCTGATATAATTATGCAAAAATCAATTAAAGAAGGCTTTGGAATGACAGTTACAGAAGCACTCTGGAAAAAAACTCCAGTTATCGGCGGTAACGTTGGAGGAATAAAATTACAAATTGAGGATGGAATAAACGGATATTTAGTTAATTCGGTGGAAGAAGCCGCTGAGAAGGCATTATTTTTATTAAAAAATCCAAAAATATCAAAAGAAATGGGAAAAAAGGGTCATGAAAAAGTAAAAAATCAGTTTCTCTTAACTAAACATGTGGAAAATTATTTAGATTTATTTTCAGCTTTAACTACTTAAAGTTTGTTTTCTCCTCTTTAAAGTAAACCAAGCGATATTTCCCACAAAGATAATAATTATAGTGGATATTAGTGCTGATATAAATCCAAAAAGCCAACTGCTTTCTACAGAAAAATTTAAAATGACACGAAAATGATTGTATGTAATTAAAAATGTAAAATATAACATAAGCATAGTTATTAGTATCAATCTTTTCAAAACCTGTCTATTATATCTGGCAAAATCACTTAAAAAGCTTTTTAGTTCCACTATCTTCAACATTTATGCAAATTTTGTAATTTTTTACAAATTTATATAAAAATCTCTGTTATCTAATTAATTATTATTCTAGGATTTATAAAATTTGATCTTGAAAATTATGAAATGCTGTTTTGCTTTATTAGAAGTTTATATTCATAAAGAAAAATTAAAAATTATGTTCTAAACCATTTCTGATGATTTGATATTTTATCAATTGTTAGCTTACAGTAAAAAATATACCAATATTGAACGAAAACCTCATAATTATTTTCATACCAAAACAGGACGAATCTATCCTGAAGTTATTGATGTTATAAAACACTTGGTTTTCTTTTTTGTAAAGAAAGAATGGTGTTTTACCTCTAAGCTTCATTTAGGTTCGATATATTATAGATATCAAAGTAGTCGTTCCTTCAGATAATAGAAAAATTCAAGAAATATTTCGACAGATCCTATAAATTATATTACTTAATATTATATAATTCTGGTACTATTATAGCTTTTTGCCAGGTGGGATATAATATTAAATAATAAATAATCTTGAAAACGATCTCTCCTAAGAAATAGTTCGTATTTAATTTAGCAATTCAATTTGTATACTCACAGATAATGGCACTTGGTTTATCTAGGACTTTAGTAAAGATTACAAGCCCTCTTTTTTTCCCCTTCCCATGAATTGATTTTTGAATACTTTTTAAATCAACAGAAATCCCCCGAGTTTTTAAGTCCACCTTTCCTAAATTCAATGTGGTTAGTGTTCTATTAATTAAACGGTAATCCAAGGTTTCATAGGTAAGAACATGATAACATTTTAAAATGGGGGTGTTAATATATGTGTCACTGGTAAGATAAGCAATTTTTCCATGTAATTGAGATAGATTATAAATTTCGGCAATATCACCTATTAAATGTGCTTTAATAAAAGCAGGATCGGGCTCGTAGAGATAATCCTTAGGTTTGCTAAGGGGAACCTTATACCGTTCTGATTTTTGAATCCAAGTAATTCTTTCAGGTAATTTCGTTGCTAAAATTACTTTTTTATTGGCAGTGGTTTTAAATTTACCAAACCACAAAACAACTTCTTTTACTTCCCCCTTGTAAGATATAACTTCAGCATCACAATCATATTTGATTCGAGATAGATCGACTCCCGGTACTATTTTTACGCAAATATTTTGAGAAAAATGTACTAACTTTTCTACTATTGAAAGGGGAGGTTCATACTCTTCGATTTTTACGGTTCTCTTCCCCTCGCTTCTTCTGCTGGGATCAAAAAAGATACAATCAATGTCTACCAATTTCTCCTGGAATTCAGTATCATCTAAAAGCTTTAATATATCACCCAGAATATATTCAACATTTTTTTCAACATTATAGACTTGTAGATTATGCTTTAACATTTCCATAATTGTTGGATTTATTTCTACGGATAATACCTTCCAGCGTAATGCCATGGCAATAGTATCCCCACCGATACCACCCCCTACGTCTAAAGATTTTTGAACGTCACCTAATTTTTGTCTCATCTTCCAAGTTCGATACTCTGCAACGTATTTTGAAGACGCTTGAGCCAATCCTTCCCTATTAAATTTCATTTGTTGTGCTCTAGGGAACTTCTTTTTCCCTTTTATCTGTAAATGAACTTGTTCAAGAAGTTTTTCGATTTCTAGTTTATTTAAGCCTTTTTTTTCTAAGAAACTCCGACGTTTTTTAACATCTCTTATTTGAGAGAGCCTGTCAATTAGGGAATCCATATAAATACAGATTTTTCTTTATATTTTAAGTTATTTTATGTTAAATATAATTAATAGTGGTTTAAATGAGCAAACAATAATAATAAAGTATGTTCTACACTATTGCTGATGATTTGATCTTTTATCAATTAATATCTTACAAAAAAAAATACTCAAATTTCGAAATAAAACTCCATAATTATTTTCATGTTAAATCAGGAGGTATCTATCCAGATTTTATTGTTGTTATAAGGCAATTCATTTTCTTTTTTGTAAAGAATGAGTATTATTTCGCTTCAAAACATCATCTAGATTCAATGAGAAGAGGAATGAAAAGTAAAAAAATAATAATTATCAGGACTGAAAGTGTTTTAATTAATTTATTATTCAGCCTATTCCCTGACGTGTACATTCATGATATTGCATTTGAAGTAGATGAAACCTCAAACCAGAGAGAAATCTCAATATATTTTTTAACATTTAAAGAAAGGGGAATTGCAATCGGGAGAGGGGGCGAGTATATCAAATGTATTAACGAATTGTTTAAAAACTTTATTAGATTTAACAATAAAGAAAAACCTATAGATATAAAATGTAGAAATCTATTTGACTAAGTACTGTCGCAATGTAAAAATCTCAATATTTCAGAGCTTTTATCTATTATATTGAGTTATCTCTATTATTTCATCAATCAGCTCGTTTACCATTTTGGCGGGAATGCCACATAACAATTCATAATCTCCATACATTCCATTCACTCGAGAATTAGGGCATAAAAACGAAAAATTTACATCATTGCGTTTAATCACATATGCGGTTACTTCACTGCATACCCCATTAATTGCTCCACATGTAATTTTTAAAGGTTTTTGGAACAATCTTACATAAGCTTGAATGATATTCATGCAATTGCGAGGATTTACAATTATTATTATACTGTCATAGTCCTGTTGATTCATTTTATAAACAGGGAAAAGAAGTATACTTTTTAGACCTTTTATATCTAATTTCATAGATAACTCCAAATTATCAGAATCTTCAAATCCTAGCATCACTTCGGCGATATGACAAGAGAGGTCTCCTTTATTGATAATCAAAAATTCTCCTTCAGAGGCTCTCTTAACATATTCACAATAACTTTCAGATTTACTGGCTTGTTTAAAGTTGGAGTTTAGAATTATATTACTATCATGATCATAAATGAGTTTAACTCCGATAACATTACTTTTTAAATATAAAGCTTGTTTAAACTTTTCAAACTTGTTAAGAGCTAACATGATTAATCTTTCTTTCTGTGATGGAAAAAACTAAAAACAAGAGAAGAAGTATAATAAAAGAGTTTAATTATACCCCCTTCTCAAATTTGAAAATCGTTTTTTTTATTAAAACCACATTGTAGCATCTGCGTCTAGTGCTAAATCATTCAAGGTTGCAGCCCCAACAATTTTTACTCCAGGAATAAGATCAACCTTTTCCCACCCTAACATCCTTTTTGATGCTTCACACACCAAAATTTCTACACCCATCTCAAGGGATTTGTCAATCATTTCCTTAACACTAGGAAACTCACCCAGTTTAATTTGCTCAGCTTCTCCAGGTTTCAAGATTCTTAGCCCTGTACCTAAATAGTAAACAGTAGCTTTAATATTCATTGCTATAGCTGTTTGAGCTAGCACTAATGGTGAATATTGCCGTTCAGGATCATGACTCGTTTGAACATACAAGATATACTTTTTTTTATCTGCTATTTTACATCACCTTTGATTTCTTAATTTAATTATATTAAATTTGAAAATTTTTTATGATAGAGTAGAGCTAGTATTATTGAATTTCCAGATCTAATAAATCACATCTTTATGTTTTAAAAATTAAAAGGAAATTTTAGTAAGAAATGTATAAGAAAATTCAATTTGGATTTATAATTTATTACAAAACATTAACATTCTTGAGGAAAACAATTGAAATTCTTTAATTTCATCAAGAAGATTAAATATATTCTCTCAGAAGATAATATACCTTGTTTGAATTACAACTAGGGCATTGAACCTTTCGATCTTTCGCTGCAGATAAATCTTCCCATTCATGATTACACTCTAAACATCCATAACCAATAAACCGTTTTCTATAATCAAAAGTACCTCCATAGACTCTAAGAGCCTTTCCTTCCATTAAAGCTTGAATAGTCTTTTTATGAGCTGTATCTAAGATACGAGAAAAAGTAGGTTGACTAATCCCCATACTCTCGGCGGAGTTTTGTTGATTAAGATCCCTATAATGTTTAAGCCTCATTGCTTCAAATTCAGATAAAGTTAGTATAACACAATTTTCTGTGGTTTGATCAATATCTGAGAAATATATGTTATTAGGTGGTTCATTAACCCATCTCCGACGAGTTTTTCTTCCCATTATGAATACACCTAAAGAAAATAAGATAAAAAATTGTATTAGTTAATAATACTAGTATATTTGAGTATATATTCATTTTTAATAAAATTAAATTAAACTGGTATAAATTTAAAAATGAAAAATTAAACTAAAATTACTTTCAGATATACATTTTTGGCTTAATTTAGCTTAACATATTGAGCATTCAATTTAATTATTCTCCACATTGCTGATTGTGATTATGGTGATTGTGTTCTTCGCAACTTGGACCACCTAGTGGTTTTAATTTTCTTTCTAAAAGCAATCTTACATTTTCATCAATGGTACCATTTTCCCCATGATATATATTTATCCCAGATTGCACCATAGCTAAAAAGGGACGTCCGCCAATACCACTTACAATCATATCTGTAACACTCTTTTCTTTCATACTAACTACTGTCTGCATACATCCAGAATGGTTACTATTATCTAATTCAAAAATTTTCTTAGGTTGGTTGTTATCAGAAATCTCCACACCTACAAAAAATTTACAATGTCCAAAATGTTGAGATATATTATCAGAGAGTTTTGGACCGTTTGAAGGGATTCCGACAATTTTTATCATTTCTTCCACGTTTTAAGGTTTAATTATATTTTTAATAATTATTCATTTTTATTTTTCATTTAATATTTATACTTGTTAATATAAAAGTTTTAAGAATAATTATTCATAAAAAAAATTAACAAATCAATTAAAAAGAAAAAATCCTTATTTTTGAATGATAAATTCTAAAAATAAGATTGTGGATCTCATCAAGATTTAATCTTCAATAAGATGTGCATTAGGCTGAGAAAGTATTGTTAGTTTACCTTGAATATACAATTCAACACATTCCTTCACTTTTAAATTATCTTCTGTAATCTGATAAATCTCTATTGCTTGAGAGTTTAAAAATTTATAAGCCTTAGATCCAATAAATCGGACTAGGGCTATTGAAGCGTTTTTGTTATTAACAAGACTAGCAACGTACGTGCCCATATTACCTATAACCTCATTTGATTGAATTGGGAATGTTTCCACGGCGTCAATATCTTTATTTTTCAATGAAACGAGGGTTACACTCTCACATTTACCAAAACGCTTGTTTATATCCTCATTTAAACCACCATTCCCTTTTGAAGGTAAAGCTATGACAGTCATATGATTAATCCTATACAAAATTTAATTTGCTAAAAATCAATTTCAAGATACTAGTTGATAGTTATTTTTTCATATTTCTATTTAATTAAAACCTCTAAATTTCTTTTCAGAACAGGTAAATACTCTTTGCCATTAGAAGGGGAGAACATCTTGAGCTTTTTAGAGAGAGAATTCACTAATTTTTCATCTGCTTGCCCTTCTAATAATGCCCTAGTCTCATTCTCTGTAATGTCTTCCAATCTTTCTGTTATCTTGATAGATTCACGATTGCTTGGACAAGGTTGTTGGCATCTCATACACCCCATTAAAGAATTATGTGCATTAGAAGGAATCCAGGTTGGAATTATGCCGTCTATTTCATTATACACAGAAATACATTTTCCTGCATTAATCACAAAAGTCTCATCAGAAGGAGTAGGGATTGCCCCAGTAGGGCAGTTTTTTATGCATACAGGACAATTATTACATTGATCCATCATTTTTATATCAGTCCAATTATCTTGTTCAAATTCAAAATTTGTGAAATATGCAAATAAATTTATCATACTACCCCATTTATCAACATAACAGATGTTATTTCTACCATACTTTCCAAGGCCGCTTCGAACAGCTAATAATTTTACATGAAGTCTACTTGTAAATTCAACCTTATATCCTGGTTCCTTAATTATTTCATTTAATATTATATTTTTAAAATCTTCGAATGTAGTTCCATCGTCATAATAGTTTGGTGGTATCATGACTTCATATTTCTTATCATCAAGATGAAAATTTACTAATGCTAATTTACTTAATATTGCAAGGATTACTATTGATTTTGCGTCAGGCAGACTTTCAGGAACCTTAAATTGTTTTGTATCAATATAACTTCTGTAGGTTTCATTATCACTGAGTTTCCCCTCGCGTCGTAATTTATCAATATCTTCCTGTAATTCACTTAGATGTTCAATTGATAAAGTTTTATATTTATAATCCATTTTTTTTTTCCTTTTTAGATATCATTTGATATTTATTTAAACAATATTTTAGTTGGAGACTCTTTAATTTTGCCTTTAGTCGATTATGGTTAAGTAATAATCAAACAAAAAGTAATATCTAATAGAGTGCTAAAATAACGTCCTTAAGATGGTCTACGGTTGTATATTGATTTTTACCCCCAGACCTCAAAAAATCCATGGCGTTTTCAATACCCTTTATACTGAGATGAAAGGTAGGGATGATCTTCGAGATTTTTAATTTAGTCCATGACATCCACTCAGGTCTAACAGGTTCAGGATTTAACCAGATTACATTTTTTTTATAATGTTTGGCAATTTCACTAATGTAATAGATACCTGGCTTTTTATTACTCGCATCGTCATAAATTGCACCATGTGGATTTACTAATTCACTTCGGTACATAGTCTGATCTCCCACAATTATCACTCTATAAGAACTATCATATTTTTTAAGAAAATCGTCAAAATCTATTGCTCGATCTGTATTCCTTTTAGCATCATGATATAAATAATTATAAATTAAATTATGAAAATAATAAAACTTAAAATCCTTCCAATGAGATATATTATTCGCTGCAGAAAATAACAGATTTACTTGAGGAATATAGGGATCCATCGTTCCGCCAACGTCCATTAAGAGAAGAAGTTTTATATTGTTTTTTTTCCTCTTACTGAAATAGAGTTCAATATCTCCCCCATTATTACAAGTTTTGTCAATTGTCTTCTTAAGATCTAATTCGTCTCTTTTTCCAATTTCATCTAACCTTCTAAGTCTTCTCAAAGCGATCTTTATCCGTCTTGTATTCATGACTATATCTTTTCTATAATCCTTAAATATTCTTTTTTGAGCAATCTTCACAGCACTCTGCATTCCATCCTCACCTGCAAAGCTTATTCCCATTAAATTCTGACCCATATTACCAAAGTTTGATTGCCCCAGTGTGCCAATCCATTGATTACCAAAATTATGTTCTTCATCTTGATCTTGGAGTAATTTTCTGAATTGTTCCTGCAACTCTGCTAAGCTCATATTTGGAAATAATTTTTCAACAATCGCGGGTAAATGGAGAATATTAATATCTTTATTTAGCCAATCCCAAATCTCTTGTTGAATCTCTTCAGGAAACTTAATGGATGCATCTTTGAAAAAATTAGCAAAAGCAATGTCATAGACATCGAAATGGTGTTCATTGTGGCATAAAATTGAGCGTGAGATATAATAGAATTCGACCATGTTCTTTATGAGCCCCTTATTGAGAGCCTCCAATAAAGTCAAAAATTCGGTAATACTTACCGGTAATATTTCCTTGAGGTAATAAAAGTAATCCAAAAACATGTGAAACTTTAGCTTTTCAATTTTTCTTACTTAAATTAAATTTGATATTTTCTTATCTACTTTTTTCTTTATGAATATATTCAATAAGATAACAAGAAAATAAGAATAAAGAAAAAAAAAGAAAAGTTATTTTTAATATGTTTTTGTCAGTTATAGCTAATTAACTCTTATGAATGCTTAATTTCTTCCGCTTTCGTCTGAGAATTGTTAATGAAACTCCAACTAATAAACCAATTGAGATTAACAAGTCAAATCCAGGAATTCCTCCACTAGATTCACCAGTTATAGTGAATAAATCACTATCATCAAATAAAGTAGGATCACTTGAATCACTTACTCTAATGACGTATTCTGTATAGTTTATAAGTGTATCCGGTATAGACCAGGTGAAAGCACCATCATTTGGGGTACTTGCTGCAATTTCCAATATTAGTATTGAACTTGCGTAAAGCTCAATCATTACAGTAGCAATAGTTCCAGTTGATATCCAGGTAATATCGTAGTCATTTAGCATTAACCAATGGTCTCCAGTGATTGGTGAAGTTATAGTTATCGATCGTGTATCTTGTATCTCGAAATTTTCACTATTATCATTAGTTAGCGTATAAGCAGCATCTGAAACTCTTATTTGATATATTGTAGAATTGCTAAGTCCTATAGGGAGAGACCATGAATAACTTCCGTCATTTGGGGTTGAAGCTTCAATCTCCGAAATAAACACACCGTTTTCAAATAGGTCAATCTTTACATTAGAAATAGTTCCTGTAGACTCCCAAGTAATAAGTTGACTCGTGAGAACAACCCAAGAGCTAGAACTTTGTGGAGAAGTGACAGTGATAGTATCAAAAGCTAACAGTGGATTATATAAGAGTAAATTTACATGCAACCTAGACTTATTATACTGGTGATTCCATTCAAGTGGCTGTGTACTCATTATGATAGAACCCGCCCCAAAAGCTAGTTGGATTAATACTGGATCTAGCGTGTTCCCATCTAGCAATATTTCTTGAGTGTTGGCAGGATATGTGGTAAAAGTAGAATGAGCTGAATAAAACCAATTATCAAGTTCATTATCTTCTACAGGAAAAGGTGAATGTAAAACAGGATGCATCGGTAAATTTATTGTAACATTTTCTGTAAATGTAGTTGGACCCGTGAATGTCTTATTTACTCCACCTGGTAGGAGATATGTAGTATTCCATTTTCCAGGGGTCCAATCACAAGCAGAAAATTGTAGTATACCCCCATTGAATGCAAAGTCCTCTAACCAAGAAACATTCCCATTTAACCTATCATAGAAAGTTTGAGTTTGAGCTGGAGAAATTATTACTTTCTGATAAGATGAAATATCTACCCCGAAATCACTTGATTGATAAATTATATATGGAATATTATAATCCACTAGAAGTGGTTCGGTAACATTAAAACCCCAGGGAATCTGATCCTGAAAAATAGCCACCGGACCTATGATTAATGTATCCCATTCAAGATAGAATGTTAAGTAATCATCGTCGCCTCGCCAATTAATATAGTCAAATTTCGAGAGTTCTTTAAATCCAGGATAAGTAACGTTCACTGTCCACATCCCTACTAATAAGCCAGTTATATTATAAAATCCAGATCCATTTGTATATCCGGAGTCAAATAGCTCACCACTTGTAGTATTAAAACATCTCACGAAAGCATTTTCTATTGGATTATATGAAAGACCGTTAAAAACATTCACTTCGATCCATCCCGGAGGATTTACGACTAAGAAAAATGATAAATAGTCATCGTCTCCATTCCAATTGATGAATTCCGTCTTAGAAATTCCCCCATAGTCAATATGTGAAACTTCTATCTCATACAATCCGATATACAATCCAGTAATATTATAAAAACCTGAAGCATCTGTGTATCCACTACTGAAATATGTTCCGTTTGAATAATAACAGGTTACAAGGGCATTTTGAATAGGCGCTAGTGTATTATCATCTTTTACTAATACTTCGATGTACCCACTATCGGGTGGCAATTCTACTATATAGAAAGTGAGATAATCATCATCTCCTGCCCAATTTATATACTCTTGTTTTGATTGAGCATGATAACCTTCTCTCGTAACTTCAATCGTGTACCATCCGATAGTTAAGTTCACTACTTTATAAAAACCAGAAGGATCGGTATATCCTGTTTGAATCACTAATCCAGATGACTGGTTCGTAACCGTAACAAGTGCATTCGATATAGCTGAACTGGTTACACTATCCTTGACGTTTACTTCAATGTAGCCACTATCAGGTGGATTTGGAACCATCCAGAAAGATAGATAGTCATCATCGCCATTCCAGTTAATATAGTTTGATTTAGATTGCTCTTGCCATCCTAAGTAGGTTACATTTACTTCGTACCATCCGATAACTAATCCCGTAATATTATAAAGACCAGTGGCATCTGTATATCCTGAGCCTACTAAGGTTGCTCCGGAATTGTTCCATGCTTTAACAAGAACACCTGCCAGAGGTCCTCCTGTTTCATTGTAAGTTCTCACTTCAATATACCCACTATTAATTGGCATTTCCTCAAGGTAAAACGTTAAATAATCATCATCTCCGTTCCAGTTTATGTAGTTCTGCTTTGAGTGGTCTTTATAACCAGACTTCGATACAGATACTTCATACCAACCAATATATAATCCTGTAATATTATAGAAACCTGAACCATCAGTATAACCACTGTTTATTACCAATCCAGATGATATATTAACTGTTTGTACATAAGCAGAAATTAGAGGATTAGATGTATCGTAATCTTTAACATTAACTTCAATATATCCACTATCAGGCGGCATTTCAACCATGTAAAATGTAAGGTAGTCATCATCGCCATCCCAGTTTATATAATCGGTTTTTTGCTGATCATAATAGCCCGATTTAGAGATTTCGACAGTATGCCATCCAATATCTAATTCTGTGACAACGTAGAAACCAGAACCGTCGGTATATCCAGTATCTATTATAGTATCAGTGTCATCCTTAACTGTCACATAAGCTGAAGGAATTAAATTATTCGTAGTGCTATCTCTGACGGTCACTTCAATATAACCTGATGGTGGAGGTGCACCTAATATTGTACGTTGAGTGGCAAATACTGCTTTATTATTCCCTTCATCGAACTCATCAACAGTATCATCCTTATCTATAATCCATCCAATGTAATAAACACCCGCGGGAATGTCTGGAAGTGTTCCAGTAAAAGTTGCAGTATCCGTGGCGAATGCTCCAGTTGATTCTGACGTACTCGTACCGATATAATAATCAGACGTTGAGATATAATCATTGGTTGATGCATAATAATGGACGTAATAAATACCTGAACTGGCTGTTCCTACATTTCTTATATCATTAGTTAAGGTAACAATTGTGGTAGTAGCAGTCCAAGTTCCTCCAGTGACTGAATCATAAGCTGAACCCCTATCAATTAAATCTGCTTTATCAGTAGGAGCAGAATCCGCGCCTAACCATGTGAAAATTCGATCATATTTATCGTTGTTTAATCGAGTGCCAAAATTAGAATAAAGACCATCTCGTCCATAAGCATGTACAGTAAGGATATATCGGCTAGATCCATCAAATCTCCATACAGGTCCACCACTCATTCCCCCTGCGGTGTCTGCCCAGTAATAGTGATTATTTGTTGTAGCGCCAGCACCACTATCGGCATCCCAATACATTCGATTACCACCACTTAAATCCATTGGATATCCAGCAACATTCATTGTACCTGAATAAATCGAACTTGTAGATCCTGCCCATTGACGGCCCATCCATCCAGTGAAGGAGCCGACATTACGATCAAGAGTAAGAACTGCCCAATCGTGTTCTGAACTTCCACTTACGGTCCATCCTGTATATGAGCGCATATAAGTCATCCACGCACTCCCATAAGGATCAGAAGGTGTATCCGAGGTATCCATGCCAGGAACAATTTCAATACTACTTGCCCAACCATAGAGAGAAAAATCATCATCACGAATATAAGCACAATGACCTGCAGTTAGTACATGATACGCATCAATTATAGCACCAGATCCGTACCAGGTACGACCCCAAGCATCCGTAATGTATAATTTTACAATAGAGCTACCTGGAAAACCTAGATTATTATATACAGTTCTTCCATCAGTACCAATAACAGATTCAGAAGTTTCTGTACTAGCTAGAAGTCCTGCATAAGGTTCTACAGTAGAAATCTCTGCTGCGTTTTCGGGAGTTGGTTCAAATATTGGAGTCGTTATGGTTTCTGTACCTGTTAAAGCATCGTAGGATGCTGTAGCAATAGAACCTCCATCAGCCTCAGCATTAAATCTCATATTCTTCAATGTTTCTTCTATAGGACGCCATTCTATTGCATTCCTATCGTAATTACTTGGTTCTATAACCTCCTCTCCTCTAAAATCTATTGGATCAACTATGTTATCAAAAATAGGAGCATCATCATCATCGATTGGTATTTCTGTATCTAAAATTGTTTCTGTATCAAGACCAACTTCATTTATTGATTCATAAGAAGTGGTACCAATTATTCCGTAGATATTTGAAAGAAAAAGTACACCGAAAATAAGCGTCGCTATGATTTTGATTGTTTGTTTTTTGTTTTTAAACATTTTTATTCACATTTTTTTTAGATTTGATTTTTTTAATTTCGAATTGTTCAGAAAAATCGAAATTATGATAACATTAAAGTATATGAATATATATACTTACGACTTATATGGCAAAAGCACCTTATCTAAAAGTTGAAATATGGCATATATTATTATCTAAAAGTTGAAATATGGCATATATTATTATCTAAAAGTTGAAATATGGTACATAACTTATCTAAAAGTTGAAATATGTCAAATAATATTCCATAGACATTTGAAAGAAAAAGTAATCCGAAAATAAGCAGCGTTATAATTTTAATCGATTTTTTGATTAAATGATGATAGTAAAAAAATAAATAAAAAAAGAAAATTCAAAAATTAAGATTTCATTCTAGCATTTCCAAAAACTGGGTTTCAGTGATTATTTTAGTGTTTTGTTCTTTTGCTTTCTTGTACTTTTCGGTTAGCTCATCTGAGTTGGTGACTAAATAGATCAACCCTTTCACAACACCACTCTTCGGCTCACCGCCATTTTCTCTAACCAATTGTTCTGCATCAGCTCGCTTTATTGTTTCAAGCTTTCCCGTAAAGCAAAAGGTCATACCTTCGAATTTCCCTCCCGTTTTTTTCACCCCCTTAATCTTAATTCTGTTTGTATTGAGTACCGCTTTCATTTGTGGGTAAAGTTTCTCGATCCCATCTCGCAGGTATTGGGCGGTAAGGTCGGCAAACCCGTCCACTTGTGATAATTGGTGGTTACTGGCATTTTTGATTTTTTCTAAGGTGTCAAATCCTGCATCAACAACCCGTTGAGTGAGATCTTCTCCGATGTTTTCGATGTCAAACCCGCCAATGAACCTCGCGAGTGGTACTTCTTTTACTGCGAAAAGGTTATTTAGGGCTTTTTCAGCAGACGTTTCTTTTATTTGTTCTAACTTGGTTAAATCGGATACTTTTAGGTTGTATAAATCTGTAATGGTAGCAATTTTTTTGCTATTGAATAATGGTTTTAATATTAATTTTTCTGAGAAGTGTTTTACATTGAGTTTTTTAATCCATTTTACGAGACGATGGTATGCTCTCTTTGGGCATGATTCATTTGGGCAGATTAATCTTGTTCCTTCATTGCTAAGTTTTGTGGTACATACTTCGCATACAGCAGGAAAAATTATGTCTTGTGCATCAGGTGGTGTCTGAATAACCCGTTCTATTTTTGGGATGATATCCCCTCGTTTACTAATGAATACTTCCGAACCTATTTTAAGTCCTAATTCTTCGATTAAGTTAGGATTTGCTAAACTTGCTCTTGATACTGTTGTACCCATGAGTCTTACAGGATCGACAATCGCAATAGGTGTATAATTTGCACCGCTGACACTCCATTCCACATCTTTAACCACCGTTTCAATCTCTTCTGCATGGAATTTAAAGGCGACCTGACTCATTGGTTTAACCCGTTTCATATCCTCCTCATCAATAGCTTTCCCTTTAATTACTAGTCCGTCTATATCATAATCCAATATATATCGTTTATTAACCATGACATCTTCCCTTACCTCTATAACTTCTTGAGGTGTTTTTATGGATTTTGTAGGAATCGTTGGGAAGTCTGCTTCCTTAAGCCATTTTAACTTCTGAATTTCATTTTCAAAGATGACATCTTCAGTCGTACTAATTGCATCATAGAAGATGAGATTTAAATCTCCACTGCCTACCCCGTCCTTTCTTCTTACTAACCCTGACGCAGCATTTCTACAATTTTGTTTGTCGTTGTATTTTTTTTCAAATACATCATGAAACAGTAGCACTTCTCCTCTAATCGCTCCTGTAAAATTAGATTTTAGTTTGGATATATATCCTTTCATCTTGATAACATTTGCTGAAACATCATCTCCGACTAACCCATCTCCCCGGGTTAACGCATATTGAAACACTCCGTCTTCATACTGTAATTCAATGCTGATCCCATCGAGTTTAAATTGAACAAGAAATAGTTTGTAGTTTCGCTTTTTTGCCCATTTGAGAAATTCTTGAGGTTGGGTGACTTTATCTTGGGACATCATAGGGATGATGTGTTCTCGCTTGGTAAATATCTCTGAGGAATCTACTCCGATCTTAAACAGTATCGGGTTTTCCGGATCGAGTTCCCGAAGTTCATCCTCAAGGGTGTCATATTTTGCATCCGAAATCTCAGTCTGTTCATTGTAATACAAATAACGATGGCGAGAAATTTCCTCAACAAGATAGTTTATTCGTTCTTGGTCTGGTTTTTGTCTATCGAGCATGGTGCCCTCACCACTTTGGTATTAAATCTATTATTGCGAATAGACTTAAAAAATTAATCATGGGATACCAATAAGTATGAATAATGGAAATATAAAAAAAAAGGGATAAGGAAATTTCTAATCCAACTTTTTTATAGAATGAGTGATCTAGAAAATATAAAATTTAATGGTGATAACCATAAAATAAGGATTTTAAAATTTGAAAGATTATCCTTCTTATTAAATCATCCCAAATATGGAGATAATGTAAAACTTATTCTTAAAGAAAATATAGATTTCATTAAAGCAATCATCCGTTATAAAAGTTTAAATGAGACCATATTTAAAATAGATCTTTTCAACAATTTCAGATTTTTAGGAAGTAAGAAAACGATGATGGAACTTATTTTAGATCTGGAGCAAAAATTTCATATAAAATTTGATATATTCTATAAAAAAGGAAGAAAAAGGTAATTCATGTAGGAAATTTAAGTTTCTCAATGGCTATCTCGAGGTCCTTCTCCTTTTTTATTAATACCCCGAGGAAAGGCACCCCTTCTTTTAATTCTTCAAGGGTAATTCCACTTTTTAGAAGTACTCCAATCCAATCGAGTAGTTCTGAAGTAGAGGGTAATTTTCTAAGTTTTGTAATCGCGCGTATTGCATAAAAATGTTTAAGGCATTGATCTAGTAGATTGGCTTTAAGATCTGGGTAATGAAGGTTACAGATTTCTGACATAAATCCTCTAGCAGGAAATTCAATCCAGTGGAATACGCACCGTCTTAAGAAGGCATCTGGGAGTTCTTTTTCATTATTGGAAGTAATGATCACTATTGGTCGGTTTTTAGTTTTTACAAATTCCTTTGTTTCTTTTACGTAAAACTCCATAACATCTAATTCTTGTAGGAGGTCGTTTGGGAATTCAATATCTGCTTTATCTATCTCATCGATAAGGAGTACAACTTGCTCGTCAGCGTCAAATGCTTCCCCGAGTGGACCGAAAGTAATATAGTCACGAATGTTATTTACATTTCGATCTTCTGACCCAAATCTACTGTCATTTAAACGTTGAACAGTATCATACATATAACACCCATCAATAGCCTCGGTGGTGCTCTTAACGTTCCAAATTATCAATTTCATGCCTAAACTTAATGCAATTGCATGAGCTAGCATCGTTTTTCCGGTTCCGGGTTCTCCTTTTACGAGTAAAGGGCGTCCTAAAGCGATAGATACGTTAACAATATTTCTTAGTTGTGGGTCTGCTAAATATTTAACAGTATCTGTTTTTATATCTCCTTTAAATTTATTAAAAGTAGCATCCATGTTAATGAAAATTAATGTAAAATTAAATAATTTTTGACTTTTTAAGTTAGAGAGAGAAAAAGTATCTAATCTCACTTTTTTTAATCAATTAATGATAATATAATTGTATTAATTCTCGGGTCTTGAAAGGTTTTTTTTTATTGATTGGGCATACATCTAAGCATTTGGTACAACCAATAGTATATTCTAATAAGAAGGTATTCGAAATCAATTCAATATTCTTTAGATAATCTTGATTGTAAGGATGTAATATATTAAGCCCATGCTTCACGGTATTTGGTAAGCATGTCATCTTTTTAAAATTGCCATTTTCATCAAAAGCTTGATTAGGGCACTTATCAATGCACAAGTTGCATTCTTTGCATACATTATCTTCCATCATCGGATCTGGAATTAATTTTGCGGTTGTTATCACGGCTGATAATCTCAATAATGTGCCATGGGTTGGATGAATTAACAATCCATCTTTTGCGATTTTTCCTATACCTGCTGCCAATCCTGCGTGTTTTAATGAAATAATCCCCCATGGTTGAAAGTTTTCTATCGCTAGGGGATTATACGATGGAATTGAAATCGAATAATGTCCAAGAGATTCAACAAAATGAGCTAGTCTTACTCCAGTAATATCTAAAAATTTATATAAACTATGATAGGCTCTGTGAACGAGGTTAGTGTGATGATTTTTTAATCTAAAAATCGATCTTGGCATTGATTTTCCAAAGACTATAACAGAATTAGCACCTTCCAAAATATTTTTTGGTTGATGTGAATCCGGTGCTTCCTGGAAAAGATCGTTATTCACATCTGCAATCCCAACTATATCCATATCGGCGTCTAACACAAATTTTTTTATTTTATTCGTCAACTCTTGAATTTGATTTATTTCTGAAATTCGAATCACCAATTTCCTAATTTCTAAAATATTGATTTTTTACTAAGTAAGTTAATTATTAATAAAATAACTATTTGTTGATTGAAGGAATCCTAAAAAAAAACTAATTTAATTGTAAAAAAACTAATTTTATTCTCTCCTAATCCAATAGAACCATCAAATTTCCAGAATATTTTCATTAATTAAACATCTATTTAAATAAATGGAATTTTAGAGAAGCTAGTTTTTAAATATATATTTCTCTAATTATATAGTTATAAGGTTAAGGCGCGACAAAATAACTTAACACTTTAGAATCTATTCAAAGGGGATATATTTTGTTTGAAATCAAGGGAACACTAGATTTGATGAGTACTAAATTCAATTTAATCTCAGAAAACATAGAAGAACTAATTTTAATTGTGGATACTGATAGTAAAATCGAATTTGTTAATAAGCTTCCTCATTTAAAAATTCTAGGATATAATGAAGATGATTTAATGGGACAACCTTGGTTAGATTTTGTTCATCCGGAAGATCTCAAAAAAACCAGCAAATCCTTGAAAAATAATGGGAATCCTAATTATTTAAGTAAAGAAATAAAATTAAGACACAAAAGGGGGTACTTTAAACCGTTTGAATTTAACACAAGAGTTTTTAAAGATTATGATAACACTGTTAAAACTATAATAATCTTAAGAGATATCACCGAAATTGTAGAAACAAGGAATATAAACAATAAATTGAAAGAAATGGAAGAACAGTTGAAATATATTACAGAACAATCTTTAATGGGCATTATAATTTTACAAGATGATAAGATCAAATATACAAATAAAATCGCGGCAGAAATGGTTGGTTATCATCCAGAAGATCTCCTTAATCTTCCCCCAGGAGGATTTATACATTTAGTTTATCCTGAAGATAGAGAATTCGTCATTGAACAAGCTAAAAAAAAACAGAGAGGGATCCAAACTGAAATAACAGAATATGAATTTCGTTGCATTAAAAAGAATGGGGATATTATTTGGGTTCATAATTACTCCAAAACTACAATTTACGATGGAAAATTTGCTGATTTAGCAGGTGTTGTTGATATCACGGATATGAAGAGAGTAGAGATCAAACTACAAGAATCCGAAAAGAGATTAAAGTACCTTTTATCATCTAGCCCTACAATAATTTATAAATTAAATCCTTCTGAAAATTATAAATTTGTACTTATTAGCAAGAACATTGAAGATATAACTGGTTATAAACGAGAAGAGTTCATTAACAACTCTGAGTTCTGGATTTCAATGGTTCATCCTGAAGATAAAAAACAAGTACAAATGACCTTATCCAAACTAAGTAAAGATGAAAATAAAGGATTGGAATATAGATTTAAATTTAAAAATGGGATTTATCATTGGATTAGAGACGAAAAAAACCTTGTTAGTAATGAAAAAGGAAAACTTATTGAATGTATTGGATCTTGGACAGATATCACAGTAAGCAAAAGAATTGAGGAAAAAATTCAATACCAAGCTAAACTCGTTAATGAAATTTCTGATGCACTTATATCAACTGATTTAAATTTAAATATAATTACTTGGAATAAATCTGCTGAGATCATTTATGGGTGGAAAATGGAAGATGTGAAAATGAAGAATCTAGAACAAGTAATTCCTCTTATTAATCCGAGTGATAATCAGAGATACTGGTTAGAGGATTTATTGGAGCATGATTTATGGAAAGGTGAGGTTGTTCAAAAAAGAAGAGATGGAACTCCGTTACAAATATTAACATCAATTTCATTAATTAAAGATAATAATGGTAACCCAATTGGCATAGTTGCTCTTAACCGAGATATAACTGAATATAAGAAAGCTGAAAAAAAAGCCAGAGAATCAGAAAAAAAATTATTAGAATTAATCGAAGCAGTTCCTGTCGGAATTTCCATTACAACACCTAAGGGTAAAATTCTTGAATGCAATTCTCATACTTTAAACATCTTAGGGTATGATTCAAAAGAAGAATTCCTAAAAACATCTGTATTAGAATTTTATGTTGATCCTACAGAACGAAAAAGATTTGTTCAATCATTTCAAAATGGATTAGTTAAAGACTTTGAAACGCAATTCAAACGCAATGATGGAACTACTCTTTGGATTTCCATTACATCAACTATCCAGAATAATAATGAAAGCAGATTATTTATTAATTCCTTTCAAGATATTACAGAAAGAAAATACATGGAGGTAGCACTTAAAGAGAGCGAAGCAAGACTCAAAACAGCTATAGAGAGTTTACCATTTGATGTTTTCATGCTAAATGAAAAGGGAAGTTATATAATGCAAAATACTACCTGTATGAATACTTGGGGTAATTTAATTGGAAAGACTCCTGCAGATATTGCTCCAAATGAAGATATTTTGTCAATATGGGAAAATAATAATTCTCGAGCCTTTTCTGGTGAAGTAGTAACCGGTGAAGTAGCATTTACTATGAACGGTAAAACACGATATTATTACAATATTCTTAATCCAATCTTTATAGATAAGAGAATCCAAAATATTATTGGGGTTAACATAGATATTACTCAGCGTAATTTAGATAAGAAAAAATTAAAAGAATCAGAAGAAAAATTCAGAACAATAGCAGAGCAATCTGTGTTAGGTCTAATTATTTGTCAAAATGGATTATTTAAATATGTAAATTCTGCTGTTTCTGATATATTTGAATATCCTCTTAAAAGTATCGAAAAGTGGGCTTTAGAAGATGTTTTTAATGTAATACATAATGAAGATCTTCCACGAGTAGTTGAATATACGAATAAATATCAATATGAAAATTTCAAGGAAATTTTTACTTTCGATTGCAGAACAATAACAAAATCTAAAAAAGTGAAATGGGTAAAAGTTATTCTTAAGTCAATATTGTATCGTGGAATGGAAGGAATTTTAATATCTTTAGTCGATATAACTAAAATAAAAGAAGCAGAAGAAGAATTAAAAGATTTGAGTAGGTTAAAATCAGAAATTTTGACAAGGACCACCCATGAATTTAAAACACCCTTAGTCACCATAAAAGGATATACTGATATATTATTAGATCCTCATTATAAGGATCTTGATTTTCAGACTCTTTCAATTATCAATGAAATAAAACAAGGATGTAATAGAATGGAGAATTTAGTACAAGATTTGCTAACAACTTCAAAATTTGAATCGGAGAATATTAAACTCAATAAATCAGAAGAAGATCTTTCTTTTCTAATTAGATTTAGTATTTCAGAGATAAAAGTAATAGCAGAAAAAAGGAATCATACTATTCTTTCAAACATTCAAGATAAAATGGTTACTTTCTTCGAGAAGGAAAGGATTTATGAGGTTATCATGAATTTGTTAATTAATGCGATAAATTATACTCCGCCATATGGGATAATTGAAATAAACTCTCAACAAAAAAACGGATCATATGTAGTTTCTGTAAAAGATAATGGGATAGGGTTTACAAAACAGGAAAAAGCGATAATTTTCAAAAAATTTGGAAAAGTAGAGCGATATGGGCAGGGAATGGATGTTTATTCAGAGGGTACGGGATTGGGATTATATATTTCCAAAAAGATTATCAAACTTCACGATGGGGATATATGGGTAAAATCTAAAGGAAGAAATAAGGGTTCTAAATTCTATTTCTCCTTACCAATCCTGAAGAATTAACAATTCTTTTTTAGTTCCTTTATTTTTTAGATTTATTGAATGGTTTTATTAATAAACTATATCTTTTACATTAAATCTGTATTTAATTCTTAGCCAAAAAAAATAGGAAATATTTAAATAACTAAGGATTATCCCTTAAATTAACTAATATTGAAGAAAAATAAAATTTGTGAAAAACATGTCTGAAGAAAATGAATTACTGGAAGAATTAAAAAAAATTCGTGAACTTCTAACCCCCAAAGTAGAACCACCTGCAAAAAAGCCAAAAAATCTTGCTGCTGAATTTTTAAATTTCATTAAAAAGTATAAAATCTTAGGACTCGCATCCGCATTCATACTTGGGCTTGCTGTTAACGCCCTTATCTCATCACTAGCTCAAGACATTATAACGCCTTTAATTGGATTTTTTATACCTGGTTTTGAGGATATTGCCAATTTTAAACTTGGTGTTTTCAGAATAGGAAAATTCATCGCAGCTATCATTAACTTCGTAATTATTGCCTTAATTATATTTTTAATTGTGAAGTATGCTTCAAAAGTAGGATTTGAATAAAAAATTATTATCTCTTTTTTTTTCTTATTAGAAATAATGTTATGAAAATAAAAGTTTTATAGGTTCAGTCTCAATCACGTTTAAAGGTACAAACCTTAAAATAACTCGATGTATCATTGTCATGTTTAAAGTAAATCAAAATTTGAAAATAATTGACATAAATGGAAAGATATAAATAACAAAGAAAGAAATAGATATTTGTTCAAATACCAATGCTATTTGAATAAGGTAATAAAAAGAGGCGAAATATGAATGATAATTATGGTAACCCAATGGTATCCCTTAAGCAAGGGGAATCTGATTGCTGAAAAGTTCCTTCAAGCTCTTAAAAATCCTTTACCATCCTATAT
>JAGXNR010000027.1 GCA_019894875.1 Promethearchaeota archaeon | reverse complement strand
GGGAAGGGGTGGTTAAAAGCTAAATTATGCTCTACACCCCCAGGTATAATTCTACTCATTCTTTCAAATATTTCTTTCGATTTTGGGTGGTTGTTATGATATCTTTCAATAATGCCCTTTAATTCTTCTGACTTGAACCGTCTTATCGGATTATTAACAATATAATCAATTTTAGTTTTAATTTCTTCATATTTCATTATAATTTTATCCCCATCATGCAATTACTTTTGTAACTAACTTAATTATAAAATGAAAACATTTGAAATTAAATTTATTTTTAATCCATATTCAACCTTTTTTTTCTACTAAATACTTATAAAACCTTTATTTACATTGACAACATTTATATAAAATATGTCAGATTCTCAAAAGAAATATATTTTAGCCATTGATCATGGAACGGGTGGTCCTAAAACCGCAATTGTTTCTGTCAAAGGTGAAGTAGTAGATTGGGCATTCGAGGAAGTTCCCTTATTTGTTTCTAAGGGTGGTGTAGCAGAACAGAATCCAGATGATTGGTGGAATGCTATTCTCAATACATCTAAAAAAGTTATTGATAATGGAAAAGTTTCTGTAGATGATATTGTAGGTGTATGTAACACAAGTCAGTGGAGTGGTACAGTTGCGGTGGATAAAGATGAACACCATTTAATGAATTCTATTATTTGGATGGATTCTCGAGGATCTAAATATATTTCCCAACTTTATAAAAGCTTATTTAAAGTTGCAGGATATCCTATTTTAAAAATCTTGAAACTCTTGAGATTGACTGGAGGAGCGCCCCCTTATCATGGAAAAGATCCTATAGCGCATATACTATGGATAAAAAATGAACGTCCTGATATTTATGAAAAAACATTTATGTTTTTAGAACCACAAGACTATGTTAATTTGAAGTTAACGGGCAATTTTGCTGTATCTAATGTATCGATTCATCTACATTGGTTAACAGATATTAGAGACATTAATAATATTAGATATTCCAAAAAATTAGTGAAAATGTTTAAGGTAGATCCTAAAAAGTTTCCCCCAGATATTAAAAATTCAACAGATATCCTTGGTCAAATTAAGAAGGAAGTAGCAGATAAACTAGGATTAAACAAAGATACAAAAGTGGTAATGGGTGCTCCAGATGTTCCTTCAGCAAATATTGGATCAGGAGCAATTCGAGATTATGATGGTCATATTTATATTGGAACATCAGACTGGATTGGGTGTCATGTACCATTTAAGAAAACAGATATTATTCATAATATGGCAAGTATCCCGTCAGCTATTCCGGGAAGATATATTTTAGGAAACGAACAAAATATAGCCGGTGGAGCATTGTCTTTTCTTAGGGATAAAATTCTCTATCATAAAGATGAATTGCTGAAAGAAGAAGCTGTTCCTGATGTATATAAAATATTCGATCGAATTGTAGAAACGGTTCCAGCTGGATCTAACAATCTTATTTTCACTCCTTGGTTAATAGGGGAGAGAGCTCCGGTAGATGATCACACAATTCGAGGGGGACTCTATAATATTTCTTTAGAGATGTCTCGAGAACATTTAATTAGAGCAATATTCGAAGGAGTAGCTTATAATGTTGCATGGCTCTTCAAATACGTTGAGAAATTCATTCAAAAATGGAAAATGAAAGCAAATCCTGGAATGACAAAGAAAGATATTGTTATGCCTGAAATTAATATAATTGGGGGGGGAGCTCAAAGTAAAGTTTGGTGCCAGATATTTGCAGATGTGTTGAACAGGAGAATTAAGCAAGTAAAGGATCCCATTCAAGCAAATGCTAGGGGTGCTGCTTTTATTGCATCTGTTGGGCTCGGATATATTAATTGGGACGATATTCCTAAATATATTGAAATTTCAAATACATTCACACCAAACCCAGAAAATAGAAGAATTTATGATAAACTCTTCAAGGAATATCTTAACATCTATAAGATAACGGGAAAAACTTACAATCGTTTAAATAAGTAAGTTTCAATAATTTTTTTCTTAATTTTTTAAAAAAAAATAAGATCCCATTTAAGGGATGAGTAAGTAAATTTTTTTATTTTATATTTGCTGCAGCGTTCTTAATTAATTTCTCTGCCCCTGAAACAACGTCATTGATAATATCAGAAACACTTTCAATACTATCTATTACACCAATACTTTGACCTAGAAGTACTGCCCCTGAACTTACATCTCCTCTATAAGCTGCTAAATATGCATTAGCGGATGCGATGAACTCCTTTATCATATCTTCACGAGACATCTTGGCAACTTGTTGTTCTTCAGCCATTTTTGCTTCTTTATCAGCAACAAGTCCATGATGAAGACTATATTCATTCTTCCATAAACGAATAGGTCCTAACGCACCAGTGACTAATACTGTATCCGAAGCTTTCGAAGTAGGGACGACTCCTTTATAACTTTCATGAAATTCAGCATCTTTGCTTGCAATAAATCGTGAACCCATAGCAATACCTCCCGCACCCATACTTAATGCAGCAGCTAAACCTGCACCAGTGGCAAATCCCCCGCATGCTAATATAGGAAAATTAGGATGTTTTTTCTGGACTTGTTGAAGTAATACAAGAGTGCTTACTTTCTCATAAGATTGATGACCTCCACCTTCACCACCAGTTACAACCATACCATCTACACCAGATGCTACACATTTATCCGCAAGCCATAAAGCTGGAGCAACATGAAAATGTTTTATTTCAGAATCTTTTTTTAGTTTTTGGAATGATTCACTAGAGGGTAACTTTCTTGATGAGCCCGCACTTGTCAGAGCATAGATACACTGTTTTTTTATTTTAGGATTCTCCATTATAAATTTTGGAATTTCCTCACACAGCTTAGTCGCTTGTACTTCATTTCTGGAAGTTCTTATGTTAAACCCAAATGGTTTATCAGTATGTTCTACAACAAATTTCATGTTCTCTTTCATTGCTTCTAAAGCATCAGCACCTAACCTTGCTGCGCCTGTTGTAGTTTCATTACCTATATCGGCACCACGTTTTATAGTAGTGTGGGATAAAACACCTAATCCACCCGCTTCACTCACTGCTACGCAAAGATCTGTGGTATAAAAAGGTCCCATCGCTGCAGAAAAGATCGGGTGTTTGATACCAAACATTTTGGTAATATTTGTTTCTATTGTCATTTAATCACATTTAATTTTTTTTTTTGAAATTGTTTTAAGGTTTTTAATTACGGTTAAATTTTGTTATTTATAATCTTTACTATTCAATGGGTTAATTTTTAACTGAATAAGTATTAAAATTTGGATCTATTTTCCTATTTAGTGTTTAATTATTTACTCTTATAAAAAAGGTAATAAATAAGTAATGTCAGACCACTTCTTACATGATTTCCTAAGACCAAAAAGCATAGCGATATATGGTGCCAATAACACATTTGGTACTACAATGGGTACAATGCTACTCCTTAGAATTGTCAACTCGAATTTTAAGGGTAAAATTTTTCCTATACATCTTAGATTGGATATAGTTTTGGGTTATAAAGCATATAAGAAAATATCAGATGTTCCAGAAGTCCCCGACCTAGTGATTATTGTCTTGCCACCCAAAGTCGTACCTCAAGTTTTCAAAGAATGTGGAGAGAAGGGGGTCAAAAAGATAGTGTTAATCTCTGGTGGTTTCAGAGAACTCGTAGGAGATCGAACTAATAATCTAACTGAAGAAATTATTAAAATCGCTAATTTTTATGGAATTAGATTTACTGGTCCAAATTGTTTAGGAGTTTATAATAGCTGGATTTATCCTGAAGGAGACGGAAAACTCAATACAATGATGTGGAGAGAACAATCGAAACGAAGTAAATTTTCTATGGCTTCTCAAAGTGGAACATTAGCTAGTCAACTATGGTTAGACCCGGAATATCCTGATTTTAATGCGGGTAAATCGATATCATTAGGGAATGAAGCTAATATAGATTTAGTAGATTTTTTAGAATATTTTAAAGATGATGATGAGACTGAAGTAATTGGATTATACATTGAAGAAATTAAGAGAGGAAAAAGATTTATCAATACAGCAAAAGAGATAACCCCAAAAAAGCCAATAATAACTATTTATGGAGGAGGTTCTGAAGCAGGAAATCGAGCTATCAGGAGCCATACGGGGTCAATCGGGGCTAATCTAAAAATTTTTGATGCGATGATTAAAGAAACGGGTATTATAAAAACGGATAATATTGAAGAATTCTTAGATATCTCGTCTATGCTGTTAACACCAGATTTCCCATATCCAAAAGGGAACCGTATTGGGATAATAACTCATTCAGGGGGACCAGGTGCCCTTATCGCAAACAACGCAGAAAGAAATGGTTTAAGCGTACCCGAGTTTTCAGAACCCCTTCAATCAAAAATTAAAAGCAAGCTTCCTCATACTGCAAGTTGGAGTAATCCTATCGATATTACTTTTGATACGAATATCTTTAACCTATATTTACATTTTCCACAATTATTAATGAAATCGGGGGAAATTGATGTAATTATAATATATGGAGCAATGGGATTTGGATCTATCGCTACATCTGAACAACAAAATACCCGAGTTTCTCAGTTTTTAAAAATGAGTACCGAAATGAGCGATAAGATGGGAGAAATGGATACTTTTTTGATCCCACCCACAATTAAAGCTTCTCATAAGTACTCCGTACCTGTGATATATATTAATCCACAAAGCTATGCAAATGAGTGGTCAAAAAAAATAAGAGAACATGGTGGAATAGTCTTTCAATTTTGGGATCGTCCGGTTAATACCCTGGCAAAGATATGTGACTATGCCAAATATAGGAGAAAAAAGCCAGTTTGACTTTTTTAAATCAAATCGGTGAATAATGGCATATCTTTTTTTTTAATATTGGACTATACAAATTTTATTATTATTCTATGTTTTCTTATATTTAATGAAATCATTTCAATACAATCAACATATAAGGAATTCTTCTACAAATGAATCTTAGGTATGGTTATTTTTTATTGAACAATAATCTCGATGATGTATGGCAAAAAAGTAGAAAATATTGGAATTCTATTGAAAAGATGAGGATTAAAAAAAAATCTTCCTATGCAACCAAGAAAATTGCCATACTGAATTTGTCTAGAAAGCACGCTTTAAAGCAATCGGAGGAATATTACCTTAAATTTGTAAAAGATCCCAATAAGCAGGATATTACTCATGTTCGAGTCTGTTTTGAATATTTAGGAGATTCATTATTTGGTACGGAAACAAAAATGGAAATGACTGTTAATGAATGGATTCTCCTATTTGGGGTAGAACCCATTAAATTTCAGAAGCATCCCAATAAAGAAAATGAAATTTTCTTCACTGATTTAATGGAAGAGGCTAAAATTCATAAAAAAGTAGTTGGTTTTTGTCCCTACTGTGGAAAAAAGATAAAACCACCTCTTAAATATTGTTCTGAATGTGGTTCCCTGTTAGATTTTTAACATACTACTAAAGTTGTGTCTATAGTGAAAACTTGTGATGTTTGTGGATATGAAAATGAGTCTAATGATAAATTCTGTGGTAACTGTGGAAAAAATTTCGGTAAAATAAATCTTAATGATTTACCAGAGCCTTCTAAGAGGAGATTAAGAGGTATTGGGGGATTTCTATATTTAATTTATTGGGTTACCTTCTTAATTATCACGAGTATTGTTTTAGCAATTCTTTATTTTATTTTTGGATTTTGGGCAGAATTACTAAGTTTCATTATAACGTTATTTATTATTATTGGTTGTCTTGGTCAAATTTTTACTGCTTTATTTGATTGGTATCGTGAAAACCACGAACTAAAGAAAAAGAGGAAATTAAAAAAAAAAGTAGTTGTTCAAGATGAATAGTAACTGTATGAAAAGACTAAATAACAACTGTAATTATTATATATTAGTATTAAAATTACAATTTAGATTCATTTCATTTACATCTAAACCAATAAATCAAAACGAGGGTAAAAACAAATGAGTTTTTATAACGAATATACTAAAGATATGTTTAAACAAGATTTAGAAAAGGGAAGTAATTTCTTATTTAAAGGTAAAACATGGATATGGGTATTTATCTGTTTCTTTAATATAATTTTTATATCTGTAGGATTATCCATTACAGTTATATTAACACAATTCATTCCATTTTATTCAGTAATTGTAGGCAGCATATTCTTTATAATAGCTATAGGGGGTGTTATTTATGGTATAAAAGCATCTGGTCGAATGATTGAGATCACTCCGGAAGGAATAAATTGGAAGGGAGGTTTTTCTTCAGGATATGTTAGTTTTATTGATATAGAAGATATTTCTTATTTTCCTTCCCCATTTCTAGGTTTACATACAGCTAAACTCTTTCTAAGCAATAACAAGATACATAAATTAAGAACATCACTGATGACAGGCCCAAAAAATTGGTATAGTGAAGAAATGATTCGATCGATTTTAGAAACTTATTGGACAAAAGCCAATCCTAAAGCTAAATATGCTACTGAATCTGTAACTTCAAAACCTTCCTCTCGACCTAAATCCATTTCACTATTAAAACCTGGTGCTAGTATACAGCAAACCGAAGCTTCTCAAGGATATAAATGTCCTAACTGTTTATTTATCCATGATAAAGAGTATAAATTCTGTACTAAATGCGGTGCTGAAAGGGAATAAAAATAAAAATTAAAAATTAATTATTAAAATTAAAATCAATGTCTTCTGCGTCGTGATTCTTGTTCCTCTTTTTCATGATGCAACATTACTACAATACCAAGAACTAACATAGCACTATCATCATCTAAGCTTTCATCCATTCTTACACCATAAGTATCTTTAATTTTCCACAGTTTTTTACTAATTTCAGCAACAACCTTATCTTCAAGATAAATCTTGTATTTTAACTGCCAGATATTTCCTTTCATAGTGAACATTTTATTTTCATCAGGATCTTCAAACCAATATTTTGGTTTGATTGAAATTAGCTTCTGCTTTAACTTGCCTATTAAGTTTGCATCATCTTTATCTCCTTTAAAGAATGAATACGTTGACCTTAATGATATAACTTTTTCCTTTACTGTTAATATAGCGTTCTCTTGATCTTCAATTGTATAGAGTCGGTAATTTTTTCCAATAGATATTATTTTTGAAGCAAAAATACCTAATTCTTGTTTATCAATACCCCTTACTTTTACTTTATCCCGGATAGAGAAAAGCTTCTCTTGGAGTAAAAATTCTCTTGTACTTTTGAGTGACATTTTTTTTCTCAATTATGTTTTTTATATTAAACTATTCACAACTTAGCCTTAAAAATTTATTTAATATGAAAAAATACACATTTCCTTTGAAACGATGCCTAACCCATAAAAAAAATTAAATAGAGATTTCTATTTTTAGTTTATATAGTTAATGTCCTTTAGCATCAATATTGCGAATATAATCTAACAATAAAAAAAAATTTAGGTTGATAAAAAAAATAATTTAACCCTTTAGTGGTTTTCCTTCCTTGAGTTTATCTTTATCCTTTTCTTGGAGTTCACGCCTTTGAACCTTCCCAGTCATGCTGACTGGCATTTTCCGCACAACCTCAATCAACCGAGGAGTTTTCCATTTTGCCATATTGTCTAAGGCCCATTGTTTAATATCTTCAACTTCTATATTTTTACCGACTTTGTATCCTTTCTTTAATGTTACCCATGCTTTTACCTTTTCTCCAGTATTTTCATCTGGTAGACTCGCAACAGCAACTTCATCTATAGCCTCATGATGTCCTAGCAAATCCTCAACTTCTTTGGGGAATACAGAATGACCAGCAACTTTGATCAGTGATTTCTTACGATCTCGTATTTCTACCCATCCATGCACATCCATAAATCCTATATCACCAGTTAAAAGCCATCTTTTTCCGTCCCACATTTTCAAATTATCTTCCTGTTCTGCTTGGGTTCCTAAATATCCCATCATTACATGTGGACCAGCAATGCATATCTCACCTGTATTTTCAACTCCAAAACCGCCTTTTTCTTTTGTACCATCACAAATAGGTCCTGCTTCAAAATTTTCTGAATCAAATATAGCCCAATTTGCACCAGGCATAGGAAGTCCTAATTTGCCGGTCTTAGTTTCACCCCAGAAGGGCGCTACGCTATGAATAGGTGATGTTTCAGTTAAACCATAACCTACCCTTATTGGACAAAAGATTTCTTCAAAAGGAATGCGTACATAGTCATGTAGTGGTCCCGCACCAGATGTAGCATACTTTAATTTCTTCCAAAAGTCGTACTTAGATTTGAATTCTTCCACGCCCATGGATTGAACGAAATCTGTTAATCTTTTAAATAACATTTCAACCCCAGTATACATAATCCCTTCAGGAGGATCTAATTTATTTATCGTTTCGCATAGGACATCATCTGCAGGAGGTTTTGGAAAAAGAAGCATTTGCATTCCTAAAGATAATGCTGCTGACATAACGCAAGTCATTCCAAAACTGTGGAAAAATGGAATACTACCAATTGTCATCATACCTGGTTTAAGATTCACCCAAGGCTTTATCATATTAAGATTCGCAACTAGGTTCGCATGAGAGAGCATAGCTACTTTCGGTAAACCTGTAGTTCCACCCGTCATAAGATACACTGCAGGAGTTGTCCATGGATCAATATCAAGTTCAATTTCTTCTGCTTCGGTTTCTTCAATTATTTTTTCCATCCATATAACTTTATAATCGTCAGTTTCATCAGGGAGCTTACCTTTAGCACTTGGAATTCCTAAACTTTGAATCGTTTCGTCATCAGCTGTTAGAAAATCTACAAAATTTGTAGGGATAACAAATTTTACACTTGTTTGTGGCAAAATTTCTTTAGGTCCAGCAATGTAAAGCATATCCATCATGACAAACACTTTTGCATTAGTCATTTTTAATGAATGTAAAAGTTCCATTGGTCGATAAGTTGGATTAATTCCCTGTGCGATTGCTCCAATATATTGACAACCCATGTACGCTACAACAAAGTTTATTGAATTTGGAAGATCAATCGCTATAACATCCCCTTGTTGTATACCTAACTTTTTATTGAGATATGTTCCAAATTTTTTTGCATAAGAGAACAAAGTTTTAAGTTTGACTCGCTCCATGTGCGATCCATATACAAATACGCAAATATCTGCTTCCCAAATATCATACATTTCAACAGCCTTCTCAAAACTCTTCCATATTGATGAGATCTCAACATTTTCGACATCTTTTAATTGCTTTGGAACTCCCTCTGGCCAATAGCCTTCTGTGAACCATACTTTGTTTTCGTCAACTATAAAATCATCTAAACTTGGCATATTATTTCACTTCTTTAATGAATCTTTTTTCTAAATTATTAATTTTAGCTAAATTTACTATTAGTATATTATGATTGATTTATTATAATATAATAATTTACCTTGATTCAGAATTGGGTCAATTAAAAGAAATATACAATTTAGAATAATTGCGAAAAATAGTTAAGGAAAAGTCGATGACTTTTAAAAAGAAGCTAATAGAAAAGTTAAATGGGATAATTACTGACGAAGAACTTTCAATTCTTCCACGTGGTTTCCAAACTTTAGGAAATATTATTATTTTGAAATTAAATCCAAAGTTGTTGAAAAAAAAAAAAAAAATTGGCCAAACTTATTTAGATCTACTTCCTAAAATAAGGAGTGTTTATGTTAACAAGGGTCGCATCATTGGGTCATTTAGAGAACCAGAGAATATAGAATTTCTTGTCGGGAAGGATGATCCTATTGTAGAGCATAAGGAGCATGGAATAAAATATCGATTTGATATTACAAAAATTATGTTTAGTCAAGGAAATCTTAGTGAAAGAAGATTTTTAGCAACATTAGTTAAGAAAGGGGAGATTGTCGTAGACATGTTCGCAGGAATGGGGTATTTTTCTTTACCTATTGCAAAACATTCAGAAGTAGAACAAATTTACAGTATTGAGCTTAATCCCACATCCTACAAAACATTACTTGAAAATATAAAAATCAACCATTTAGAGGAAAAAATAACTGCCATTAATGGTGATTCCAAAAAAGAAGTCTTAGAGTTAAGCAAATCTGGATTAAGAGCGGATCGTGTAATTATGGGAGTCTTTCCGGCCCCAAAAGAATATATTAAAGAAGCACTGAGTTTAATTAAAGAAGAGGGTACAATTTACCATTATGAAGGTGTAGTCGAGAAAGAAGGATATATTTCTCTCTTTAAAGATTTTAAGGAAATTTGTCAAGAAGAACAGTTTAATTGCAAGTTAGAATCACATAGATTTGTAAAAAGTTATGGTCCAAATTTATATCATACAGTTTTAGATATATTAGTTAGAAAAAATTAGATAATTTTATTTAGGGAATAAGCGAAGTATATCTTATAGGGAAATAAAGAGATTATTTCTTTTTATTCAAGTTCAAAATTAAAAGGAATGGGTAGCATTGTCAGATAAAACTATCATTGGTCTTGATTATAGCCACAGTAATCTTTTAACATTAGAAGAATCAAGTTTTGCAGAATTTACTCAATTTTTGTTTACATCAGGTTATTCTATTGCTAAAATTGAATCGGGTTTGAGCTCCTTAAATGAACTAAAGAGATATACTGCTATAATCTTGTCAACGCCAAAAAATGTGAATTTAAAACCAAATGAAATTAATACTCTAAAAAATTACGTGAAAAACGGTGGAAATCTTTTAATAACAAGCTCCAGTGGGGGAGATCACACTAATAAGACCAATTTAAATGAACTCACGAGGAATTTTGGATTTGAATTTGTATTAGATGAGATAAATGATTCTGTGAATTATGTTAACCTTCAAAAAAGACCTCTTATATCCAATTTTGTACGACATATAATTACAGATCAAATAAAGAAAATAGTTTTTTCAAGCTCATGTTCTATACGGATTTTAGATTTTCTTGAGGATGAAAAAAATATTAAGATTGATGAATTATTGTTTTCGGGGTTAAATAGTTGGCATAAAGTTTATAATGGAAAAGATTGGATTGAAGAGGATTCACCTAAGGTTCCTCTGTTGGTTGCTGTAGAATATTATTCAGGAAGAGTTGTTGGATTTGGAAATATCAGCATTTTTTCTTCTCTAGCAAGAGAATATGGATTTACAGCGTTTGAGAATGATCTTTTAATAGCTAATATTCTAAGTTGGCTAACTACTGGAGTAGAAACTGAAGGAAAACCTGTAACGGTTGAATTAAACTTAGATTTGTATTATTGGGTAGAGAATATTGTTAAGGAAGAGAATTGGGAGAATTTTTCAGACTTCATCAATGTAAGTTTAAAATATTTCAAAGATAATTATGCTGAAATAATAAAAGAGATTAAACAAAGACAACAAGAGAAGCAAAAAAGAAGAAAAGCTTTTGAGAAGACAAAAAAAGATAAAGGAAAGGAGATTTCTGAAGAGAAAGTTCTTGAGAAAGTTCCTATAATAGAACGAAAAAAAGAAGACCTTGAAGATATTATGAGTGCTCTTGAGGAAATTACAGGAGAACGTTATGAATTATCTATAGATCTCGAGGAAGATGAGGGAGAGACAATGATATCAGACTCGTCATTGAGTTATACACAAGAAGATATAGAAGAATTCGAAAAAGGTTATCCTAAAAAAGCTATTTGGCATGGAAATCCAACCAAATCTTTTAAAGAATTTTTAGAAAAAAACAATAGAAAATAGATTAATGGATTTATAATCGAGTTTATTCGAAAAATAGAAATTATATTCAACATTCTTAACTTTAAAGATTTTTTTAATCTAACTCATGGAAAGATTTTTATTCGTTTTAGGATCGAATTGGCAACTCTCAATTGCAGAACTTGATAATTATCTTAGATATTCCAAGAACAAGGGGAAGATTTTAGATTATTCAGCAAATATAGCAATTGTAGAATTCGAGAACTTACATAAAAAACCTCATTTTGTAAATGAACTTATGGAAATACAATTCACTTTAGGTGGATGTCAGAAAATAGCTAAAATATTAGATTTCATCGATATCCAAACGATAGAAAATGCATTCCCTTTAAATATTGGCAGTTACAGAAACCTCGAGCAATATAGAAAAAAGATCTTAGAAATTATTGACAAGTCTTTAATAGGAAAAAATCAGATTTTTCCCAAAATATATGAGAGCATGTTTTTCGCAGTATCAATATATCCTAATCTTTATGATGAAGAATATTATTCGAATATTTTGGTAAAACATTTCTTACCTTTTCTGAATAAAGAAATAATGGAACTTTTAAAACAAAAGGGAGCTGTGAAATCCCTTTATTACAAATACCCAGAAAAGAATATAAAAGAGGGTAGTTTGAATCCTATCTTTCCACATGTAGTAATTAAATACGAGTTACTTACCCAAAATAGAGCGGAAATAATATTTGGGTTTACTGAGGAGGGTGTTTACCTCGCAAGGACATTCATGGTTGATGATCCTAATTTTAAAAAGAAAATTGATGAAGAACGACCCTTTAAAGATTTCAAAAGTAGTATTTCACCCAAATTGGCATTGATGATGTTAAATTTTTTGAATTTATTTAATAAGAGGGAAGACAAAAAAATACTTGATCCATTTGTAGGAAATGGAACCATTTTATTATTTGCGTTATTACATGATTTTCAAATTTATGGTTCGGATAAAGAAGAGCCAAAAGTTAAAAATACCATTCGTAATTTAAACTGGATGGTAGAAGTATTAGAAGAAGAATTAGACCTCTTTATAACAAAAGCAATACAAAAAATTGATGTAAAGGACTTATCGACTAAATTTAAAGCAAATTTTTTTGATGGAATTTGTACAGAACCAGAACTAGGTCCTTTTTTCTTAAAGAAACCATATTATATTCAAGTAAAAGAATTTCTAGACACAAAGTTAGAACCTATATATAATGATTTCTTCAGGGAGTCATATAAAATATTAAAAGATGAAGGGAGAATATGCATTATTTCTCCCATCATTAGTACTATAGATGGAAATGATGTTCAATTAAACCTTGAGAACATAGCTAGGAAATATAATTTTGAGCTAGTACCGATGCTAGATCCTGTTAGATTTATAAATAAATCAAATCCAAAGCTTCAATTTCGCAAAGAACCATTAAAAAGTTTAATTGATGCTAAGAAAGGTCAGATAATCAAAAGAAAACTATATATTTTTGAAAAATCTGCGAAAAAATGAATTTTAAAGAAATTTTAAATAAAATTGAGTTTGCGATTGAAGGTGAAGCTCATTTAGATGAGTTAGCTAAGAAAAAGCAAGATCCCTTTAAAATTCTAATATCAACTATACTCTCAGCGCGCACAAGAGACGCCAATACAATAATTGCCACTGAAAAATTATTTGCCAGGTACAATACTCCTCAATTAATAGCAGAAGCGGAAATAAACATCCTTGAAGAACTTGTTAAAGTCTCTGGTTTTTATAGAGTAAAAGCTGCACGAATTAAAGAAGTTTCAAAAAGACTCCTCGAAGAATTTAATGGTGAAGTTCCTGCTGATTTTGAAGAATTGATAAATTTACCCGGAGTTGGTGCTAAAACTGCAAATTGTGTGTTAGTTTATGCTTTCAAGATTCCTGCCATCCCTGTGGACGTTCATGTTCATAGAATAATGAATAGATTACTCATGGTAAATACTACTAAGCCGGAAGAAACAGAAAAAGCACTAAAAATAATAATTCCAAAAGAATATTGGATAGATATTAATAGACTCTTTGTGAGATTTGGGCAGCAAATCTGTTTACCAAATAATCCTAAGTGTGAAATTTGCCCATTAAACGAATTCTGCCCAAAAGATTTTTCAATGGAAAATAAAATGAAGAAAAAGAAAAAAAGAAAAAATGTTAATATAATTCTATAATTTTATTGTTCCGATAGTAGAAAATATAACCGAATAGAAGCCCAGCTAATAAACCAAAGATATGAGCCCAAATATTAATTCCAGGCATAAGAGAAGCTATAATAAAATAAACTATATATAAAAGAGCAAAAGGTAAGAGAGCGCGATTATCCGTTAGAATCATGATTAGGGCTACACCAATTAGACCAAAGATTGCTCCTGAGGCACCTAAACTAATTACATCGATAGGTAAAAAGAATAATGAAAATAAATTACCGATAAATCCAGAGATAAAATAGATCAACAAAAATTTAATTTTTGAAAACCTCAGGTTTGTCTCTACAGTAGCACCGAATAATAATAAAGCAATTGAATTTGACAATAAATGTATCTCATCAGCGTGAAAGAATATTGGGGTAATAAGTCTCCAGATTTCATAATTGTTTATGATGGCACTATTAATTTGAACAAAGAATAAAAGATAAGTTATTGGTAAAGCTAAGTTAAATATTAAAAAGAGTATAATATTCAAGAAAACCAAGCTTAATGTGATTTTAGCTTCTTTTAGATTCTCTATATCAAGAAAAATCATGTTAAAAATCCTTATTTATCTATTGCTACGATGATGAAGAATTGAATTAAACAGTTAAAAGTTATTATAACAAAATATAATAGTTTAGTTTTATATTATTTTTTTAATAGTATAAGTTGATAAAATTGGATAGAAACGAAAAACCTAAAGATAGTTTTAAAACCAAGAAAAAACGGCTCTTAGATACACTAATTTATAATGAAATCTTAAAAGATAAAAGGCTTATCAAGGCATTCATCGACATTCCTTTAGAACAATTTATTCCTGAACAATTCTTTAGAGAGAAGTTAGCCAAACCATACGAAGATGTCCCAAATCTTTTTTACTATGATAAAAGAAATCCTAGAAGTTATAGAACAATTTCTGCTCCTCATATGATAACAATAATGCTTCAAGGGTTAAACCTTGAGGAAAGTGACGATCTCTTAATTTTAGGTGCAAAAAGTGGATATATTGCTGCGTTAGCGCATAAATTAGCGCCTAAGGGTGAGATTGTAATCCTTGAAGCAAATTCTGATATTGCAAAACTCACTACGGAAAATTTAAAAAAGTTAAAACTCGATAATAGGGTATCAATTATTGTAAAAAATCCTCTGAATGGAGCACCAGATTTATGTCCATGGCATAAAATTTTAGTAACCGGTGCAATCGAGCAACCTAAAATTTATCCTTTATTAAATCAACTTGATAAAAATGGTGGGGTTTTATTTGCTCCAATTGGACCATCAATACACCCTACGGATCATCAAGATTATACTCAAATTTTGAGACAAGATGAAGAATTCTTTGGAAATAAACAACTACAAGTAAGATTTTCACCATTAATAACTCAAGTAGAATTAGATGAATTGGAATTAATAACCGATTTTGAGGAATTCGGAATAAAAGATACAGAAAGTTTAGCAACTGAAAATGAAAGAAATCTTTGGGAAAAGAAAGTAAATATCAGATATACTTCCAATATTCTTGATAACATAGTTCCCGAAGATCCTGTAAAAATTAAATCCATAGATAATGATGAACGCGAATTAGTTTTATCATACTTTGAAAGTATAGCAGATATTGTTAAGAGTTTAAAATTAGAAGAAGATATTAATAAAATCTTTTCTAAAATTGACATTATAGATACTATACTCGAAAAATTAAGAAAATATAAGCGAGATTTTGAGCTCACTATAAAAAAAATGCAAAATAGATTAAATCAAATAAGATCCTATAATATCGTTAGGAAAGAATTAGAGAACAAAAATTTAATGGAACCAGCAGTTTTGGAACAAAAAGTTAGTGTTATAAATCAACAGCTTTTCGAAATTAATCATTTAATGGATCTAATAAAAGGAGAAATAAAAAGAATCAAAACCGTCTATTAAGCATCGGGATATTTTTTAACTTCAAGCAGGCTTTTTAAGTTCCTGTCCATAATCCTAAATAATTAGAGCATTTACTAAATTTTGATTAGTCTTAATATCTTGCTTCATTTAATCATTGATATCTAAAACATGTACTCGAAATTAATAAAAACGATATAAATTACAAGGATAGCTATAATAAAGAGTAAAGAATTGTAAGGGGGAGATATTATCCTATTAGGGGTTTTTTCTTTATAAATTTCATAATCCTCACCGTATTTAGGAGCTAAAACATACTTTTCCTTTAAAAACCCATATAATTCTGTTAATATAACTAGGGGAGGAATCAGAATCACACTAATAAATGAATCTAAAATAAATGCTGAACCGATAAATATCAACAACCAAGCCAAACAGTTAGGGTGTCTAACAATCTTATATACACCATTAGTTACCAATTTAAATTCTTTTTCATCTCTTTGCTCAGATTTTAGAATTTTTTTTTCTAGTGAATAAATTTTAAATCCTACGGTTAAGAAGATTACCCCCAATAGCACGAACCATATCCAATATTGTCTTAAATAACTTATATTCTCACTAAAAAATGGTTCTAAAAAGCTTGAATTGAAAATGGGAATCGTATTGAGACAAATAATTGATATAAGTGGAAAAATTTTATGATATAGTGAAAGGAAATTCCTTTTTTTATCTGAAATTTTGATCCATACCACCCAGAATGTGATATAATTTAATAAAAATAAGATTACTAAGATTAGACTTACGATTATCATAAAACTCCTCTAATAAATAAGAGCTAATTTTCTATAAATTTGATAGTAATTTATTGTTAAATTAATTTATTGAAAGCTTGGTTTTTTCGCTTAATCTTCACAGATTCAAAATTTCATTCCTAAACTCAAAAAGAACTAGTTAAAAACCTAAGAATTTTATTATTTCGTTATTCAAATGAAGATATTAAGAATTTAATAATTTCTTAACCGTAACTTTTTATCCTTCAAGAAACTTTTTCTATTTATAGAATATAGATTGATTTTTGGTTATCTTTTAAATGCCCGAATTAATATCTCTTAGATGCTTTTATTACAGTAAAGCAAAGGATCCATCTGTATTGAGATCATTAGTTGCTCCCCCTTATGATGTAATTTCAGAAGAAGAGAAACAAGAATTAAAAGACAAAAACCCTGATAACATATGTCATGTGATTCTTCCTGAAACTTATGAAGGCGCGGGTTTGAAATTACAGGAAATGATTGAAAATCATACTTTAATCTCAAATAAAAACAGATGCATTTGTATATATGGAATAGAATATATAAGACCTAAAACGGGGGAGAAAATAACCAGATATGGTTTTGTCGGGCTATTAAAACTAGCAGAAATATTTCCGTCAGCTGATGGGATTGTACCTCATGAAATGACTTTTAAGAAATTTACAAAAGACAGGCTAAATATAATAGAGAAAACTGATGCGAATTTTTCTCCAATATTTACGATATATGATGGGAACGGATCTGCTATTAATATTTTTAAAAAGTATGTAAATAAAGAACCTTTTCTTAAGACTCTTGATCTAGAAGGTTTTACTCATAAAATTTGGATGGTTTCAAACGAGGAGGATATTAAAGAATTTCAAAATATCATAAAAAAACATTCAGTGATTATTGCTGATGGTCATCATCGTTATATCACATGTCTTCGACACAGCCGGAATGGGGGATGTAAATATATTATGGCACTTTTTATCGATTTTAATGATCCGGGGTTAATTATCTATACAAGCCACCGTCAAATTCATAAACTTCCTGTTAAGAATCTAGAAGATTTTAGGAATAAAGTCAAATCTTTTTTTATTATTGATGAAGATATTAAAAATCTTCAAAATTTAAGAGATTTAATGAAAGCAAATAAGGGAAAGCGTGTTTTTGGGTGCTATTTTAAAAATAAATTTATCTTTTTAAAACTGAAAAAGGAAATTAACATTGAGGAATTTGTTTCAGGAAATCACTCAAAAGAGTGGAAGCATTTATCTCTCCCTATCCTGCACGATATTCTTTTAAAGAATTGTCTCAATATCAAGCAAGAAGATATTTCCTTTATCAAAAACGAGGAAAAGGGCTTAGAAAATGTTGAAAAAGGAATTATTGATGCATTATTTATGGTAAATCCTACTTCCTTAGAGGAAATCCATAAAATTACTCAGTTAGGAGAAATTATGCCTCAAAAATCCACTTATTTCTATCCTAAACCATTATCTGGACTTATAATACACCGTCATACAGAGAGGATTGAGTGATACTTTTTTCTCAATGAACTTAATTTTAAATTAGATATGTTTAAAATGTAGTTTTAAATCTACCATATTAACATTCTCATTTTGGTAATTGAAATGGAAGAGGAAGAAAATAGCTTTTCAAAAGAAGAACTTGAAGTATTTTACGAAGTTTTGTTTAAAAGAATTATGGATTTAATAAAAAAACCAGAAATTAATCTAGATCCCTTCGGGGAAATGATTAATAAATTATCAGTTTTATCTGGCGTATTTTCTTTTAAAGGAATGATCTCTTTGATCCCAGAACTAATTTCAAGTTCAATTAGGTATGGAATGATGGTTGAAAAAGCATACAAAGAAGAGCAACTTAATTTAGATGAAGATCAACAAGGGCAAAGTCTTAAACAAGAACAAGAAGGACGGATATCTAAAATGAAAGAAGATTTAGACAAGGTTAGTCTATATCTCTAGAAATAAGGTTCCTTCATACATTTTTTTTATTCAATTGCTAATTTATGAAGTATGGATTCAAAGCTAATAAAAAAATTAGAAAAAAAGAAAAATTATTTGTAATTTAAAAGAAAATTAGTTATACTTGCTTTTAAAATCCTTTAACTTATTTAAAACATCATCTCTCAATGAACCGACAATAATTTTATTTCCCAGGTTTCTCATTTCTCGAGCAAACGCTAATAATTGGTGAAGAACTGGTCCAGGAGGTAGAGAACTCTTAGTATCTTCTAGAATATGACCTAATTTTTCTCCAGTTATCGCCTGGTCAACTTGTTTGTATAAATTAATAAAAGTATCATGGATTTTTCCTGCTTGTGAATCTGCCACGTGGGCTTGTGGTGTTTCTTTACCTGCAGGAGGCACTTCGGAAGAACTCGATGCTTCTCCATTACCCCTTCCCAATACAATAATAACTGGTTCTGATCGTGGATAGTCACCTGAGCCAGAGCAGTTGTAATTAATACTTACAGAAGAACCACCTTTAATTTCGACTACCTTTACATGTAATTCTGAGAGATCACCTACTTGTACGACTTCATGAGTTGCTCCTTCGGGAGGTGTAAATTCCGTCAAACTAAATCCTGTGGGAATTATATCTTTAACTAACACATTTTCTAGTTCAACATCCCCTTTGTTTTGAACTCTTAACCCAATACTAAATTCTCCTTCAGAAAAACCAGGTTTAACGCTTTTTAAGGTTTTAAGTTTACGTTTAACATATCTAACTTTCAATTCTGGCTCTTCATCGGGGGATCTAATGAAAGAATTACCCTCAAGGGGAGTATTAATGTCTATTTTTACGGGGGTCATGTATTTTGTTTCTGTAGGGGGTCTTGGATTTCTGGCTAAAAGAGGATAGGAAACAACCATCTGCATTTCAGGGAGAAAATCTTTTGAAAGATTATATAACTCGATGTATAGCTGATGTTTTTTAGAAAAATCTTGATCACTTGGATCTATCAGTATTCTATTAATGAATTCTTCTCTTGAACTTACATCTATAGCTCCTAGTGTAATAGATATATCTTTTACTAAGGGAGGGATAAAATCAGGGGGAATCTCATCTAAAACAAATACTTTTTCAATTACAGAAGAACCATCATTTACAATAGTATTTACAATTTTCATATCAGTATTAGCATAAGCATCTACCTCAGGTGGATTGATTACCTTATTAATTGTTGCACTTAAAACAGTGTAGATTGTCGATTCCTTTATAATTTCACCAATAACTCTGGGAATTACAACAAACAACGGTGTGAAACCAATTTCTGAAGATAACTCAGGAACATCCTTAGCTTCTACTTGGAAATCAAAATCCCATGATTCATCAGGATTTAACACTTTATCTGGTGTTTGGGAAACAACCGTTTCAGTTCCTGTAGGAATAGTTTGTGTAACTTTTGTGTCTTCTAGTTTTACTTGAAATTCAGATTCGTTAATAAATTCGACATTACAATCCCACTTTCCAGGTTGAGTACCCTCGTCTCTGTCAATTCCACTCATCGAATCTGTTAAACCCCTTACTTCAGGATTCATCATTGTTAATTTATAATTATTAATTAAATAATTAACAGTTAGCACTCCGAGTTCTTGACTACTTAATTCATTCATCTTTACAGTGAAGAAAATTTCAAGTTCAGCTTGTTTCTGAGCATCTAAAGATGGTACATCCCAAGAAAGGGTTCTTTTGCCTTCTTCTTCTTTAAGAGATGCATCACCATTGCTTGGGGCTCTCATTTCAATTTCTTGAATAAACGCAGGCATCTCTCTTTTAACTTTTATCTCTAAGATAGGTAAATTTAACGGATTAGTGAGAATTAGTTTAAGACTGCATTTATTATCATTTTGATAGAGAAATGCATTATTTATTTTACCGGATATTGATTTTTCTGCATCAAATATTTCTTCAACTTTTAAAGATGAATCTCTAAGGTCTTTAATTTCATAGTCTTTAGCAAAGTCCTGAGCAGGATTTAAAGTACCCACGGATAATTCTTTAGAATCAAGATTGGTATTAACAGGCTCCTTAACATCACAAATTAAGTTCCAGAGTCGACTCTTTTGGGTAGGATTCTTCACAAGAAGTGTTCCAGTACCCTTGATTTCTTTAATGTTTTGCATTCCGTCGAGGAGCACAAAGATTTTGTCAGTTATATCAATAATAATAAGATTTTGCGACATCGATATCAATTTTATTTTGTTTTATAATAAAAATTTTTTACAAATTTTGTTGTCAAAATTTACTAAATAATAAATTAAGCTAATTTAAAATTATTCATTTGGAAAAAATAAATATATGATTGTCATTCTTAATGATTAAAGATATCAATTATTTTAATATATAATATCTTGGTTGCCGACAAATTTTGGGATGTTGTTAAAAAGTTTAATAAATTAATGAGTTCAGCAATTGAAGGTCCGAATTGTTTAGATATTTGTCATGGGGACTGTTGTTCTATAAAGATTGACATTCCTAAAATATTAGCTGAAGAATATATTAAGAGAGGATTTGCTAAGAAGAGTGATTTTGTTAGAAGTGATGTTTTTAGCTTTAAATTGAGATTTGATGAGAAAAAAGCAAAGTGTTTTTTGTTTGATAAAAGCATTAATGGATGCCTTGTTCATACTTCTGGGATAAAACCTCCACAATGCTGGATATATCCAACAAATTTTACTAATCCTGAGAATAAAGAAATAAGTTGTAAAAGAGCTAAAGGATGGAAAATTATTAATTTTGATAAATCTAAGGAAGCTGAAGATTTACTCCAATATTACATCTTTCTTTGTAGCCTTGAAGCAAAGAAGGAAATTAGAAAAATTAAAAAGAGACTTTCCAGTAGCATTTCAAAAAGTATTCTAAAAGAATCATTGAAAAATACCCCTCCGCATGAAATTTCAGGTTTTAGAGATACTTGGGAGTACATTTCAATTTTACTTGCAGAAGGATTTTCTCTACAATTAAAGAAATATTGCCAAACAACCAATAAACAATGTGATTTTTTGGAATGTAATTCTGTTTGTGATAAAGTTATGTTAGACCTTACTAATTTTTTACAACAAAATTTATATGATTATATAAAAAGTCCAGATTATGGTCCAGATACCGATGGAGAGTATCCTATCATTGAACTAAAGAAGGTTGAAGAAAAAAATTTAAAAAAGAGAAAGGAAGTATTTTCTGGATAATACTTATTTTTAAGTAATATTATTAAAATAACATTTATATAATACTGAAAGAATATGAAAATTTAACAAATATGTGATTAAATGACATTTTCAGAGAAGAGTTTAACGGATTTAGCAAAAAATGTTTTTTCAGAGAAGTATGAATTTGTAAAAGGTCCAGTGCAGTTCAAAGGTAAATCTGGAAAATCTTGGTCGTTCGATGCTCTAATAAAAAATAAACTAAACACTTTTGGAGTGTTTATTAGGGATTGGAAAAGAGAGATTTCAATTACTCAACTGCGACAATTACATAAGGCATGTATCGATACAAATATCCAAGGTGGGGTTATGGTTTGTAATATAACAACTGATTTTTCTCGTGATTATAGCTCTCAATTTGGAATACAACTACTTTCTAGGGGTCATTTAATTTCTACTCTAAAAAGAAGGCAGTTTCAAGATAACTTTTAAAATTCAATTAGCAAATCTTATTACTTGGTTAATTTATTTATAACATCCATGAAATTGCCATAATTTTCATTCCTCATTTGCAATCAAGCGAGATTTATTACGAAAATAATCAAATATCAAAGAGAATTTTAGGATTCATTCGTAGTAATATATTAAAAATTTATATAGTGCTAATCAAAAATATATAAATAGAGAAAAAGAATTCAACTGATAGAACTTTGATAATTATATATCAATTCAACAAAGATTTAGGAGAATTTGAAGAGGTAGAAGTTAAAGAAAACACACCACTATTTGAATTACTAGACTCTGATAAAACCCTACTTTTTGTGGATATTCATGATAAAAAATTATGGATGTGGTCAGGTAAAAACACTTCTACTCGAACGAAATTCATATCTGCTCAAGAAACACCTAAAATTCGAGATAAGCATGATATGACTTTTACGATCAGTTCTGTTGAGGACGGTGACGAAACAGCGGCTTTCAAAATAATAGTTGGTCTTTTATAAATCAATTCTATAAGTTAAGTAAAGGAAAATCTACTTATATCTTAAGAAAGAGAATTTTCTAAAATGATTTCTTTTAAATTTTATTTAATTTGATAATAAATAATAGATTTATTTTTGAGAATAGAATGCTTGGTATGAAACATTGAGTGATAAAAAAGAGAATTCAGAAGAGGAATTTATATTTGAGATCTATGACGAAGATTATGCTAATGCATTAGAAGAAGAAGTTACTGAAGTTATAGAAGAATATAATGAAATAAACTTTGACAAGGATTTAAACGATGAACAACTTAAAATCATTGAAAATATCAAAGGACCGATGCTAGTAATTGCTGGTGCAGGAAGTGGTAAAACCAGAACTATTACTTATGCCGTCGCAAAACTCTTGTTATCCCGAGTTAAACCAAGTGAAATTATGCTTGTAACATTCACGAATAAAGCTGCAAATGAGATGATTAAACGTGTAGAAACCCTTTTAGGAAAACGCCCAAAGGGGATTTGGGCAGGGACGTTTCATTCTATAGCAAATCGCTTTATCCGAATATATGCCAAAACTCTAGGGTTGAAAGCAAACTATACAATAATGGATGAGACAGATGCGAAAGCTTTAATGAAGCTTTCTATTGAAAAAGCAAATGTAAAAGAAATTGAAGAACGATTCCCGAATTCTAGAATGTCTAAAGCGATCTTATCATATTCGATTAATTGTAATAAATCAATTAAAGACGTTCTCCTTTGGAAATATTCCCAGTTTGATAGTGAAGATATTATTAAAAAATTAGAACTAGTCTACAAAATCTATCGAGAAAAAAAAGCCCAAGATAATTTGGTTGACTTTGATGACTTGTTAATCTATTGGAATCAATTATTAGATGAAAGGTCCGTCGCTCAATTAATTGCACGGAATATAAAACATGTACTTGTTGATGAGTATCAAGATACTAACCATATCCAAGATGAAATTATATATAAGATTGCAAAACAAAACCCAGATCATAATGTCATTGCAGTAGGAGATGATGCTCAAAGTATATATGCATTTCGAGGTGCTAACTTTCAAAACATATTGAATTTTGAAAAAAAATATAAGAATTGTAAAAGATATACTATAACCTATAATTATAGAAGTGTTCCTCAGATCTTGGGATTAGCTAATAACTCGATCCAACATAACGTAAAGCAATTCAAAAAAGATATGCAGGCAACTCGTCCAAGTGGGATTCTACCATATCAAGTAAACGTAGGAGATGATAAAGAACAAGCATACTTTATTGCCAACCGAATTTTAAAATTACGTTCAGAAGGATATAAATTAGAAGATATGTCAGTTCTTGTTAGGGCAGGATTTCATTCACTACGAATTGAACTTGAATTAAAAGCCAAAAATATACCTTATGAAGTACGAGCAGGAGTAGCATTTTTTGAAAAGGCACATATTAAGGATATAATTGCTCATTTACGCATAATTGAGAATCCACATGATGAAATTTCGTGGTCTCGCATTTTCACTATAATTCAAGGTATAGGGAGTTCATCTGGTACAAAAATTTTTGAAGAAATTTCCAAAGTTGAAAACCCAATAGATCTATTAATTAATAAGATGTTCTATGCAGAAAAATTAAAAGGATCTAGAATCTCAAAAGAGGGGATAAAAAATATAATATCCCATACCAAAAAGTTGGTGGGATTTAATCCAGAAGATGAACCTTCCGATACTATTAAAAAATTAACCTCCGTCTTAGAGGATCATATTAAATCAAGGTATGATAATTGGCAGGATAGAATGGATGATTTAAATCAACTAAGCATATATGCAAGTAACTTTCCCACGATTCGTAAACTCCTTGAAAATCTGAGCTTAAATTTATCCAATTTAGAATCTAAAACAGTATTAACTGGCAGTCAACAAGAGGAAGAGAAACCTATGATTCTATCTACAATCCACCGGGCAAAAGGTCTTGAGTGGAGGGTGGTATTCATACCAATGTTATGTGAGGATTCTTTTCCATCCTCAAGAGTTAAAGGAGACCCTGAAGGTCTAGAGGAAGAACGTCGTGTATTCTATGTTGCTGTAACGAGAACTAAGGATCAACTGTATTTAATATCCCCATCTTTAGTTCAAAGCTCTAGAGGATATCAAACTATGCGAAATTCTCCTTTTATTTCGGAATTAAACCCCAAAGTCTACAAGAAATCATCAGTACAAATTCGATCAAAAGCAAAAGTGACAAGGAAAGGTTTGAATAAACCACACAAATCTCTATTTCAAACTGCGGATGAATTATTAAAAGAAGATAAGTAGAGAGAAATATATAACTGGTAATAAAAACACGAAAATCTTTATTTTATCAGTTTTAAATAAAAATTCAATTTATAAAACAAGAATTTAAAAAAATTATTATTAGTTCTAATAACCGCCAAAGAAACCGTTATTAAAACTTGGAGTTAAACTTGCTGCATTAACTCTAGTTTTTGCTTCCTCAGGAGAATAAGCTTCCTCAAAATATCTTGGATTTAAATCTCCAAGTAATTCGTCGGTTTTAGATTCCTTAGGAGTTTGAATTTCAGGTTTCTTAATTTCTTGGTTTTTTATTTCCGATATTTTTTCATAAGTTTGGGTCATTTTTTCTATCACTTTTTTTGTTTGTTAAATAAATATATGACAAGGTTTAATATATGGTTTAATAAAGCGAACTTCAGGTGGACTCTTGGATTGCTTTTAGATTATAGTTAAAACAATCATTTTGGGGATTAGAAATTTAAGGTTTAACGAGCATTATTCATAAAGAACAAGAATTAGACTTTTTTAAACTATAATAATTATATTTACTAATTTAATATACAATTGAAAACATATTGATGAGATCCTTTAGTAAATCAAACCAGTCTAGAGGAGTTTAAATAATATTCTCTATATTACTTTTGAGAAGATAAAAATATTCTAATTAGAGATTAATATAGAATTTTATTTACCGAGTAAAGTTTTAACTATTTACTACAAATTTGAGTTAAAAGTGAGTAGAATTTGGATGTAATTGTTGTAGATTGTGAAACAACGGGTTTAAAACCTCAATATGATCTCATTCTAGAAATTGGTATTGTTGAGCTAAACTTATTAACCGGTGAAACCAAAGTTTTATTTAATTCTGTTGTTAGAGAACCAATGTTTAGTGAGGAACATAGATATTCTTGGATTTTTGAAAATTCAGATCTTAGTTTTGATGAAGTGATGAATGCTCCTTTATTAGATGAGGTAATGCCAGAAATCCAAGCAATATTTAACAAGAGTAGTGTAACAGCATATAACAAATCTTTTGATTTAGGTTTTTTGAAATCTAGAGGTATTGATGTACCAAATGAATTACCGTGTATTATGAAAACTGCTACGAATATACTTAAGATTCCTTTTCGGGGGGAGTATAAAAGATATAAGTGGCCAAATTGTCAAGAAAGCTTTGAATTCTTCTTCCCAGCTACAGATTATATTGAAAAACATAGAGCTGCAGATGACGCAATCCATGAAGCAATGATTCTATATGAGATATTTCAACGCGGGTATCTTTCCAATCTATATTAATAGTTAAATGCTTAATGTTATGAACTACAAACCACACTTTTCTCGAATTTCATTTTCTGAATATGTATAATCACAAAATTTACAGTAATATTCCCGATCTATATTAACTTTTAACAGTTCACCACAATTTGGACACTGAATATAAATTTTAAAGTATTTGAAGTTTAAGTTTAACGATTCAATTGGTTTTTTGTTATTATTTCTTTTATTCGATTTTATGCTCAATTTAAATCAAACTCACCATTTAATTTTTTTTATAATTTATTTTTACTATTGACTTATTCTTTTACTCATTCTATTTAAAAAAAAAAATTAGATCAGGATATTTTTCTCCATAATCATATGACTTGTGATAAGTTAAAGAAAAAGAAGGGAAAAGAAATCTGAAACCAAATTTTTTAATATCAGGGAGAGGGTTAAACTCAATCAAGTTTATCTGGGGCGAAATTCAGTACTTGTTCAGATTGTCCACGAATTCCCTTCCTAATATATTTAGAGTGATTTTATTTTTATATTAACGGGTATAATTATCCCCAATACAATTTTAATTTTTTATAAAAAAGTATTAATTAGAAAGAGATACCATTTTTCTTCTAATTTTCATTTAATTTTGTGAATTTTCTTGACTAACTCTAGTTATATGATTTTCTTTTTCAAAATGGAAAATATCAGTTACAAACGAATCAAGATTCCTTTCATGAGAGATTATTATCATTTGTGAAGTGTTTAATTTTTCAAATATCGGTTGCATCCGATTAATTTGCTGTTGGCTAAAACCATCAGTTGGTTCATCTAATATCGTAGATCTTTTGTTTTTACTTCTTGATATTGCTCATTAATGATTTTATTTAAAGCTAGTCGATAAAATAAAGAGAGAGCACTTTTTTCCCCTCCAGATAAATCTTTAAATGGTGATTCATAACCGTTTACATAAATTACAGGTTGGAAATCGTCAGGTATATTATCCATATCAATAGATGCGGGATCGATGACTTTCTCGTTATAGATCCCGGGAATAAATTGAGAAACCCATTTATTACCATGTTGTTCTGCTTTTGTCACAATGTCTTGGGCCAATTTATGCAAGTGTTCCGCGGAATATCTTTCACAAGGAACGATAGTATCCTCAAAAAGAAGCGCGGCTTGGACCCAGTTTGGATCTTGATATTCATTCATTGGATCTTCTAAAAGCTCTCTAATTTGTTCTTCGATATAATTCTCGATAGAACCGTGGGTATCATACATCCTATCTAATCCTGCCATAAGTTATTCACTTTGGTATAAATTTTTGTCAAAAATTATTAAAATGTACACTTTCTTAGCATTTAGTAACTGACGAATATTTAAAGAAAAAAAAAGAGGAGTAAAGATAAATAATAAAAAACTACAATTTTCTAGAGAAGAGCTTATTAGGTTGAGAAAATCTCTGTCTTATAGGGAAATTGCAGAAGAACATAATAAAAAATTTAAGTCAAGAATAAGCTTGTCAACTATACGCTATTGGTGCAAAAAATGGGGAATAAATAATCCAGATTTAGTTGCAAGTAGCAAATCTAAAAAGTTACACTTTTCAAGGAAAGAATTAGCTGAACTCAGACGGTTGTTATCATTTGAGGAAATCGCTAAACGCCATTATAAAATTTTTAGAATAAAGATTTCAGTTAGTACGTTAGATTATTGGTGCAAAAAATGGGGTATCTAAATTTCTGGTTATTTAGATAAAAAATTAAAAAAATCAAAAAATAGACAAAAAGTAGAATTTTTCAATAATTCAATTTAAACCTTGAATCAATCATGTCTAATAAATGTAATATCTCTGCTTCATCAAATTGAGGTTCAACAACCGAGTCCCATTCTATTTTACCGTGATGAGATAAAATCAAATGCCTTATCTTGTTCTCTAGATCTTTTGAAATATTTTCTATTCCTTCAATAACCTTTGAAACGTACTGATCACCCAAAATTAAATGACCATATAGTTTTCCCTCAACAGTTTTCATTGGTAAATCATTATTTAATTCAAATTCAAATATTTTTCCAATATCATGCAAGATAATTCCTGTGTATATTAAATCCACGTCTAACAAGGTGTTTCTCTTATAATAACTTACCATTTGATCAAAAATGTTAATCATTCCAACTGTATGTTCTAAATTCCCATGTTTGTAATTATGATGATGAATTACAGAAGAAGGGCATTCAATATATTTGTTTTTTATATCTTTTTCTGAAAAAATTACTTCTAATATTGTTTTTAAGTCGGTATTCTGCAGATTTAGAATAGTACCTTCTAATATCTTTACTAAGGATGTTATATCAATTGAAGTTGGTTTAGAAAAGTCATCTAAATTAAACTCAGATTTATTTAAATTTTCAGGTTCAGAAATATCGATTGACCCAAATTTCGCTTTATATCTGCCAGTAAACTCGATAATATTACCAATTTCAAAAGTTTTCTTCTCTCGCTTATATTCTTCCTCATTATTAGTCCATTTATTAAAATTTGGCAAATCTCCTGTTTGATCTCTAAAAGTTAGGCTAAAATAAGGCCTTCTGTCTGATGTATATTTCTTCGTTTGTTTAATGACCTGCAATTTAGTCCTAAAACTGAAATCCTTACTATTTTCTTTTATCCTTTGAAGTATTTCGTTAACCTTCAAAATTTCACTCATTGTGGGACCCTATAAGATTAATTGTATGGTTTAATATCCTTTTAATCTATTATAATACTAATATGATGAATATGTTTATGATAACTTAAAATTAATCTATTAAAATTTTAATAACAAATTTTGAGAAAAAAAAAATAAAAATTGTTAATTGGGAGATTCTTTATGAGGAGAAATAAATTCTTAGTTTATCATTTCTATAAGGAATTGTTATAAATCTTTTACAAATTCTGCATTGAAAAATTATCTCCTCATCAGTTTCATCCCAATATTTGATATTCTTGCTATTACAATCAATACATTGTTTAGGTATTTTATCTAAAACTTCTTTTTTTTCTTCTAAGGTGCCATCTTTTTCCCAACCAGAAATTAATTTCTTCAAATCAGATCCTTTAGACATTTTCTATGAAATCACCTCTGAATTACAATAATAGTCTCCTTTATTCACTGCTACAGCTGATTATATTTAAACAAAAAATGTTTAAAAAAAAGTAAGAATAGAAAAATAAAAAAAAAGTGGTTGAAAAATAAGTTTACAAATCGCGTGCTTTTACAGTCTTTCGTTTATTTCCTTCAGCTCGTCCAACTGCTTTATCAAGTATACTCATGATGATTTTGTTTAAATCTTCACCATCTAATACGCCACTGCTTGTATTACATCCTTTTCCTTTAATAAATTCTCGTACCTTTGATTTTACGAAGAGTGGCTCAACCTTATCTGCCTTTTTTGCCATTACGTATCTTCCTCTTTTTTTGAAATTTTTAAAATTTTTTAAATTTTATATAAACTACAGTTTAAAATAGAATTGAATAAATTACAGTTTATTATGTATTTATTTTTCATCTGTATTATTAAATCTTTGCTATTTTACCTAGAATTTTTTAATTTCTATTTTTTCTCTTGAAATTTAGGGAAGAATTCGAGGTTTTAAATCTAGAATTTCCATTATCGAAAGTGAAAGTATGCTAATTTTTAAGAAGAAAGATTTATGATCTTTTCAGGATTGTTTTAATTTGAGAGTTTCTTAATAAATATCTATAAAATCAATTTTTAAAGAATAAATATATAAGATTATGATTAATCTATAATAGAAATATTAGAAAAATTTTAAAAAAAAAGGTAAATTGATGTTTTGGATGTAAATCTAAGAGAAAAGGTAATTCAATTTATTTTGGTGGTGCAAGTACAATTTCAATGCTTGAAACATTGTTACTTTGTCCATTTTCTCCTTCTAATTGTTCTGTGCTAAGTTTGATATCCTTATATTCTGTACCTTTTAAGAATCTATTTCTAAGAATTTCACACACATCAACAGCGTGAGAAATAGCTCTACCTCGGGCTTTCACGGTACAATCTTCGCCCTTGTTAAGGATCATCATAGTGGCCATCACATAATTCATGGTTGGCCTTCTTCCTACAAACACTGCGTTTTCTTCTTTAGCCATTTTAATTTCCTCTTTTGTTTTTAATTTTCTGTTGTATATCTTTTTTTTTTGCTTATTTGCGTTTACGTATTACGTATAAAAGTTTTCTCGTAATTTTTTTTTAAATTACGGTATTCACATTCTTTTGAAATTTTAGACATTTTTTAAATTTTATTATCTAATTAATATAGAATATAGATAATTGAAGTAATCTTTGTCATTTCTAATAACATTTTCATTCTCTTGATCTAAAGAGAAAGAGACGTTTTTTAGTGAAATAAAAAAAAAAATTGAAGAAAAGATTTTATATGCCTTTCAATTTTACTCCAAGGAAGAAGAGAAACCAAGTGAGAAAAAAGAGTACTAAGACAATTATTTCCCATACGTTAATAGCTCCAATAGAAAATGCAGGTAACATACTTGGACTTAGAAACCATAGATCAACTAAGATAAAAATCCCAAAAACCATTGTTATTAATGTTAAAATTACGATAAATTTAGTTGGGGGTGTCCATCCCATTTTTTTCACCAATTAGCTTGTCAATTTAAGTTGTTGTTTTGAAGAGTTAGTATGCTATTATTAATGTTGGGGTTATAAAAATTTATAAAAAATACGAATTATGTGAGATTTGAATTTTTTGAAGAAATTATTGTTTCTCAGATATAGTGAAATCGATTTCGATTTCTTCTTTTATTTCCTTCTCATTATAAATTTTCTTTTCATCCTCATTGTTTGGTTTGTCGTCATCTTTCTTAACTATATCCCATACTACACTAACAACAAGTAGAATTGAAACAATAACTAACAAGGGAACTAATAAACCTGAATCTGTAAGGGCAATTTTTACCCAGCCGATATAAGGAATTCTACCCACAACTACTCCAAGAATTCTATATTCTGGAACCCATTCGGGATCATGGACGGGATTTGCGTCACCCTTAGTTAAAAATAACCACCCATTATCATTTTTTTTATCAATAACCCTATGAACTATAGGATCACCAGGTGCATGAGGCCATAAGCCATTGGCATCAAACACAATAATATCTCCCTCTTTCCCTTCAATAGTACCGTTTTTTATGTTTTCTGCATCAGTTCCTCTTAGAAAGAGTAAATCCCCCTTATGTAAATTAGGTTCCATTGATCCTGAAACAACTACAACC
>JAGXNR010000026.1 GCA_019894875.1 Promethearchaeota archaeon | reverse complement strand
GCTGTGAGATGATATAATGAAATATGTAAGAAATCAATTTATAATTGCTGGGTCTTTTTTGTGGTGGGGTTTTACATTAGTAATCGCAGGTGCTCTGTTGTGGTGCTAAAATATAAATATTCTTTTAGTTTATTAATCATAACTCTGTTGCGAATAATTAGAAAAAGGATTTTAAATTGAAATGGTATATCATTCGACATGCTGATAAAGAACAAGGAGATTTTTATAATTCTGATCTAAGGCATCAAGATCAGCCAATTAGTGAAAAAGGACATTTAAAGGCACAAAAATTATTTTCATACTTCTCAGATAAGTCGATTGATAAAATTTATGTTAGTGAATATATTCGAACTAAACAAACAATTAAATATGTTGCTGAAAAAAAAAAGATATCACCGATTGCTGATAGTCGCTTGAACGAAATTGATAATGGTTTAATTGAAGGATTATCTGAGCAAGTATTACAGCAGAGATATCCCGATGTTTGGAATGCTTTTAAGGATAGGGATCGTGATTTTCAATTTCCCGAAGGAGAGAGTGGAGAAGATGCCCGAAGACGGATCAAGTCGTTTTTTAAAGACAAACTGTTATCCAAGGAGGATCTTATTCTTGTTAGCCATGATGGATTGATTCGATTGCTATTGTGCTACATATTAGGAATTGCCGTGTATCGACGATGGGATTTTCGAGTAGATACATGTGGGATTATGGAAATTGAATACCAGACGACATTTAAAAAATGGAAATTAATTCGATTTAATCATATTTGTACGTGAAATCGCTTCTTGGAAATAAAGTCCAAATAATAGAGCACTCTTTTGTATAAATCTAAAAAATATCTTTGAAAAAAAATCATGATTTTTTATTTTTATCATTTTTGGATATCAAAAACTGTGATTTTGTGCTTAATTGCATACTAGACCCAATTTCCTGTGAAAGTGGATTGGAAAGGTAAATTCAGGGTCTGATTTTCATGAAAAATACTTGAAAAAATTGAATAAAATCAGGAATATGAAGAAAACTTTATATTTTCTTGAATTAAACAAGAAGTAAGGAATAAGAAACCCAAATAATTTAGCTAATATTAAAAATAATATAGAGAAGAATTATTATACCGTATTTTGATAATGATGGGATTAAAATCTATTATGAAATAGAAGGAGAAGGTCCTCCAGTAGTAATGATCATCTCCTTTTCTGGATCGATAGCTACATAACAAAGCTAAAATGTGCATAGTATGACCAAAACTGGTGGACCAGAGATGTAAATATTTCTTATAATTTTATTCCCATAATCTAATCAGTCATGTTCATGAATAGATGTATTCCTTAACATTATGCTCTTTATCAAGAATTTCTGACAAGGCCCGCTCAAAATGTAAATTCGTAATTTGAGTTTTTCTCTCTCTAAGACACTTAATACCTGCTTCAGTAACTAATGCTTTAATATGTGCCCCACTAAAACCTTCTGTTTTCTTTGCCAAGTTTTTAAAGTTTACATCTTTCAAATTCATTTTTCTCGTATGGATTTTTAAAATCATTAATCGAGCCTCTTCATTCGGTAGATTGAACTTAATAATCCGATCAAATCGACCTGGACGCAAGATTGCGGGATCCAACACGTCTTCTCTATTAGTCGCTGCTAAAAACATTATTCCTTGGGTATTTGCAAAACCGTCTAATTCTGAAAGGAGCTGCATGAAAGTTCTTTGCACCTCGCGGTCACCCTTATATACTTCACTAGTCCGTTTAATGGCAATTGCGTCAATTTCATCGATAAAGATTATTGCGGGGGTGTTTACTTTAGCTAATGTAAAAACCTCTCGCACCATTCTGGACCCTTCTCCAATGAATTTTTGAACAAGGTCAGATCCTACTAAATGGATGAACCGGGCATTGGTTGAATTTGCTATTGCTTTTGCTAATAATGTCTTTCCCGTTCCAGGTGGCCCAGCTAAAAGCGCACCTGAGGGCGGATCAATCCCAATTACCTTAAATAATTCGGGTTCTAATAATGGTAGTTCAATTACTTCCCGAATTGCCTCGATCTGTGCATCCAACCCCCCAATATCCTCAAATGAAACCTGTGGGACTTCAATCAGTTCCATTGAAGTAACTCTACCTCCAATATTCTTCGAGAGGATTTCAATTATGGCAAAACTTTTACCATGTAAAGAGACCGTATCTCCTGGCTCAGGTTTTAGGCCTGGACGGTGAGGAATTAAAAGTTGATTTCCAGGGGCATGAGATACGATTACACGCCCGTCTTTTAAAATCTTTTGAACATGCCCAACTATTAAGGGGCTATTCTTCATGCTTTCAAACATAGCCCTTAGCTGTTCGTTTTCTTTCTGTAAGTTTTTAATTTTCTTTATATCTAATTCTGCTGTCATTTCACTTAATAAAAATTTCCTTCTAAGAAAAATTTTTTCATGGTAGTATAGTTATTTAAGGTCCGAGAGAGTGGAAAATTCTCCATAAAAACAATTTTAATGCTGATATTATACTTGAGAAGTAACATTATTTATTTTAAGCAGGAATTTGTTTTATAAATATTTTTAATAAGAAAAAATAATAATAGTAAAGTAAAACCAATCAAAAATAGCTTTTGAAGGAATAAAGCAAAAATAATTCCAAATAGTAGGAACAGATTAATAATATTAAAATAAACGTGTGGTAGATATGTTTTTTTTTCAATAACTTTTCTTCTTTGATTCAAAATATTTACAGTACGACATAATTGTACAATTAGGCAAAAAATCACAAATATTTGATCGATATTATTTGGGATTGTAAAAGATAAAATACTTAGAAGTAATATTTCTGTTGTCAAATCTAAAAAATGGAAAAAGATGAGATTATGTATTGATAAATATCTTTTATAAGCTGAATAATAAAGCATTTTTTTTAATTTTCCCATAAAAAACAAGAAATATGCAATAATAAAAACATTAAATAAGGCCTCAATTATAATATTTAACGATTTCAAGTTAAATTTTAGCAATAATATAAAAAAAAATATGAAATCTGTTATCAGGATAATCAGAAATAAAATCCTTGGATTTTTTATAATCCCATTTAGTTTTTTTCCTTGAACATAACCTAATCTCTTTATTATATTTTTATAGTCATAAAGATACGTAGCTGAGATGAGGTTTTTGTATGCTTCTTCAAATTCTTCTCTACTTGTTTGTTCATGAAGGGCACTAAGTTCATTTAATTTATATTCTTTAGTATTTGATATTGAGGTTATGTTATTTGATAAATATAATGGAGATATTTGGGTTTTCGCTATTTTTAATGTGAGTTGAACTATACCAATAATAGAAATTAACCCTAAACAAATATATAAAATATCAAGATTTGGCCAGAAATGAATAATCTTTCCAAAGATTGAAATTTGAGAGGTATATCCTAAAGAAACAAGATAAAATCCACAAGTACTTATCCCAATATATCCAATTTGGAAAATTAATCGTGCGTGTCTTTCTCCTAGAGTACTAAATATAGGAATTCCTGCTGAAATATGGATAGAACGTAAATTTTCAAATATAAATACTGTAAATAATAAAAATAGAATAGAACCTATTTTAGTATAATTTGAAAAGATAGGGCTAATTAGAATGATTCCATCATTTATTCTATCAAATATTAAATCTTGATATGATCCTCTTGGACTTTTTTTATTTGTTAACCGTGCTATTATCCCATCTAAATTATCCATCATTCCTATACTCATCATTAAAAAAATAATTAAAAAGCCACTAATCAATAATCCAATTTCATCTAAATAAGGAAATAAAGAGAATATAACAACGATTAAAAGTGAAAAAGCAAGACTTAGAAAATCAATTCCTAAGGGTGTAAATTTTAATGGAAGAAATACATGTTTACATGTATAATATGATATCTTTAACCATCCTTTTACAATACTGCTATCATTATAAGCATGATCTTCCAACCATTTATCGTAATATTCATCAAAGGTCATTATAGACATAAATTGACAACTTCAAGGCTGGATAACAACCTTTTAAATATATACTTTAATAAAATATCATGAAAGATACGATGGCAAAGAAAAACATTAAAGTAAAACCTAAAAGATAAGCTATGGGTTTTGAAACTGAAGCGTTGCTACTGTCACTACTGTCGCTACTGTCACTACTGTCACTACTATCGCTACTGTCACTACTGTCGCTACTATCGCTACCCTCCTTCTTTATCACTTTCATTTCATATTTTTCATCTACTTCTCTCATAGATGATTCTTCAAATGGAGAACCACAAGCTCCACAATTCCTTGAATTTATAGGATTTTCTGTTCCACATAATGGACAAAATTTATGAATTTTCTTCACCTTCGAAATTACATATTTATTATATATTGATACTCATTCAATCTATAAAAATCATTCTTAAAAGTAAATAATGATATATCAAGGTTCGAGCCTTTTAAAATTTGGTCCCAATTTCAAAGAAAATTGGGGTGGAAAGGTAAATTCAGCGTCTGATTTCGAGGAAAATTCCTTTGAAAAATTTAATAAGAAAATTATTAGACGTCAACAATTTCTTCCAGTCATTGGGGAAAATAATTGTTAAAATTTCAATTAAATCAGATCCATTATCTCCTTAAAATTTTCAATTTTCCGACCATCCCACTCAACCTCAACTAAACGATAGGGGTCCAACTCATTGGGATCACGGATCATAACCGCATCCATACCTAACTGAGATGCTCCCGATAGTTCATTGCTATCACCATCTCCAAAATAAAGGCATTCATTTGGATCGACTCCCAATTGTTCACATGCTAAATTATATATTTGAGCGTCGGGTTTTTTCAGACCTACTGAAGCGGAGAATATAGTAACATCAAATAAATGAGAAAATTCTGTATTTTCCCATAGGAGAGGCACTTCGGCAGAACAATTAGTTATTAACCCAATCTTATATTCTAATCCTTTTAGACATTTTAAAACATCAACAGCTCCATTTTTAGGAGTTAAAGCTTTGGTTGTAGTATCTTGTCTGATTTGTTCACATTTCTTAATTTTTTCCTCACTTACAGAAACTTTAAGCATATTACAAATATATTTTATACTGTCTTCAGTGGTTTTAAAAATCCCAGTTCCACGCTCATAAGTTGTATCGCGCCAAAGTTTTGAAAAATCTTCTACAGGTAATTCGAGAGCTGAAGCCATATCTGTTAATAATCTATTGTATCCTTGTACTGAATAACTATCAACAAGAGTACCAAATAGATCAAAAATAATTGCTTTGTATTTCATAGGATTCTAATTTTTTATTAACTATATCGTAATTAGAACAATTTTTCACAGGCATTATTTCATGATATTATTAATAATGGCTCTTCCCACAAATTTACCTTCACGCATTTCCTCAAATACCTCATTAATTTCTGAAAGATTTGCAGTTCTGCCGACATGAGTTTTAACCTTGCCTTCTACAGCTAATTGGACTAAATCTTTCATATCTTCTACAGTACCGGTTTTAGATCCGGTTATGTGTACATTTCTCATTATTAGGACGAATGGGGTAATTGAGATTGCTCCTTCACTGAATGCAGGTAACCCTGCTCCAATTAATGTTCCTCCTACCTTGAGTAAACTTAATCCAAGATTATAAGCAGAAATATTTGCTGCGAATACTATGCTTGCTTGAACTCCCTTTAAATTTTGTGTAACGAACTTCGCTGCTTCACTAACATCTATTGCATGGTCAGCACCAAGTTTTTTGACGATTTCTAATTTTTCTGGTCCTACATCAACCCCAATAACTTTATACCCAAATGCTTTTGCTATCTGTACTGCATAATGACCAAGTCCACCAGCAGCCCCAATAATGGCAATATTACTCCCTGGGGATATGTTCAGATTCTTAAGTTTTTTTATTGCTGCATATGCAGTTAACCCACCACATGCTAAAGGTACTTCATTATCACTTAGTTCATCAGGAATTTTTACCAAAGAGGGTGCCCATACAGAAATGTATTCACTAAATATTCCGAATATGGGTCTACTTTGGGGACAGTGGTTAGTTTCTCCGGAAAGACAATACTCACAGGTTCCACACCAGTATCCACCTGTTCCACCGAGACCTAATATCACCCTATCACCTACTTTTATTTCAGATTTATTGTCAGGGCCCAATTCCTCAACTATCCCAATACCTTCATGCCCAATAGGACGTGGTGTTGGTAGTTTCATCCAATCGCCCATTACAATATGCAAGTCCGAACGGCAGACACCTGCGGTGGTAATTTTAACTAGGGCTTCTCCAGCTGCGGGAGAAGGTTTAGGAACATCTACTATACTAACTTTACCAATTTCTTGAATTAATGCGGCTCGCATTTTATTTTTTCTCCTATAAATTATCTTTGTTAAATATTGATTTATTTTTGGATTTAAAATAACTTTTCTAATCAAAGAATACCTTTATATATTCTTAATTGTGAAATTAAAATTAAGAGGGTAATGCGGGAGCAATTGCATTATAAAATTCTCTTGCGGTATCAAGGCTTTCCATAACGAATTTCTTCCCGAAGGTGACAATAACAATATTTAAGCTGGGAATCACAAAAATAAATCGTCCATAAAAGCCAGTTGCCATAAACATATCTTCGGGAGCGTTCTGGATCATTCTACCCGTTCCTTGTTTGAAAGGTCTTACCCATTTCCCCAGAGAATTATTAAGCCATAAGAGATATCCATAGCCACTATTAACATCAAGAAAGCTAGGTTTTACCATTTCGTTTATATACTGTTCTGATATAAATTTTACCCCATTCCATTTACCTTTATTTAACATTAATTGCCCTAGCTTAGCTGCATCTCTAGAGGATATTTTCATTCCGTATCCGACAGGAAGATCAGTCATATCAGCTACTGCTTCACCCCAAGAGTAATTACGGACACCTAGAGGTTGGAAGAGGTTTTCATTAGCAAATTCTTTAGAGGGTACTCCAGAAGCTACAGTTATAATTTTACCTAAAGTATTCACTTCATCCTCACTATTATACTTGAAATTTGTTCCAGCGGGTTCTGTTTCAGATGTTTGAGTCATTAAATGTCTAATTTTTGAACCGGGAACTATTCCTTTTGCGGGGTTAGGAATCCAATCAGTAATCAGATCGTCGACACTAAATAATCCTTTGGTTACAGCAACTCCAATGACCAAGGCTGCTATTGTTTTGGTGACCGAGGCAATATCATAATGCCATCTTTTACGGGTTTCGTAACTGCGTTGACCATAGTATTCTTCATAGATCAATACTCCATGTCGAATTACTACAAAGCTATTGCGATTGATATCTATTTCTTTTAATTTTCTAGCAGCGTCGTCAAGAAGATCTGATTTCATTCCATGATTCTCCGGTGCTTCTACAATCCAATCTTCTTTCCCACTTTTTAATTCTTGACTTTTATTCTCTTCAAGATATTCAAGCAATACCGTAAGTTTCATAAAATGAGAGGAATCTCCTTGAAATTCTATTGTTTTATTCGTTATAGCATCAAAGAAACTCCTAACATCCATTTCTCCATCGAATAGTTTTTTAGCTAAGTTTGGGGGTGTTTTTAGGGTAAAGTCTGGATCATCCGCTTTCCCCTCAACATATTCTAACTTTTGTCCCGAATTAAAAATATAAAAATGGAAGTTGTTGGTTAAAATAAATTGGATAATTCCATCCCATCCTTCAATTTCATCTAATATAAGGTCAGACTTATTGAACTTCTCCAATAAGTTCTTAATAGATAATACCAGTTCCTCATTCTCTTTTGTCATATTTAAAACTCCTTTACTTTTAGTAAATCATAATAGCTGTCAAAATATTTTATTTCTTTAATATTTGTGCTCTTTTCTCTTTTGCCAATTTTTCACTAGCATATCGAAGGATTAATCGAGAGAGGTTTCCTTTATTTTTCATTAAGTATTTAAAAATAATTTCTGGTTCATAATTAGAACAAGTCTTTAGGAGCCATCCGATTCCTTTATGAATATACTCCTCTGGATCTTTATGCCTTCTTTCAACGAGTTTAAAAACATTATCAGTATTGAATTCTTTTTTAACCATTATTAATTTAAGTAAAATAACTAAAGCGGCACGTCGAACCCAAAGATTCTCTGAATTTGACCATTTTTCAATGGTGTTTTCTGCTAGTTTTTCATTTCCACTTTTTGCAAGATAAGGTCCAAGCATTCTTATCATTGATGTGTCAGTTATACCCCAATTGTCGTAATAATTAGGAATTATATCATAAAACAATTCAATTGTTTCTCTATTGAATCCTTTCTTAAACCTATTTAATAGGAATATTCCTGCCATTTTTTCATCATGGATATTAGATTTTATCAAGGTTTTGAATATTTCTAAGGCATCTACGTATGTTAATTCAAACTCTATATGAATTTTCCTAACAAATTTCTCAATTTCAGGATGTTTGTTTCCATAGATAACAAAATCAGGATTATCCGAGTTTAAAATCTTGTACATTCTGGATTTTTGTTCTTTAGTTAATTGGGGTGCGTTTTTCTTTAAAAAAATTTTAATCTCACTTATTACCTTATCAATCATAAGAATTTACCGATACCTGTTTTTTGATTTAAGGTGTTTACCTTTTCTAAGTGGGGTGATACAAATTCTATTATAGGTTTTGTAAAGTTTTTCAATTTCGAAAGTTCACCTCGTCTGAATACATCTATAATAGATTCTTCTAAATTATTTAGATTTAAACCTGCCCACATCATGGTTTTATTTGATTTTCCTGTTCTCAAGGTGTTCATATTTTCTTTATTCAATAACAATTCTGAGATCTTATAATTCCATTTACGGTAATCAGAAGGAATCCACCTTTTAACTCTAACAGGAATATTATATTTTTCGCATAAATTCAATAATTTAGAGTTTATCTTTCTGGCATAATCAGCAGGAGGATAAATCTGGCCTTTATATAATTCAAGTAGTGATTTTACGATATTATTATATTTACTGCTCTTTAACTTATGTATAAAAAAATCGGCTTGAGAATCTCGTAAAGTCAAGCCGGGTGAAAACAAAACAAAATCTGCACCAGAATTTTTGGATTGATTAATTACATCCTCTAAATTTTCATCGTCATCCTCTAGAAATGGAATAATTGGCATGAAATAAGTACCGACTTGAATATTGGGTGCTTGCTTTTTAATAGTCTTTATAGCTTCAAATCTTTCCGAGGGAAGTGAAGAATAAGGTTCTAAAAAACTTGCGAGATCTTCACTTGTTGTAGTAATCGAAAATCCTATGGTACACCAAGTATCAGTGGCGATGTTTTTTAAGATATCAATATCTCTTACAACCAAGTTTGATTTAGTGGCAATATTGATAGGAAATTTATGTTTTTCAATAACTTGTAAAACCTTTCTTGTATCTTCAATCTTTTTTTCAATGGGCTGATAGGCATCATTTACTCCCCCAGGGGCGATAACATCAGGTAATAACTTTCGAGCTCTTTTGAGTCTCTGATCAAGCTTTTTATCAAAATTTGTTTTAATTATAACTTCATTATCAAAATCATGCAAATAATACCGTTGACTCCGGGCATCACAATAAATACAAGCATGAGCGCACCCTGAATATGTGTTCAATGTATATCGTGCCCAAAACCATGAATCAGGATATTTCTGTTTGTTTAATACAGATTTAAATTCTTTGTATCTATATCTGACCATGATTATGAGTTGAGTTTTGTATTCCTTAATAATAAACTTAAGGATTTAAGATTATTGAAAAAAAAATTTGGTAACATTCTTTAAAGTAGTAAAAAACGCCAGTTAAACAAAAATGTGATCTAATATGGAAATGGAAAAAAAATTTAGCTGGCGCTTTTTCGAATATAATATACAAGTTTGTGAATTTAATTGTTTGTTTTTAAAAAATAAAAACAATTGAATTTAACTTAACTCATTTAAAAGGGAGATTTAAATTTTAGATATGCGCCCTCCGGGAATTGAACCCGGGTCATTGGGTTGGAAACCCGATATTCTAACCACTATACTAAGAGCGCCTAATCCTTATTAGATTAAAATCAGTAAATATTAAAGTACTTAATTTCTTTTAACTTTTCTGCTTTTAGCAATGTTAATCGATGTTGTGGGAAAGTTCATACATATTAATAATCTTACTTATAACTACCCATGCATCTAAAGGATACTTTGATATCGAGATTAAATTTTTACATAAACCCATAATATAATCAGAGAAATTCCCTTTCTGATAACCGCCAATAATAGCTACAATATTTTCAGAAAGGTCTTCAGAATATAATTCTTTATAGTTTTGGATTAGTTTACCTCTACTTGAAAATAAAAAAATTCTAGGATCTTTAAACTTATCAATAAGTTCTTGTAATTCTCCTTTGAACTCCGAGATTAGTGGTATTCCATTCGCATTTACATCACCATCAATCAAAAGTTTTGCCATTAATCCTTTAAATCGATTATAATTTCGTGCAATTTTAATTTCCGGGTTAAATTTATAAATTTTATTATTGATTGTATGTATGAATAGTCTCAGATTACCTGATTTATTTAAAGGTGAACCTAAAGCATTAAGTAAACAGAGATGAGTTATATCAGGTCTACCTCTTTTTTCTGGGTTTTTTAAATTTCTTATAGCGGTATGATGGAATGCTGTATCTAAAAGTTGGGATGAATAAAGTTGTGCAGAAAAATTTTTTCTAACAGCAGGATGGTTTCTAATTTCTTTTGGTATTAATTCTATGCCAGATTCTACTAAAATTATAATTAGAGGCATTTGTTTGTTTAATTGATTATTTAAAATTAGTAATTTCTTTTTTCTCTCTGTTTGTTTTAATAAAATATCGGGTTGTATGATTACATTCAAAACATGTTAAAGAAACATGAGAGCCTTTTCCCTTATGTGAGTGCAATCTGATTCTATAATTCATTCCGGGATATAAAAATTTTTTACAATTATTGCATATACGTTTTTTCCATTTAAAAGGTATTGCTACTTTTGCTCTTTGGGCATAACGTCTAGCTAAATAGACGTATCTGTTTGAAAGTTCTTTATTGTTAGGAAAAATTTCATGAGCTTTTTGAAATAGGTAAAATATTCTATTTTTAGCTATTTTTTTTATTATAGTACGATGATTTTTTCTTCTTTTCCCCATTTCAAACAACTCTCTCCTAACTCAATTTTTTTGGATAATGGAGTGAAAGAATAAAAACCCTACCTCTGATGTCTAATATATGAGAATTTGTTAATTGCGAGATTTCAATAGCCAAGTCTTTAATGTTTAACTTAGTTGCTATTGTTTTTAGTGCCTTTATTTTAATGACCTTATATCTTTTTAACAATTTAACTACGTTGGTAATAAACTCAGTTGTAATTCCGCTCTTACCTAAAATACAATGAGGATGTGATAACAACACTTTCTTAAATTCTTTTTCGTAATCCATTGTCCCAGAGCTCAAAATTTACAAAATACAAAAATTTTTAACCTATTTTAGCTTTAAAATTGTATTATATATATTAATGAAATATTGAATTAAAGATTAACATGTCTGTCTTTGTCGTTCAACCGGAGAAGATAATTGAAACTTTAGCAAAAAAATTGAAAGAATATCCAAATATATCACCCCCTGAAGGTTCAGAATTTTGGAAAACCGCATTCTTCAAAGAATTAGCCCCAATGGATTCAGAGAATTTCTGGTATATTCGATGTGCCTCAATACTAAGAAAAGTGAGTGTATATGGTCCTATAGGAGTAAATAAACTTCGGAAATATTACGGGGGGAAAAATAGAAAAGGGAGAGGTTTACACCATTCTGCTAAAGCAAGTGGAAAAATAATTAGGGTTGCTCTCCAACAACTTGTCGAAGCAAACTTATTAGAATTGAAAGAAACCAAAGGAAGAGTTCTTTCTCCTGAAGGAACAAGTTTATTAGAACGAACGGCATATGAAATTCTAAGAAGTAAAGACCAATAATTCGAATAAAAGTATTCTTTAGGGGTTTAGAGTGAGTAACGACGACGAATTAGAGAAGATAAGAAGGAGAAAATTAGAAGAATTACAGCAACAAGCAGCCCAACAGCAAGTTGCAGAATCTCAACAAAAAGATTTTGAAGAAAAAAAATATTTGTTAATGAGGAAAATTCTTAGTGTTGAAGGAAGGCAAAGATTAGAAAATATTCGAATTGTTAAACCACAGTATGCAGAACAAATAGAAATACAGCTTATTCAACTATTTCAAAGTGGAAAGTTAAGAGGAGCAATACCTTTACCAGATAAAGCATTCAAAAACCTACTAGAACAATTATCAAATTTAGAAAGGAAAAAGGAATTTAAAATTAAAAAGTAAGAAGAGATAAAAATGGCTCGTAATAAAAATCTTCCCACCAAATTGCGCAGAGCAAAAAAAGCAAATCAAAGTAAACCTATTCCAAATTGGATTGTGATGCGAACTAAAGGGAAAGTAAGGAATAGCCCGCATTCCAACAGATCATGGAGGAATACGAGGTTAAAAAGAGATTAAATTTAATTTCGAAGAAATAAAATTATCGTAATCAAAATGGCGAAAAAAAAAGCAAAAGAAATAGATTTAGACAATTTAGAAGAAGAGTTAGGAGACTCAGAAGAAGAAGTACCTGAAGATGAAATTGAAGAGATTGAGGAATTTAGTTTAGATGAAATTTCAGAAGAAGAAGAAATAAGTGAGATTTTTGAGGAAGAAGCTGAGGCTGTTGAAGAAATTGAGGAGTTAGCACCTGAAGAAGAAATTATTGATGAAAGAATATATATTATCCCCCTTGCAAAAGCTCGAAAAGGACCTAGAAATAAATGGGCTAAAAAATCAATTCGATACCTAAGAGAATTTATGACCCGTCATTTTAAACCCGAATCATTGGTAATATCTCAAGAAGTAAATGAACGAATATGGGAGCGTGGAATACAGAAACCACCTAGAAAATTAAAGGTCAGGGTTACAAAAAATATAGATGGGCTCTGTGTTGTATATCTAGCGTAACAAATATTCCAAATTAGATTTAAAGAAAATATACTATTCTTATTAGAATCATACAAATCTAACACCTTATAAAATGGCAATTTTAAGAGCTCAAGTTTTTGGTCGTAGTCTAATTGGAGTGTACCTTACTGCTAATAATGAATATGTCCTTTATCCACCTATGTTATTGAAACCATCACTTAAAAAATATAAAAATATTTTTAAAGAACCTTTTTATCCCATAACAATTAATAGTTCTAATCTCTTAGGAGTATACACAGCATCCAATAAGTTTGGGATTATTGTCCCTCACATCATTAAAGATGAGGAATATGATACATTAAAAGATATATTTAGGGAGAAAAGTAACTCTCCTCAAATAGGTGTCCTTAAATCTATTGATAATGCTTATGGTAATTTAATTCTCTGTAATGATAAGGGAGCAATAATCAGTTCACTCTTAAAAGATTATAGGAAAGAGATCGAAGACATTTTGAATGTAGAAACTGTAGTGTTTGAATTTGCGGATAGTTATCTTCCTGGTTCAAATTCATTAGCGAATAATTATGGTTGTGTAGTCCATCCTTTATCTACAGATGATGAAATAGAATATATTACGTCTATATTAAAAGTGGATGAAGTGGATGTCTCTACTATAAACCGCGGAGTACCTTATCTCAGTTCAGGGGCGATTGTAAATGATAAAAGTGGGATTTTTGGTACGAATTCTACTGGACCTGAACTAATGAGAATCACAAGCATTTTACAGTTATAATACTTAGGAAGAAGTATGTATAAAAAGCAAAATTTAATATTTTTTAAAATATTAGTCTTTTTTATAAACATCGAATCAATGGATCTAAATAGCAATGTCAGAGATTAAAATTTATAGAATCATTGGAAATTACAGAAAAAATTTCAAGAAATATTTATTTCGTAAGGAAGTTCGAGCTTTGAAAGAAGAAGATGCTCTCGAGAAGGTTATAAGCCAAATTACTTCTATTGGAATTTATCGTCGTCAAATTAAGATTCAAGAGACTAAAGAAATATCTTTAGAAGAATCTCAAGATTATCTTATAAGGGAATTATCAGAATAAATAATAAAAAAGTTGAGTAAATAGAAATGGAACCTCAAAATTATCAAGAACAATTACAAATGTTTAGTTACTTGAAACAACAAAGAGACGTATACCAAGGACAACTAGAATATGTTAATGCAATTCTCGCAAATCTTTTGAATACGAAGACTACGCTTGAAAATATAAAAGAAGGTGTAGATGTGGGTGATGAAATCTTATTACCCATAGGTGGTATCGTAAATATCAAAGCAAATATTAAAGATACTGAAAAGGTTTTAGTAGCCGTAACTCAAGATGTGGTAATTGAGAAAGATTTAGATAACGCGATTGAGTTCCTTGATAAGAGGATAGAGCAACATAATAAAGAAATACAATTCATAAGGACTCAACTACAGAATTTTGAGGTAAATTTACAAAAAACAAGTCAACAGCTTCAACAGGGTTATCGTCAACAATAATTAAAATTAGCTATTGTAATCTTATTAAATTTGTTAAGGCAATTCTGATTTTTGGGGAGAATTAAATGCTTGAAAAACTAAAAGATGTGTTTTCAACTTTTGTTAAGAAAACCTTAACTGAAAAAAATCTAGATGACGCTATTAATGAACTGAGAATACTCCTTATTAGTAATGATGTTGCTGTTGATACTGCTGATGAAATTTGCAGAAAAGTTATAGATTTCTTGAAGGGACAACAAATTAATCGATTAACGTCTATTAAAAAGATGTTATTAGATATTTTAAAAGAGATCATTATAGAAATCTTAACCCCTGAACGAGAAATTGATATAATCAATGAAATAGAACAGAAAAATTCTCAAAATTTACCATATGTGATAGTATTTTTTGGTATTAATGGAACAGGAAAAACTACCACAATTGCAAAAATAGTTACTTACCTGAAAAATCATAACATAACTTCAGTAGCGGCAGCTTCAGATACTTTCCGAGCTGGGGCAATAGAACAACTTACTAAGCATATGGATAATGTAGGAATCAAAGTTATTAAACATGAATACAAATCAGATCCGGCATCAGTTGCCTGGGATGCCATTGAACATGCTAGAGCTAGAAACATTGACGTGGTATTGGTGGACACTTCAGGAAGGCAAACAACAAACCGAAATTTAATGTTGGAAATGCAAAAAATCTGTAGAATTGCTAATCCTGACTTGAAAGTTTTTGTAGGAGATAGTTTAGCGGGAAATGACGTGTTATACCAAGCAAGAGAATTTGATAAACTAGTTGGTATCGATGCCAATATTTTAACTAAGATAGATGCTGACGCGAAAGGTGGCGCTGCCTTATCTATAGCCTACGAAACAGGAAAGCCTATTATTTTTTTAGGATGCGGCCAGGATTATCGCGACCTGGAACCATTTGATCGAGATGCATTTCTTTCAAATATTCTTGATTTCAAATAACACAAATCTCGAAGTAGATAAAATTAATATATCTTAATTGATTTAGTAAAGTGTGTCAGAACAAAGATACCCCAAATATGAGAAATATTCAAAATTCGATAAAAAGAAAAAACTTGGTTATTTCGCTAGAATAGCTTATTTCTTTCAAAATGCAAAGAGAATTTTGAAAATAGCTAATAAACCAAATCGGAAGGATTATTTTACTGTTTTTAAAATATGTGCAATCGGCATTGTTATTTTAGGAGCACTCTCATTTGTTATCCAGCTTATCTTTAATGTAGTCTTTTCGGCAATAGGTATAAGTTAGCGATGAGTAGTATATTATTAAAAGTTAAATACAATAATGCTGTCTGGAACAATTAGTTCTTCCTCCTTATTTTTACATGCAATGAATTTAATTTTCATATTTATAGAGAGAGAGAGTAATCTTTTTGTTAAAATACCATCAATAATGAGATAAAAAGTGTCTTTAAATGACCTAATCTTTCCAAAAATTTCACCAACAGGCATATCAAAGAGTTTGTCAAAATTTTTATTTAAACCTATACTGTGACCTGTTTCGATATTCTTTATTATCTCTGTAATTTTTGAATCATCTTTTACTTTCATCTTTTTTAAGAATTTTTGAAGAGCATTTCCCTTACTACTGTGTTCCTTTTCCTCAGTTATCCCATTTTTTAAATTTTTAAGTTGTTTTGGAGCTCTCTTGTTTTGTAATGCTTTGACCATTTGTTTTCTTGTCAGTTCCTCAACTTCAAATCCATCGGGAGCTCTTGCAATATAATCTAGTTTTATTAATTGCATTAATTCGTTTAATATAATAGTTCCACCACGATCCCCGTCTAGAAAACAGGTAACAATTTTTTTCTTTTTTACTAAATTCATTATTGATTTTGGTACTTGAGTTCCTTGAACAGCAATAGTATTTTTAATCCCGATTCGTAATAAATTAAGGACATCCGCACGACCTTCCACAATAATAAGATTTTGATCACTTTCTACTTCAGGTCCAGCAGGGAGTTTATCGGGACCCCAAGATATTATCTCTCCAAGTTTTATATCTGTATCCATCTGTTCTTCAATTTCACTCTGCTCTAATGATTTCTGGTCCCATTTTTTTAGAAGTTCAGCAGCCCTCTCTATAATTTTCTGACGTTTAGTTTCGCGAACGTCACGAATTTCTATTAGGGTAATCTCAGCTTCACAAGGACCAACTCTTGATACGGTCTCTACAGTAGCGGCTAATAAAGCAGTCTCCTTTCGAGTTAAAGATGAGGGAACTTTGATGAAACCTTCTGACACCCCCTCTTTTGATTCAGTTTCAACCTCTATTCTGCCGATTCTTCCAGATTTTTGAAGATCTCTTAAATCGAGATCCAAAAGCAGACCTTCTGTTTGTCCAAAAATAGCCCCTACAATGTCGCTCTTCTCTACTACACCTTTAATATTAAATTTTACTTCAATAATATATTTAGTTGTAAAATCTGATTGAGTATTAATTCTAATCACTTCCTTTTTTTATTTCCTATTTAATATTTGATTTTATATTGTCAATAAATCAAAATTTTAAGTAAACTCATAAAAAAGAAGTAGTATCTAACTTTTTGAGTTAGACACATTGCTAATTAGATTATCCTAATAAAAATGCTAAATCCTTTGGGTCTTATAGAAATTTTATGATTCTTCTTAAGCTTAACTAATGAACCTACTTCTTATTTCTTGTTATAAGTTTGATCAATTATTTTTGGTTTACTGAGCTAGGTATAATTTTAATAATTTGTTTGTTTGATTATTGAAATTGATAATTTTTTTTATTGATTGAGTAAATTTGAAAATCATATTAATTTGATTGATAAATATAATGTGCTAATCTATTTGATTAATTTATTTGATTTATCTTTTAAGATATTTATAATATGTAATATTATATACTCATAACATCTTACAAAGTATTTATTTTTTGTTAATTTAAAGAATTTTAAACTACTAATTTTAATTATTTGGTTAGTTTTTTATGTCATATTTGTTTTCGTAATATAAATTTAAGCAACGAGTATTAGAAAATTAAGTAATTAATGGAGAATTAAGTAATTGGAGAAAATAATTGTCTTAGGAGGAAAAGGGGGTGTTGGTAAAAGCACTATTAGTGCGGCTACCGCTGTAGTTTTATCAGATCTTCTTCCTGAGAAAAAAATTCTTCTGATTTCCTTTGATATAGCTCATAATCTAACGGATTTATTTAATTCTGAAATCGGAAATAAATTAACACTTATAACTGATAATCTTTGGGCAATCGAACCAGATCCACATAAATATGCTGAGAAATATACTAAAAATTTAATATTAAAGATGAAAGCCTTAATGCGAGAAATGCCATTAGTAGGGTTAATTCCTCAAGTAGAAACGTTTATGGATTCCACATTTACGGCTGATTCTATCCCACTTGCATTAAAAAATGCGATGTTTTTTCAAGAAATTTTAGATGCTGAGAATCAGCAGTCTCATCAATTTGACATAATTATAGCGGATTTTCCTCCCACAGGAAATATGGTTGCTTTATTTGAAATACCAGAAGATCAGGTTAAAGTTGTATTGAAATATTCTTTGAATTTCTATAATTCAATTAAAGATGCTGTAAGAAAGTTTTCAAAAGTGTTTAGAAATATTATAAAACCTTTTGATGATCGTGAGAAAAGACGAGAATTAGGGAAGGAAATTTTGAAGATGTTGGTAAATTTGGAAGAACGTGGAGAAAGAATAACGGAATTAATCCATACTTTTGGATCCTTAAGACTTGTAACAATCGCAGAAAAGCCAAGTTTTGAAGAAATAAAAAGAGCTAGAGATTTAACGGAAAAATACATTAACCTTGAAGGTGTTCATATTAATTTGATAACACCTGAATCACAAAACTGTCAATATTGTAATAATATTCGGTCAACCCAACTTACGTACGTTGAAGAAATTAGAAAAGAGTTTAAAAAATTAAAAATATGGGAGTCAAATAGGCTAGAAAAGGAACCCTTTGGTTTGAATGGACTTAAATCCTTAGCATACGAAGTCTATGGAAAATCTATCAAGGCAGAAGATATTTTAAATCCCTAAGGTTAAAAAGTACAGAAAATTTTATTAGAAACATGAGTCTTAGGGCAGAATTACTAAGGTTTAATGGGTTAATTGCTCCCCATAATTTAAAAATGTAATATAAATAAAAAGAAAAAAATTTATTGACAAATAGTTCAGATTTTTTCAATATCTAATTTAAATAATTTAAGTTCCTTGTTCGTAGCCGTGGATGTAGTTATATTGCTCCTCAGTTAGTTTATCAATCTCGATGCCCATTGATTGAAGTTTCAAGAAACCTACTCTGTCATCAATTTCAACAGGTATTTCAACCATCCCAGGCTTCAGTTTATCTTTATTCTTAACGATATATTCAGACATCAAGGATTGAAGACCGAATGACATATCCATAACTTCAGCAGGATGTCCTTCAGAAAGCACTAAATTGGCCAATCTTCCTTTAGCAAGAAGATATATTTTTTTACCATCGGGGAAAATTAATTCTTCAACATTTTGTCTAATTGGTTTAATTTCTTTTGCATATTCATACAACTCCTTAGTGGGAATCTCGATGTCAAAATGACCCAAATTACCAAGAATAACACCTTCCTTCAGCTTACTGAATATTTCTTTTGATGGCTTGATAACATGCTTACATCCAGTTGCTGTAAGAATAATATCAGCGATTGGAAGTGTTTTTTCAATGGGCATTACCTGAAAACCCGCAAATCTTGCTTGAAGGGCTTTGATTGGATCAACTTCTGTGACTATTACATCAGCCCCTAATCCTCGTGCTCTCAAAGCCATTCCAGAAGAACAATGACCATATCCAGCGATTACAACTACTTTCCCGGCAAATAATACATGCATACCATAAATTGCTGCGACTATTCCTTGCCCAGTTCCCAATTCATTATCAAACTGATTTTTACATCGAGCATCATTCACAGGAAAGAGAGGAACTTTTAGATCTCCTGCATTATCCATAGCTTTAAAACGCTTCACACCAGTTGTAGTTTCTTCTTGACATCCGATTATTACACCATCTGTAATTAGTTCAGGAAACTCCTTATGAGCTGTAACGATCATATCTGCACCATCATCAATCAAAATATTTGGTTTTGCTTTCAAACATTCTCGAATACACCAGTAAAACTCCTCATCGGTGTTCCCATGCCACGCAAAGATATTAATTCCCTCTTTAATTAAAGCTGCTGCCACATCATCTTGAGTAGATAATGGATTGCTACCACATAACCAAACATCCGCCCCACCTGCCTTTAAAGTACGGGCAAGAATAGCTGTTTCTTTAGTTATATGAAGACACCCCGCGATTGTGATTCCCTCTAAAGGTTTTTCTTTAATGAACCTTTCTCGAATCGTTTTAGCGGTTACTGGCATTTTATTTTCTGCTACATATAAGGATTCTAATCCTTTTTCAGCTAGACTTTCGTCTGCTACTTTATAATTTACCATTTAAAATTCACTTATATAATTTTTATGAATAATAATTTTGATTAATTAATAAAGCTATTTTTGGTTGATTGCAAATATTTATATATTTTCTTTAACATTTTTCGAATAATAGTAAGAAAAAATGCAAAATTGTAATATTATGAGTAATATTAAAGAATACCAAAATTCCCAACAGTTAATAAAGAATTTAAGTGGTAAGTCTAAATTTGTTATAACTAAAAATTCAAAAGCGATTGGATTATCTAGGCAAACCTATCAAAACAAACTTGAATATTTGAGAGATCAAAAAATAATTACTAATTTTACGATAAATATTAACCCAAATATTCGCCCAAATAACCTGAAATATGTTATGCTTGAAATTAAAACCAATCCAAAAGAGCCCGAATTAGTTGAAGATCTGTTAAATATACCTCAATTAAGAATGTTTGATGGTATAATCGGAGATTTCTCATTATTTGCTTTATTCATCTTTAAATCACCTGAAGAATATTATCAAACCCTGAATGCTATTGATAAAATTATGGCAAAATCATATTTCAAGAAATATCAGATTATTGAAACTATTAGAGTATTTAAAACAAGTGGTATTAGTCTGATAAAGTCTCGAAGACGTGTCGAAGATCAATTAAATGGGAAATTAATAGAAGAAAAAGATCATCTTCACGATAATTCAATAATAGAGTTTCCAGAAAAAACTTTTTTAGCTTCTGAATTAGATGATCTCGATTATAATATTTTAAAAATATTACGAGATTGCCAAGGATTTAAACCTATTTCTACGTATGAGATAAGAAAAATTTTCAATGAAAGATTTCAAATAGAAATTTCTCAATCAACTATTCATAACAGAATTAAAAAGCTTGAAACAGAAGATATAATCTTAAATTATGCTGTAAACTTTAATCCAAAAAAAATTGGGTTTAAAGGTAAATATCTCCTCCGCATTAAACCAAAAGATCCGTCAAAATACAATGAATTTGCGTTTAGATTAACTATGAAAAATAACATAACTGATTTATTTAGAATAGGGGAACAATATGGGCTATTTGCGATTGTAAGAGTAAGAGAAATTGAAGATTATGCAACGTTTATCAAGGAATTATATAGTACGGAAGAAATTGAAGATACTTATACAAACTTTGTATTGGATGAGTTAATCTCTTATACAAATTTTATCATTGCTTAGTAAGGAAAAGATCTTCAAATAAAATTATAGATTCATGTTTTACTCTTCACTAGTTAATATTGTTATTTTAACTAAATTCTTAATAAATTTGGGTGATTAGAGAACTTAAAGTGAAAAAATTTAAATCATTGAATTAATCCTCCTTATTGAAAAGAATGAGTAATTTTTTTGAACTATTAGAAAATAGAATTGGTTTTTCAAGAATAGGACGGATGAATTTATCAAGAGAAAAGAAGCTCTATATAAGAACGCCTAATGTCACTATTCCAATTAAGAATGTCTTAATGAAACAATTTAGTTTCATACAGGAATTTGAAAATCACGACTTATTCATCATTTCTAAAGAAATTTTCTTGAAAATAGGATTCCTTCGAGAAAAATTCAAAAATACTGGATTCATTTTTTCTTATCCTGGGACTTTCGAGAAATATGAGGAGATTTTAGAAAAAAATAAAGAAATTTTCACAGAAGATAATGTGGTATCGATTATACCTTTCAATATTCCCTCAACAACAATTGGAATAGATTTTGCTAAGAGAGAAATCAGGAAGTATCTTACTAATTCTGTTAGCCTTTTAAAAGCTCATTCTAAAATTAATTTTGGTTTATCAATAAAACTTTTTGATTATCCAGAGTTATTATCTCTTTATATTCCGATAATTAAAGAAAATGAAAATATAACAATCCTAAATTTCATGGATTTATTTGATAGTTTTAGAAATTTCAGGAAAATTATTAACACGATTGTTGAAATAAAAACAAAATTGGATAATAATATTGTTATCATGGCTTCAGGGAGAATTGTTCCTAAAGTTTTTCCTATGTTAGTTTACCTAGGAGTAGACATTATTGATACCTCTTATTTGTTATACTTATCGGCAGAAAATTTTTATGACACAATAGAATATTTACTTCCAATATATAAGGTAAAATATTTTCCTTGTTCTTGCATTGCTTGTAAAGGAAAATTAAAAAATCTGGCTGCTACAAAATACTCAAACGAAAAGATGGATTTGCTTTGCTTACATAACCTAATAGTGGCTCACAACTATATGATGAAAATCAAACAATATCTACGTTATGAAGATTATAGAGGATTTGTTGAAAAATCATCTCTTGATGATACTGTTTTAATTTCAATGTTAAAAATCTTGGATAAGGAATACTTTACAGTTATTCGGTTTGAAACACCTATCACCCAAAAAATAAGAAAAATTAAGTGTTTAGGTCCTTCTTCATATAACAGGCCAGATTTCAAAGAATTTAGGCAGAGGACGATTAGAAGCTTTGAACCAGAACCATGGACCACAATGATTGTTTTATTACCTTGCTCAGCTAAGAAGCCTTATTCAGTGTCAAAATCGCATAGACTTTTCCACAGGGTAATTAGTAGATTTGGAGAATTTGCTAATTTTCAAGAAATTATTTTAACATCTCCTCTTGGAGCTATTCCGAGACAGTTAGAAAATATATATCCCGTTAATTCATATGATATATCTGTTACTGGTGATTGGGATGACTCTGAAAAAAAAATAACGTCAGAAATGTTACAACAAATTATTACAAAATATAATGAAAATATACCAATAGTGTGTCATCTTGATAGTGACTACCTTGATATCGCTGAAACAGTCAATTCCAACTTACCACATAATTTCTACTTTACTAAGATTGACGGAAAAGTGACTTCTAAAGAATCTCTCAAATCATTTGAATCATTAGTAGAGCAGCATTTAAGTGATTTTAATCCTTTGAAAAAATTACCTGATGGTAATTATTTATTTAACAATTGGATTAGAAGGTTTATAAAAATAATAGATTATCAATTCGGTAGGGGTTCAGGAGGGAAGATTATTACCAATGAACTGAAATCTTTCAAAATTGATTCTAAAACACAAATTGATTTGATAGATTTAAAAACTAAGGAAAAAATAGGAGTATTTATAACCTTATCAGGTCAAATACATTTGACAATACAAGGATTGGAAAGAATGGTTCAATTACCATCTTCTATAGATTCAAATATTATCATTTTTGACGGTCAAAACATTCAAGGTAGTAATCTATTTCGACAAGGTATATTAGAATTCAGTTCTGATCTAATCTCTAATAATTATGTTATCATCGTTAATAAAGAAAAAACGGAGATAATTGGAACCGGTATGCTAATTGTAGGCTCAAACTTTATAAGAAATTCTAAAACAGGAAGAGTTGTTAAAATTATTGAGAAAAAATAGCAGTTCTAATGAGTACAGACCGATATTCTCTGAAAAATTAAGATCAATTAGACAGGATGCTTTGAAAAAGAGGAAACAAATTAGCGAAAAGGATCTAGATCGACCTGTTAGTTTTTGGATTAAAAAAGATAGACTTATCAATAAAGTTGGGAAAGCATTAACTATTATTCTAAGAACAAAAGGGTGTAGTTGGTCTTTAAGCGAATCTGGGGGATGTACTATGTGTGGATATATTCAAGATGCGCCCATTGAAGGAGTTAATCAAAATCATATACAAAATCAAATTGATTATGTGTTAAATAAAACAATTAATGAAATCTCAGAGGATAATGAAAAATATGCTTTAAAAATATTTAATTCCGGGAGTTTTTTCGATGAAAACGAAATCTCTGATGAAGTTAGGCAATTTATCTATGAAAGGGTTGCGTCTATTGAAAATATAGAAGAGTTGGTTATAGAAAGTCGTGTAGAGTATATTAATACTGAAAAGCTTAGAAAGATTAAAGAAAATCTAAAGGGAAAATATATAGAAATTGCTGTAGGTATTGAGACTGTTAATGATTACATCAGAAATTATTATATAAATAAAGGAATGAGATTTGAGGAATTTAAACAGATATTACAAATTTGTAAAGAAAATGAAATAGGTATTAAAGCCTATTTATTGCTTAAACCACCCTTCCTGACGGAAACAGGAGCAATCGATGATTGTATTAATTCAATAAAAACTTTAATTGATTTAAAAGTCAATACTATATCCATCAATCCTTTAAATATCCAACGAGGAACACTTACCGAATACCTATGGTATAAAAATAAATATCGTCCTCCTTGGTTTCACTCACTTTTTAAAGTCTTAGAAAAATCCCTAACTCAAAAAGACCTTACAAGCGTAAGAGTTATATCTGATCCCTCTGGAGCTGGTACAAAACGAGGGATTCATAATTGTTTAAAACGAGAATGCGAGAAAGCAGCTCAAAAAAGGCTTCAAGATTTTGTTTCCTCTCAGGAATTAACTTCATTAGAAGACTTTGAATATGAATGCGATTGTAAAAGGAAATATCAATTACAAAAAAGTTTCTACTAAACTCAAGCTTATTAATTTGTAAGTTCTTATTAACAATTTGATAGTGAGAAATATCCCCTTTATTTTACTATTTGAGCGTCTCCGGTATGGAAATCTTCGCTATTACTAATTTACCAATTTTGTAACATTATCTGGCAAAAAACATTATATTTAAATATTAGCTACCATCATTAATTTTAATTTAAATTTTCATCTACTTAGTAAGGGAAACTCTTGAAAAAAAAATGGGTTAAATTAAACCTATTTCATATTGGACAATCAGCAAAAAAACATCAAATTTTCAGAGTAAAACCATGGAATAACGATCTTGAGAGAATTTTAAAACAATCTATATATGATGAGAACTATCAAGTTATAGGTTTTGTTAAAGATATTTTTGGCCCAATTAACATGCCCTTTGTTTCAATAAAAACAAATTCAAAAACACAATATAATCCCAATCCCAATAATAAGTTTTATACTAAATTACCTTAAGTTTTAAGAAATCTTTAGAATGAGATATTAATTTTAAATTTAAAAGGTGGCATCTATTTCAAGTTGGAGAGAGATAAACTCGGCATCAAATGAAAACTTGATTATAGATAGTGATAGATGTATAGAATGCGGGAATTATATATTTTTTGATGAGAACAGAGGTTTGCTAGTTTGTGAAGATTGTGGTTTAGTGCACTCAGAAAAACATATTGATCGGGGTCCAGAATGGAGAGCATTCGATGCAGATCAGAAGAAGAAGAGAACTAGAACAGGCGCTCCTATGACGTATATGATACATGATAAAGGACTTAGCACGATGATAGACTGGAAAAATAGAGATATCTTTGGCAAGGAAATTCCCGCGAAATTGAGAGCTCAAATATATAGACTTCGGAAATGGCAAAGTCGAATTAGAGTATCAGATGCAACTGAAAGAAATCTCACATTCGCTCTTAGTGAACTTGATAGAATGGCTTCAAATATTGATCTTCAAAAAAATTTAAGAGAATGCGCTGCAAAGATTTATCGTGATGCTGTTGATGCCCATCTAATTCGTGGTAGAAGTATTGAAGGCGTTGCAGCGGCAAGTTTATATGCTGCATGCAGAATGTATAAAGTACCACGTACTTTAAACGAGATTGCTGAAGTCGCTCGTGTCGATAAAAAAGAAATTAGTCGATCTTTTAGATTTATTTCAATCGAGCTGGAACTTAATTTAAATCCTACTAAACCAATGGATTTCCTTACAAGATTCATCTCAGAGTTAGATTTATCAACAGAATGCCAGAAAACCGCGAAATCAATAATTAGAATGGCAGAAAGTCGCGGATTAACCTCAGGTAGAGGACCTACGGGTGTATGTGCTGCTGCAATTTATGCTTCAAGTATTATCACTAATGAACGCAGAACTCAAAGAAGTATAGCTCGTGTTAGTTGCGTAACAGAGGTAACTGTTCGAAATCGTTTTAGTGAGCTTGTTGAAAACCTCAATCTCGGTATTTCATTAAAAAAAAACTCTAAATAATTCTACTTTTCTTAGTAAGACTGGTATTTTCCAAGAGAATAGCAAAACAATTTAAAGCTATACTAGTTTAAAATCATTTAATGAATGACGAGATGAACGATAGTTCGAAGAAGGAAAAGAATTCAAGATTGCCACCAGGTCAACATATAACTAATAAATTTCCCATCCTTCAAAAAGGAAGAGTCGCTCACATTAATAGAGAAAAGTACAAATTGGAGATCGAAGGAGAAGTTGAAAATCCAGTTAAGTTAACCTTAGACGAATTGAAGGAATTTGAAGATAAAGAAATAATCGATGATATTCATTGTGTGACTTCATGGAGTAAATTTGAGACAAAATGGGCGGGAATCTCTTTTAACACTCTTTTTAACCTTGTTAAACCAAAGATTTCAGCTCATTTCATAGAATTTTTTTGTGCCGATACAGGATTTACAACTACAGTTCCAATAGAAAGATTAAAAGGAAATAATGCAATATTAGCTTTAACCTATGAAAATCTACCTATTGATGACAATCATGGAGGACCTGTAAGAGCCGTAGTTCCAAATCTTTATTTTTATAAAAGTGCTAAGTGGATTCTAAAAATTACACTTCTACAGGAAGATAGGTTGGGATATTGGGAAACACATGGTTATTCAAATAAAGCTGATCCCTGGAAAGAGCAAAGATATACTAATGATGATTGACAGATTTGGTTTTTATAGTTCCAAATCTTTAGTTTTAAGCGTAATATCTCCATCATATAACATTTAATGACTTAATTTTTTTATTTTCTTATTATTAGATTGAAAAATTGATAGATTAGGTGTTATAAAATTGGGTAATATATTAAATCAAGATGAGGTAAATTACTTCTTATATAGGATAGAAAAAAACTTCCCAAATTTTGTAGCAGGAATCATAACTGACAAACATGGATTTCCTTTAGCGAGCAAGATTTCTAAGAAATTATGGGTACTTGAAAACACTTTAGCTTTATCTGCAATTGCAAAAAATCGAGATTTTATAGAGGATTCTAAATTAATACAAATAAAGCGTGATCTAGATAAGAATAAAAACTTCAGATTAATGATTTTATTAGAAAAGTCTAAGGAGCACAAAAATCGTTTAAAACCTTTAAAATCTTTAATTAAAACACAGGAACTTTTCTAGGATTGTAATATACAAAAACACAAGGAATAGAGTTTTTTATTGCGAACCGTAGAAAAACAATTAGTTTACTAAAATTTTTATAGATAAAATTTCATCATTTACTAAAGTAGGTTTGAGAAAAAATATATCGTTAGGTTTTAATAAATTGTTTTAAAATCTAAGAAAACCATTTTATATCAATATAACACTTATTAGGTTGACAAACATTTGAGTTTTTCAGAAGATGAGGTAGAATTAAAGAAAATTTTAAATAATATTATTAATAGTACTCCTGGATTGAAATATGCAGTAATAGTTGATGAGACAGGAATTACTATTCTAAGTCAATCTAAATTTACTTTTTCTGATAATAATGCTGTATCCATTGAAAAAATTGGTGCAATTGGAGGAGCAGTCTTTATTGCTGGTGAAGAACAAGGTCATATCTTAGGATATGGAAATATTTCCTTACAAATTACCGAATATTTTGAAGGAATGATCTTCTCAATGAAAGTGGGTAAAGGAGTTTTATGTTTAGCAACTGATAAAAAGGTTCAAATTGGATTCATTATCGCTACGATGAAAAAACATGCCCCCCATATTACGGCAATCGTAAATCAGTATTTACAAGGAGGACAAGGCGAAATGAGCGAGGAGATCAAAGAATTGTTTAGATCTGATTCTATTGGTTTGTTATAGGCTAATAAATAACAACAATTTCGCCTAATCCTTATAAACTTCCTAATACGTAGAAATTTTTCTAATTTAAAATAGTTTAAATTTTTCTAATTCATATTTTGTTAAACGTTTGGTGAGTATTTAGGTGCATTTAGTTTTATCTTACTTTGATGGGGTTCAAGGTCCAAGTGTATTACTTTCCTATCCAGACGAAAAACTAGAAGAAAACCTCATAAATAAGTTAAAGAAATTTTTTGACTTAGAAATCGACGAAACATTTTTCGAAATCGTTCTTATTACTAAGAAAAAGAAAATAGTCAATTTTCATTTTGAGATTCCGTCTGAGTGGGCTCGTGGTAACAAAGAATTTGCTATGCTTTCTTTAATAATTAAATTAGAATATAATAGTGAAGATCTTTATGCTTTTCTAGTTGATTCTTCTTATAAAATCCTTAAAACTGAAAATGTTTACAAAGCCTTTTATAAATTTGATGAATTTCATGATAACGATTTTGAAATCGATCTCACCTATGAAATAATAAGAAAAATTCTCTTTAATTGCTTACAAAGCTTAATCTTAAGAATAGAAGATAAAATTAAAGGGATAAATAAAAAAGAACCTTTTCCCTTTTCTAAATAATGTAAAATTTTATAACCTTATTTTTCTGTTATAGTAATGGGAGTACTATGACGGAAAAAACCGCGTTATCGAGGACTCATATGACTAAAAAATGATTATGTAGTGCAAAAAAACGCGAATATTCGGAGTTTAATAGTCAAAAATTGCATAAACAATATGGGCTCTTATCTTAGCAAAGGTAAATACCAACGCGATGAGGATTGAGTCAGTAATCCCTAGTTTGCAGACATGATTATGTCCCATTAGTGCATAGAGATTTTTGCCTAGCACGAGAGAACATATTTGATTTTAAAGGCATTGCCCTAACATGAAAATATTGTGTTAGTGTTCTTAGGCTAAATCTATGCCATTTTTAATCTTTTAAGATTTATTCTTCTTTTGTAAAAAGAGATAAAATATCTTCATATGATCCAAGTAAATTATTAACATTAGAATTGTTCAATCCTTCTTGTGTGGAACCATGAAAAATTATATTTCCTTCGTCTAAAACTAGCATCTTATCAGCCCAATTTTCGACAAAAAATAGATTATGTGTTGTGAAGAGTATTGTCATATTATTTTCTTTTCTTAAGTTCTCAAGAATTTTTAAATGGTTATAAATTGACTTAAAATCAAGGTTCGCAAAAGGTTCATCCAATATCAACAATTTAGGTTTCATTACCAATACACCTGCGAGGGCTGCTCTCTTTTTTTGCCCCCATGAGAGGTTAAAGGGAGAATAATTTTTATAATCCGATAAATCTACGGCATTCAATGCCCAATTAACTCTTTGATTAACTTCCTTATCACTAAGCCTTAAGTTCTTTGCCCCAAAACTTATATCCTCCCCAATTGTAGGTGCAAATAATTGATCATCAGGATTTTGAAATAAAAATCCAATCGATTGACGTATCTTCCATAATTTCTTCTTGTTTCTTGTAAGTGTATTATTAAAGATCTTGATTAATCCAGAACTAGGTTTCAATAATCCGACCAATAGTCTTAGTAAAGTTGTCTTTCCTGAACCATTATTTCCTGTTAATGCATAAATTGCACTTTCTTCAATTTTAAATGATATACCTTGAATTTTAAATCCAGAGTTGTAACTAAAATTCAAATTTTCAACTTCTATGGCAAAAATAATGTAATAACCTCGTTGTAAATTAATTTTAAATCAATAAAAAAAATAAAACTCATCATTATTATTAAAGCAAACCCGAATAATGCTAAATCAATACCTTTGTATTTTTTAGTCACAAAAGTTATTTCCCCAGAAAAACCGCGCATTTTCAAGCTTTCATATAATTTTTCACTTCGCTCCATGTTCACCAGAATGCTTTTTCCCATAATATAAGCATGTGTTTTCAATTTTTGCCAATATGAGGAAGTTTTTTTACCTCTTATCTCTTGGGCATTTAGAATCTTCTTATTCGAAGTCGCTAAGATGGGAATGTAGTGTAACATAATTACAAGAGACCCAACTAACGCAGGGGGAATCCTCAATTTTGTTAATGCTTCTATGAATTCTGAATACGTTAACGATGTCAAAAATGACATAAAGATAAAAAAGGATCCTACGACTCTTAAAAAAATAAGAGAAGCTAAATATAACCCCTCCTGATAGATATTGATTTTAATAAAACTATCTATCTGATAAATTACAGTATCTCCAACATAGAAGGGTATGAAGATAACTAGTAACAATACCAATGGTAATACAATTTTTAATCTAGAGAGTGATTTTAAGACCTGTAGTTGAAAAATTATTCCAAAAATTAAAATAATTAATATTGTAGTAAAAATAAGATAAAGATCATCAATAATCAGAAAAGGTACTACAAATATAAATGGTAAAATTAAGCGAGTTAAGGGATGACTCTTATTAAGAAATTTCTTTTCATTTTCATGTCTAAATGGTAATGTGGGTTTCATACAATCTTCAACTAATCAAGGAATATTTTTACTATATTAACAATCATACTAATCTCTAATATAGTAACATTTATCTTATTTCATATTTTTTTATACATTAGTAATATTTGATTACATTATAAAAAAATTTAACGTTTATAGCTTAAAAATGCACTTACCCGATGGGTTGCTTGATCCAATAACTTTAATTATACTTTGGATCGTCATCATTTTTGTTATGATCTTAGGATTCTTTAGGGTTGGTAAGATTTTTGAGAGTGAAGATTCTGACAAATTAATTCCATATATTGGAGTTTTAGCTGCTGTGATTTTTGCTTTTCAATTCGTGAACTATCCTGTTATAGGGGGAACTTCAGGACATTTGATAGGGGGAACACTGGTAGCGATTATTTTAGGGCCATGGGCTTCAATTATAGTGATATTTCTAATTTTAGTTATCCAAAGTCTATTTGGTGATGGTGGAATTACTGCGATAGGGGCAAATGCCTTCAATATGGGGATAATTGGAGGAGTCGTCGGTTTTTTTATTGTCATAGGTGTTGTAAGACTTTTAAATTATACCTCGTTAAAAAAAGAAGTGAAAGTTACTATTGGTACTGCTATTGGATCATATATTGCCATTCTTTTAGCTTCATTTGTATGTGGTATTGAATTAGGCATTTCTGGAGTCATCCCTTTTGAAATCGCAATTCCTGCTATGGTTTTCTGGCATATCTTTATTGGTCTTGGGGAGAGTGTTATTTCTTCTCTAATCATTTATTATATTTATAAGGTTAAACCGGATTTTATTACAACAGAATCACTATTAGGTGTAAAGGATGGATAATATTAGAAAATACAAAATACCAATAATTTTGAGTTGTTTAATTATTGGTGTATTCATGTTGATGATAAGTATTGGATTTACAATAGGATTTCTTTCCAATAATCCTGATGGTCTTGAAAGAGTGTTAATTGATCAATACGGAGAAGATTGGGTAGATAATCTCGTTTCTCCTTGGATACCTCTATTAAATTGGATATCAAATGACTACTTTGCTGGTTTTGTAGGCTTTATACTTACTTTAGGATTTATTATAGCTATTTTTTATTTTATAAAACATACCAAAAAAAAGGAAAAATAAAACACAATTTTTCTTTGAGTTAAAATAGTTACTGTTATAAGTCCTAATCCAACAGGACTTAAAGAAACAAAAGTATTATATGCAATAATAAGAAAACTTACTAACACATAATTTATTAATAATTAATTGATGACTGTGATTTTTTTTATTAAATCCTCGACTATAGATATAAGTAAATATACTATAAAAGATATACCCGGATCTTCAGGACGTTTAGATGTAATTTCACGATGTGTTCTTGCAGCACTATTAGGGAATGATTATTTTGACAATGATATTCAAATCTATTTATTTTTAGATCGATATGGTAATTTTATTCTTGAATCGGAGAATTTTGATTTTGACAGTTTCCCAAAAAATGAAGTACTTTTCACAGATTATTTTGTTGACCTCTTACAGAATAATCATATCCGTAACAACCAACATCTCAATCCGTTGAACCAAGTTAAATCCTCAAACATCAGCATGATAGAAGCAATAAGACACTTTCAAAATTTGAAATTTAGTATATTTATACTAAAAGAAGGTGGAAATGATTTCTTAAATTTAAGAAAAACAATTCGAAAAATGGAAAATATTTTATTTATTCTCGGTAGTCAAGAAGATGAATTTCTTGATTCGAAAGAAATATTAGATTTAAATCTTCCAATAATCAGCTTTGGAAATCAATCATATTTAGCATCTTCAGTGATTCGATTGTTAAAATTACATCTATTAAGATTACCATAAATTTTTATTATAAAGAAGTTTTAAAGATAAATATCTTAGTATAGTGAAATTAAAGGGATAAAAAGGAATTGAACGATATAGAAGAATCAGAAAAAAGAACCCGACAGAGAGAAATTTCAAATAGATACATACGATTGCCCGTGGCATTTTTAATTAAGCATAATATTACCCCAAATAAGATATCTTTAATAGGATTCATCTTATCAGTAATTGGGTCGTTATTATTAGCAATCGGTTGCTTATATGCTTCCCTTTGGTTTTCTTGGATTGTACCTGTCTTTATTGGATTAGCGGGAACCTTTGATCTCTTTGATGGTGAAGTCGCAAGAAAAACGGGTAAAGTAACTCCCGCAGGAGCATATTTAGATTCAAATTTGGATAGACTTTCTGATGCTTTACTTATCTTAGGTTTAATCTATGGAGGCTTGATTAATTTTTTATTAGGTTACATAATTTTATTTTTAGTTATAATGATTTCTTATACACGTTCAAGAGCTGAAAATGAAGGAGTTAATATGAAAGGAATCGGGTACATGGAACGAGCTGAACGAATACTGTTTTTACTATTTACTATAATTTTTGAATTAATCTTCTATTTTTCCACACAGCTCATATTTGGTGAACCTATAACAGTTTTCATCCCCTTTATAACCCGAATACCAGTTTCACCAATTTTTCTCATTGGTATTATTATATTTATATTCACATTAATATACACAATCATCCAGAGATTAAGTTTTACTTTTAAATCCTTAAAGAAAGTCAGTATATCTGATAAGGAAATCTAATATAAACAGCACCCAACCTTTCTCTATAATTATTTTCATAAATCTTTGTGCTTAAGGATAAATTTTTTAAGTTTTCTACAATTCAATTAGTAAATAAATAGAAAAAAAATAAAAACTAGCTGATTTTAATTCCAAAAAAGAGAAAAAGTGGCGGAAAGAGCGGATCTAGTAAAGGACACTATGCTAGAGTTCAATGCACAAAATGCGGACGCATGGTTGCTAGAAGTAAAGCTAAAGCTGTAACACGGAGAGTTTCTTTAGTTGATAGCAGAATGTTTTCTGAGTTAAAAAAAACAGGGACAATAATTCAAACCCCGAGCAAGAAACAGTATTATTGCATTAGCTGCAGTATACACCAAAGGCAAATTGCGCAGAGGGACAAGTCTGAGAGAAAAGAATAATATTAATACTACTTTCCGAAGAGCTTCTTAATGGCTAAGTTCAGCCTATTCCTTTAAACTCATTTTAATATCTATTTTCTGTTATCTTCTTCTTCTGAGAAAAGTGCATAAAGTGATGAACTTATCTTGAACTTAAACATTATCATAGTAAAAAGTTAACCAAAAAAATCATAAAAGGAAATAATAATAAGGAAAGATTTTGGTTGATTTCGTGATGGATAAAGTATTAACTATCTAAAAAAATCTCTCCTAATTTAACTTTAAAGTCCGTTCTCATCATGTAAGCCAACGTGATAAGAGTGAGAGAAGAACTTAAAGACTATTTTTCATATATTGCCAAACTCTATTACAGATTCAACTGTTTAAAGAAAGATGGAAGCGTAAAGTTAATTTGAACCGTGTCTTTCTGCGTTATTTCAATAATAGCACGGATCAAGAAGTCATTTTTTAAAGTCTCATCAGGTTCATATATTTTTGCTTTTGCGGTTGGTTTTATTTTTAATGTATAGTTTTCCGCAATCCCGGTAACATTTTCACTAGTTTTGATTTTAATACCCAATAATCCTAACTCATAATGAGACACTATAAAAAGTATTTGATCTTGATTCTCTGTTGATTTCTCAAAATATACAACCTCAAGGTAATCTTCCTTTAGCTCTTTTGGTAAGTTTGAAAATGGAATTACCTTTTTCTTCCCAGTAATATATGGAAATGGGGTATAAAATAAGAGATTAAAACTTGATATCTTCTTAATTTGTTCGTTATATTTATCAACATCCTTTATAGTATATGCTTTATCTAATAAGAGATCTAGCTTATCTACCATATCCTCCGCAGAATATCCCTCTAATAC
>JAGXNR010000025.1 GCA_019894875.1 Promethearchaeota archaeon | reverse complement strand
GGGATTTGGTGGACATCCTCTCTATCACCAGAAAATATTACGTTGCCACGTTGCCGAATCTTATATATTTATAAGTCACGATGGATTAATTCATTACCCTTGTAAAATTCACCCAATTATGAGTTTTAATGCTTTAGAACATCCTATATCTACAATTTATAAATCAACAGACGTAAGAGAGATAATGAAAAACCATGATAATTATGATTTTTGTAATAATTGTCGTTTGGGATGTGCTATAGCATCTTCAATCCCAACTCGTTGGAAAACGGTTTATGCTAAATATGTTAAGGGATTTTTGGACGGTAATTTAAGATAGTAAAAAATCGGTAAGAGAAATCTCTAAAATTCTCATACCGTTTTAGTGATTCAATCAATATCAAAAAATTTAATTAAAATTATGTTTTTCCTAATATAGTGATGCTTTTATGTCAAATGTGGCAATAATTCTTCAAATTATGGGAATAACCGTTGGTATGATAATTTTAGGTATGTTCCTAAATAAGATATTAGGTTTATCGAAAGAAAAAATAACAGAATTTAAGGAGAAAGCTTTAAATATTCAAGAACGCATGAGAAATGCTCAAGCTACTGGTGATATAAGAATATTAACACAATTACAACGAGAAACAGTGCAGTTTACCAAGCAAATTATGCTAAAACAATTTATCCCATTATGCTTGAGATTTGTGATATTTATAGGGATTTTTGGAATTTTAGGATTTATTTATGCTGATTATAGTTCGGGATTATTACCTATTCCTATTCTATTTTTTGGAAATGGATGGGTTGCTATGTATTTTATTTTTTCTATTAGTTTTTCACTTATTATATATGGCGTAAAAAAACTCTATAAAAGAATAACAGGGAAAACAGTATCAACTCAGGTTAATTTAAGAGAGATAATGGAACTAGTTTCTCCTTCACCAAGATCTTCTGGAATGTCATTCCAAGTTTCAGGAACAGCTTCTTCAGGCCCTTCAAGAATAACAACTGTGAATGCCGATATGGCTTCTCATATCGATGATGAATCAAATCAACAATCAGATTCGTGGAAAGATCGAATTGAAAAATAGTGTTTATGATTTACTTGCTTATAACTATTATTTTATCCAATCCGTAAAAGAGGGGAAAATTAATAACAGAAGAGAATGACATCAAAAGACAAATGACACTCTATTTTGTCTTTGCTGCTATAATGATAGGATTAAATTATTTGATCCAAAAACTAAATGAATTAGTAATTGAACCATTTATCTGCCAAAATTTTGGTGTAAATGACTTTCTCCACATCTTCTACTGCTCAACTTATCCTTTTGATATGCCTGAGTTAATGGGATCCATTGTTGCCGTTGGGATTACCTATATTATTAAATTCTTTTTGGATAAATATATAGTATTTAAAAAGACAGAGACCAAGTTGAAAGAAACTTCATTAGAATTTATTAAATATTTCGGATTTGCTATATTAACCACCATTGAGAATATAGGAATTCAGTTCCTATTGAGAAATTATCTCAATACACCATTAGAAATAAGTGTTATAATCGCCTTATCTATAGGATATTTGACAAAATTCTTCATAGATAGAAAATTTGTTTTTATAACTGAGAATGGAGAATAATAAAATTTAATAGATCGAATAGTGATTTAAAATATATGTCAGATGAAAGAGAACGACACGAAGAGGAAGAAGACAAAACTATTGTTGAGGCCCTCCAAAATATGGGTTGGGTGGAAGAAAAAGAAGAAGAGATAGAATCAGTACTAACAGATGAAAATATCTTAGAACAACTTAATTACTTCAAAGAAGAAAATAATAAATTAATTCACACGATTAATGAAAAATTAGAAATCATCGGTAAACTCGAAAATAGTGTACAAGAATTATCATTAAAAGTCGAAAGCGAATCATCCCAGAGTGAAGCAACCCAGAAACTCTATGAAATTATTGAAAGTAAAAATGATGATATTGAACATTTGAATTCTGTTCTAGAAGAGGAAACAGAAAAATCTCAAAAGATAATAAAAGACCAACTTCAAAAAATCAAAGAATTGAATACTCAAATAGATGAATCCCAACCTGATCAAACTGATTTGATTAAAAATAAAGATGATCAAATTAAAGAATTAAAAGAACAACTTCAATATCTGGAAAATGATACAATTCAAAAATCAAAGTTTCAAAAGCTTGAAGTTCTTTTAGAGAAAAAAGATGAAATTATAACTGAAAAAGAAAAAACTATTTTTAGCTTAGAAAATTCACTGAAAACTGCTAATCAAAAAACTCAAGAAATACAACAACAATCTGAAACATTCAACTTAGTTAAAAAAGATCTTGAGAAAAAATCAGAAAGAAATAAAGAATTAGCAGTTAAAATTGAAGAATTAAATCAAAAAAACCTTGTTAACTTAGAATTAGTCGACCGACTTGAACAAAAATTAGAAGATGCTCATAACAAATCGGGAAATCTCACTGGTAAATTTGAACTAGAATTAGGAAACCTGCGAATTCTGCTGGATGGAAAAGATAATGAAATAAAAACATTAAGGGATAAATTAATTAGTTTAGATGATGAATTACATGAATATAAGAAAATCGAAGATAAAATTTTAGGTGATTTTCAGATTATTAAAGATGAAAAACTAAAGCTTGAATCTGATATTGAAGAAAAAGATTATGAAATCGTAGAACTTAAGAAAAGAATTAAATTAATGCGTAGAGATATGCAAAAATCATAATTAAACAATACTTAGTGATACTTAAGTTTAACCTGTTTTTAAAACTTCTTTTTAAAACAAAAAAATAATATAAAAAGTGTATAAAAAAACATAATTTTAAACAGAAAAATTAATCACGTTCTGAAAAAACGCTAATTATTCCTAGAGTTCCCCCTGCTATCAATAAATACGTACCCAAATCTAAATCTCCATGGTATTTTTTATGCTAATCCAATAAAAAAAGATAAAAATAAGGAAAAATAATAGGTTTTAGATTTCAGACTCTATTTTTCACGCCATTGGCAAGAACACATTCCACATGTGTATTTTTTGCCGTAAACTCGCGGATAATCGAGTATGATATTAGATTTATCGGTAGTCTCATGGATCATATGAGGGTCATCTATAGCACACTCGGGGCATTTTCGACGACCCTCTGTAGCTTCCACAGTTAATATTGAACTATCAGTCCTTCCTGGTATTCCTGGAGCCGCACTTGAAGCTCTTACTTCAGCAATATCTGTTTTAATATCATCTGGAGAAACTTCTTTAACTTCAGATTTAAATTCGGGTGCGATAGTTGCTGCGACTCGATCATCAGCATCTTCTCCTTCTAATACCGACTCTGCTTTTAATTGAACTGCGTCAGATTCTTTATATTCTTCTCCCCTCTCTAACGCAGCATGAAATTCCGCGTCATCACCCTCTTCAAAGATTGTTTCTTGTTGTAATCCGGCTCTATCGGCGTCTATCGATCGTGCCCATTGGCCAGCTTTTACTTTTTCTTTAGTAGTACATGCGTTTCCTTGCCAAATATATACTTTGTTTCCTAAATCAGCAACAAAACAATCTTCTGATTCTAATGAAGTTTTAGAAAATGGAACTTGAATCATTTTCATGGCATTAATATCCTCGAATTCTTCAGATGATACTCGGTACAAGATATTCCGCCATTCTGTAAATCCAGCCCAATCTCCCGTGGTGACATCCTTAAGTAATGTCTTTGCATAATTTTTTTCAACAATTTTCATTGCTCCCATTGGAACTACAAGTTTAAGAAATTCTTTTGTTTCAAAACCCTGATCTACTGTAATAATTTTAGCAGCACCACCACGTTGTTGGTCTAATGTTCTAGCTTGAGCAGCACCAGCAGTTTTTTCATCCACCGAGCATTTATTGCCAATCCACACATAAATCGTTCTTTCATCATCGACGAGATACACGTCTCCACTACTGAAAATCGGTTTTTTGATTTCTCTTAATTCACCTTTATCAACTAGAAATAGTTTCATACCAAATTTTCACTTTTATATTTTTTTTAAAAAATTCTATTTTAAATAGATTATAATAAAATGTTTATAAAAATTTGTGTAAAATTATTGAAAAATTTAATCTAAAAATCATTCAGAGCAAGTTTTATTCTTTTTATTAATTCTGGGATCTTCGGAAGATCTACCGAACAATAAGCAATACGGATACCATTTATTTGTTCATCTAATTTTTCGATAGGTATTATTCCCACTTTATATTTTTTCAAGAGATGATCCCCGAATTCATTTGCTTTTATTTTGTCAGGATTCAAATTTAAAAACAGAAAAAAACCTCCTGAATTAGGATCGATTGAAATGTTTGGATCATTGATTTTAGCAAGTTCTGAATTTATCTTTTCATACCGTTTTTTAAGTAATTCTTTCACTTTCGATCTTGACGTGAGAATTTTATCAATCCCCTTTTCTTTGAATAATTTTTGAGTTAGTGCTTGGTAGAAATGGTTGCAATTTGAAATTGTAGCACGAGTAAAACCTTCCAATTTATTATCTATTTCACTTTTCAAAAGTTCTAGCTCTTGATCGTTTTCTACCCAGCTTGATTTTAATCCTAAGGTAATAAAGCCAATCCTTCCTCCATACATCAAGAGTTCTTTTGTAATTCCATCTAGTTTTATTGGAATGACATCCTCTTCCAATTGAAGCAAATCATAGAAAATTGATCTATTTATTGAATCGCTGTTATAGACATATGGTTCATACGCGTCATCAACTATAACGACTATTGGTTTTTTATGATTTCTTTGTTGTTTTTGTAGAAGAGACACAATTTCTTTTCCTTCTTCTTTAGAGGGAACATATCCTGTAGGATTATTTGGGAAATTTAAGATAATAATAACCTTTTCCTGAACGAGCGCAACTTCATTTATTGCATGTTCTAAACTCTCGAGATTGATGTTTTGATCTTTAAAAAACGTGAAAGACTTTATCTTAGCACCGATAAATTTCTGAATAATATTATCATAATTTCCCCATCTCTTATTAGGAGCTATAATAAATTCACCGGGATTAAGAAATAAAGAACTACATTGGAAAATCCCATTTGTAACACCCGCGGTGATTATCGGTGTTGTAATAAGTTTTTCTAGTTTCTGTATCAAATCCTTTTCTTTAGTTTGATTATATTGTGATTTCTGTAGTACCCAATTTTTCCACAATTCTCGGGTCTCATTTAATCCTCCAATTGAAGCATAAGGAACAATATTTTTGATCCCCAAATTAGAATACTCTGAGATTTCATTAAGATAACATGGCATCCAATCAGCTCCCCCTCCATCAACAAAATCTCTTTCAAATCCAAATGCGGAGCCTATTGTACCAATTATTTCTGCTTCCTTTTTTGCTCTCCCAGACCAATAAAAAATTCCGTCTGGTAAAAATATTCTTTTTCCTAAGTCTGAAAGAGCGCTATACAACGGTGTTTTTTGAAGATATTTAAATTCCATAATTAACTCATAAATTGTTTTGAAAGTAATTGAAAACTTATCTAATATTAAATAAGGATTATAAATGAAATTAATTTACTGAATTTAAATACTAAAAAATATTAAAGAAAAAATATGACCGAAGAAAATAATTTAAAAGAACCAGAAAAAAAAGAACCCGGTGAAAAACCATTCCAAAAGGGATGGAGTTCTTTTGTAGATGGAATTAAAGGTGGATTTGATAAATTTCAAAAATCATTAGAAGACCAATCGAAGAAAAATGAAGAAGGATGGGATGAAAATAAAGATAAATTTAATAAATTCTTTAATGATGTTAAACAAGATTGGGATAGTAAATTCAAGGAATGGAACGCAGAAATGGAGAAAAAGAAAATAGAATCAAAGGAACAATTTGAAGCTCATAAAAGTAAAATTAATCAAGATTTTAAAGATTGGCAAGCAAAGACAAAACAAGATTGGAAAGACGGGGCAATATCATTAAGGAAAGGATTGTTTAAAGGCTATCTATGGTTTTGGGCGTTGACACTCCCTTTTCTTATCGTTATTATCATTGTTGTTGTAATAGTGAGTAATTTAATGAACTAATTTTACTGAAAATAATTCAATAGATTATGTTAAGGATTTTCCTATTTTCCTTCCTTGTTGCTTTAACCGGGGCATTAACACCTGGTCCTTTATTGACATTTACGATATATAAATCTCTAAAACAAAAAAAAGGATATCTTGCGGGAGTCTTTATAATTCTAGGACATGCAACAATAGAATTTATTTTAATTCTTGTTCTCCTTGCTGGTGCATCATTGTTATTTCAGAATCTATTATTCTTAACATTAATCGGTATTATAGGAGGAGTTTTTCTGGTTATTTTTGGAATTTTAGTTATTAGAGATACAACCAAGGTTGACCCTAATCTAGATTTCAATCTTGAAGATAATAATCTGAAAGGATATAAGGGGAATAGTTTTATAGGTGGTATTATTGTTAGTTTAAGTAATCCCTATTGGACATTCTGGTGGGCTGTAATCGGATTAGGATTTTTGGTTAATTTTAACATTACTTTCGCAACTCCAATTGGACTGCTGCTTTTCTTTTTAGGACATGAATTAGGAGATATAGTTTGGTACCTGCCTATCTCAACATTTGTATATTTTGGGGGAAAGTCTTTAAATCCAAAAATCTATAAGTATGTGTTACTGGTTTGTGCAGCTTTTATGATAATTTTCGGAATATATCTAATTCTAAATATATTTATCTCTCCACCTCAAGTATGATCTAAATAATATTTAGAAATTTTAGCACCTATATTTTTTAATATCCAAATACAAACCTTTTATGCATTCTCATCGAGTATCATGAAAAAGGATTTATTGAGTACTGAAACTCGGGCTTTTTTAATTCGAAAACTCCTAACTATTTGTCCAGTATGCCAGAAACGAATCTATGGAAAAGATATTGATATACTAAAAATTGATACATCAAAAATTAATCATTGGCCCTTAAGATATATTCACTGTCATACAAACAATAATATACCTTTCCATGCTTTAACTATTTATTTAGACAATGATTTCGCCGTGCGAGGGAATGAAGTTTCAAACTTTATAAAAATAGAAAATTAATCTAGAATTTTTCTAACTCTTGATCTTCTTGTCCCTCATATATATTTGAATAAGGTTCAAGAAAATTGTTTTGACACATTGGACAAGAATTATATTTTGAAAGCCAAAACGCTACACAGAGATAATGATAGATACTACCACAAAAAGGGCAAGTTATAACTTTATCTCTTGCGAAATTTAGGTTTTTATGGCAAACTGTACAATGAACATCTGATGCTGTAACTCCTTTCCTAAATTTTACCCTATTCGATAGTATTGTTTCTAACTTCGACAATTCTACTTGGTAAAGTCCTAGGGAATTATTTAACTGAGTTATTTTTGAATTGATTTCATTAATTCTCTCTTTTAACTCATCCTCAGTTAATTTTTCTGCGAGAAATGAGGATAAAGCAAAATTTAAAGGTAGTTCCCCAAAGTTTTCGGTTTGTTCAGTTATCTCGGTAATCGTTGCGAATAAAATCCCTTCTTTATCAATTAATTCTTTAAAACTTTTAAATAGCTTGTTTATCAAAAGAGAGATAAGAAAAGTTAGTTGTTGTCTTTTTCGATTAAAATTATCTTCCCATAATTTAATGATTTGATATATATCAACATCATGTGACTTGAATGAGTCTATTCGTTTATACACATCATCCTTAATAACTTGGATCTGTGAATTGTACTCACTTAAAATATCCCGAACCTTTTTTAACTGAGGAAATTCTTCTCGAATGATGAGAGATGTCTCATCTTCATAGTTTCTAATTAGTTCATTAATCTGGGAGATCTTTCCTGTAACAAATTTCCTTATACTGATTCTTAATTCCTCATCTTTTACTGTTTTTATGAATGTTAAATATTCATTTTTTCTTCTAAAAATTTCAGAAGATAAATTCGTGAAGATTTTTTTCAATGATTCTGTAATACTTTCATAGGGTATAAGATAATTTTCAAAAGTAAGAATCCAATTATCAATATCATCAATTAATCGTGAAAATTCTTCAATTTTCTGATAATAGAAATTTGCTATTTCTTCAAATTTTTCAGATTCAACAACATCTTGTATTTGTTCCTGGAATTTCTTTTCTAATCCTTTAACATACATATCTACAACTTTAGGTAAGAAGATGCTAATTTTTTGTTCTTTCAGAGCATTAATATCAAGATGTTCTTGCTTGTCTTTTAGATCAAAATCCTGATACTCAATAAAAATATTCTCCAAATTATCTATGATCACATCTGTAAGTAAAGGATTGATGAATTCTTTTAACTTTTGAATCACTTCTTTTCTTTCAAGGATATTGATAAATTCATCTCCTTGGTATATTTCAAAACCTTTATTCATGTAGAGGAGATAAATTAAATCAGAATAATAGGTGATCTGTTTTTCATCCTTCGAGAAATAATATTGATATATTTCATCAAAATGGAATGTTCGAATATTCTCCTTCTGCGCTTTTTTAACCTTTTTTGTAAAAACGTCATTCAAACTTATAATAAAAGCTTCAAGTTCCTGAAATTCACTCCAGTTTCCTAATCCATACGGTAAGTTATTTAACTTGAAATTCAGGTTCTTTATTTTGCTAACCTCAACCCATAGATACACCTCATCATTATAAAGATTCACTCCTTCTTTTAGGGAGTTTATTACATTTGAAGCTATGTCATTACTCTGATGAAGTAGATTTTTCGAATTATTCAGTAATGTATCTAAATGAGAAAAACCATTCTTTGTAATTCTCTTTATATTCGAACAATTAGAATTTAAATTTTGTAAATTTTCTATTATACTATTTAATTCTTTAAGAATCCGTGATTTCAAATGATAATAAAGATTTCTTTTATCTAAGGATGGAGAATTTATTAAATATACATCAAAAAATGATTTAATTTCATTTAAATAATCAGAATAGAGATCAAAAACATTACTTGGTGTATCCAACTTAGTTATTATATAATCATTTATTTCTGAAACTTCTGCTTGTTTGGATTTTAGGTTGCTTAAAGTATGCTTTATTTCTGTTATTTCCTCTTTACTAAAACCTGAGATTTTTCTGTTATCATTAAAGTTGTTGTTAAATAGTTTCAATGAGCTCAAACTCTACATTTGTTAAATTGTACATTATAAAAGAAAGATGCCATACAATAAATTTTTAATGACTAAAAGGTAGTCTCTTAATTTTTAGAAAAAGAAATAATACTTTATTCTCCTAATTCCTTTATTTCAATGTATTTTTCTTTAGGACCCGTTTTAGTGAATGTTATAATATCAATGCCATTACCAGACATTACGTCTCGTGCAACAGAATTTATGATTGCCTTTTCTACTAATTTTTCCCCTGCAGCTACAGTCATGTTAGGCTTGTACTCCGCCTCTAAAATTCCATAAGAAAGGAGCATTCCCGTGCCTACAGCACCATAATCATCAGGCATTAAACTTCCGATAGCATCTAAGGTGTATAACTCAGGACTTTCATCATCCATTCCGGCTATTACTAAATTCGTATATAAAGGTGCCATTCTTCTTGAATATAAATAATTACTAACCATTTTCCCCATACTTCGAGTTGATATCGTTGCTCCTGCATCTAAATGGTATAAATTGGCCTGCGCTTGTAGGATTTTTACTAAAATCTGGAAGTCTCCGATAAGACCCCAACATGCTAAACCTATATTCTCAGTGAGTTTAAAGACTTTTCTTGTAGTCTTATTGATAACGGTGTAACCCCATGTAGCTCTCCGATCACTTCCCATAACCACACCATCCTTACATTTAATAGCAACCGATGCCGCACCTGGAACCATTATTGACATGTTATTATCCTTTTACAATTAATTAAATTGAATTTTTAGGTTATTTTTGATAGTATAAATAAACAGAACTAATTAAAATTTTTCTTTTAAATTATAACATTTAACATCTAACCTCATTTAATTAAAATTTATTATTCTACTTTAAAGTATATCATTTTTCAATTTTCGATTTATCAAATGATCCCCAGATTGTAATTAATTTTTACTTCTTTATCCAATTATTATATAATGTTTATGATCACACAATCAATCATAATTTATTTCATAAGGATGATTTAATTTAACTCAAAATTTTTTAATTCCCCCTTAGATTATAACAAAACTGAAATTAGAGACAAGTTACTCAATAATACCGTTTGAATTGTTGTGTGTCTAATAAAATTACTTCAACTTTTTCGAATGATTCGTCAGTGAATGATCACATAATTACTGATATAAATTTCAATTATGATTGTTAGTTTCAATTAAAAATTTTTCAATTCCCCTTTAAATTATAATAAAACCATTATTAATGATTAATTACTCAATAATGATATTCGAACAATTTTAATTCTATAAAATTTAGTTCATATTTTTTGAATGATCAACCATCCGATGATCATCGGTGATGACTCTTTAATTAATACCAAAATTTTTTGTCGTGATTTTTTTTTCATTTAATCCTTGAAATTCTGCTGATTTAGTCAAAACATTTAAATACCTCTTCAGACATTATACTATCTAAGACACTATAAAAATAAACTATAATAAAATTAAAAACTTAAATTTTAAAATTTTACACAAAAAATTTGGAGGAATAAAAAATGGCAAAAAAGAAACATTCTTTCGCATGGAGCCCAATTCGTAGATTAATGAAGCAACAAGGCGCCTCTATCGTAGCTCGCAATGCAGTTGATTTATTAATCGATCATTTAGAGAAAACTGCTACTGCATTAACTGAACAAGCAAGAACCTTTACCATGCATGCGAATAGAAAGAAAATAACCAAAAACGACTTACTCTTAGCAATTAAGTACGTCTAAAAAAATAAGATAGGCTTATAGTATATTTTTAACTTTTTTTTTCTTTTTTTTCTTTACTTCTAATAACTTAATTCAAGAGAGCTAAAAAAATACCTTGATAATGGAGTTTATAAACTCTAAAATTGAACAATAATCAAACCGCAATGTATATTTTCTTTTCATGATTATGTAAAATATCTCTCAAAAATTAAAAGAATTATTAGATATGACTAAATCTAATGAATCAGTTGTGAATGGGGAAGCTAAGAGGATTCTTTTTCAATCAATGGAGCTTATTATGAATAATATCAAAGCTAACATTGATCATCTAGATAAAAATTTCAAATATACACAAAAATTTATTAACTTAGTTCATGATGGATTAGTAAACAATCGTAGATTTTTCCTATTAGCTTCAGGCAGGAGTGCTTTTATATTACAATGTTTTGCTACAAGATTGGTACATTTAGGGGCTGAGATATATATGGTTACTAATTTAGCTTCATTGCCTGCATTACGTAAAAAAGATATAATAATTGTATTATCCGGATCAGGGACTACAGGCATTGTTGTAAGTTTACTTAATAACTATGTAAACACTGTTAAACCATACGGTATTGTTACAATCACATCTCATCCAGAAACTATTATCGGTAGAGTCGGGGATATTACTATTAAACTTAAGGGGAGAAGTAAGCGAGATAAAGCTTATGGGGATACAGCAGTTTTAGCACCTGAAGGAACAATGTTTGAAATCGCAGCATTTTCTTATTTGGACGCTATTATAGCTGAGTTGGCTATTAAGATGGGAAAAACCAATGATGAGATGCTTGAAAAACACTCCCAAGCTACGTAAATATTGAACTACTCATCTTATCTATATTGTTTAGATCTTTTTTAACCATGCGCCGATTTTTTAGTGTTTTTACAAGAATTTTATTCGATGAGTAAAAATCTCCAAATCGGCGCACACTTTACAATATCAGGGCTCCAATTGCAGCATTGAATTCTGAATTTTTCAAAAAAGTTGCATTTTTATTATTAATTCTACTCATAAGTGATAATATTTTTTTAGCAATCTTATTTTCTTTTAAAAAGCCACCACAGAACACGATGGATGTAATTTCATTTTTATCTGCCATCAAGTTTGCTATAGTTCCAATATTTTCACCTATCACACATATTAGCGAATTAATGAAATCTTCTTTTTTTAATATATTCATGTTGAAACTAAAGTCAATCTTCCCTAAAGATGCTGCTGTAAATTCTCGAAATAATAAATTTACTCTGTCATCTTCCGGAGCGTAAATGTCAGAAACTTTTAAATCTACATTATACCTATTTCCATTTTCAGCTAGATCTATAGCTTCGTGGAAATTATTTAAATCGAATAAAGCTTTGATCAAACCCATAAAAAAACCTCCTCCCATGGCAGTGCCACCTAGATGTTCATATGAATCATTTTTCGAAACCATGGAGGTGCCCGTTCCGATAGTAACGATTAGTGATGGTGTTAATACTTTCTTTTTTTCAAGCAAATAAAGTGTTTCAATTCCTTTTACATTCGCTTCAAACTCATTGATTAAATTTGTTTTTACATCTCTAGAATATGTTTGAAATAAGTGATAACTCTTTCCACCTGTAAAATTAATGGTTTTAAATTGCCCCATTTTTTCTTCTATTGCTTTTTTAATTGAATGTAAATCAGTTTGAGTGGGAAAATATGAAAGCTTTAACTCCTTATTTTCTAAATAAGCAAGTTTAGAGAGGGTATGTCCCATATCAACCCCTATTGTTTCTTCTGGAATATTCACATTAGAATTTTCTATATTTATGTTTAACATCTATTACATCACTTAACTTAAAATTCAATTCTTTCATTATTTAATATATTATTTTAATGATTAAATTTTGTAAAACATTTCTATGAATGCTAAAATAAATTTAGAGAACGCAGAAGTCGCAGTAACAAAGGGTGATACGCCACAAGAAAGTCTGTTGAAAGGCATTGAAACACTTGGTGGTATTTCTACTTTCATTGAAGAAGGAGATAAAGTTTTTATAAAATTTAATTTGAATATTCCTGGTGGATTTCCCACAAACACTAATTTTGATGTACTTGTAGCAGTAATAGAATTGTGTAAAAAGGCAAAAGCAGAAAGAATATGTCTGGGTAGTTTTCCTTTAAAGGGTGTACCCGTCAAGAGAATCTCAAATTTACTTAATTTAGAGGATTTTTTTGGGCGTATGGGTGCTGAACTGATTTTTCTAGATAAAAGCAACTTATTTGATGAGAAGAATTTTAAGAATGAACAATTAAATAAAATAAAAACTGAATCATTCTCGATTTTTGACATTAATAATAGGGAATATTTGGTCCCAAAAGTTATCTTAGAAGCAGATAAGCTGATTTCTGTTAATCAAGTTAATGTAAATCCTATATTCAAAATAAATACATCTCTTCTAAATTCTTTTTCGATTGTTTCTCCAAAATATCAAGAATTAGGGGTAAATAAAACTGATGAGAGCGAGTATATCTCTCTGGATCAATTTAAAACTAACCTAATTTCAAATATTATTGATATTTTTACAATTAAGAAACCAGATCTAGTAATCAATGATTTATTCTATATATTGGAGGGAGCAGGACCATTTAATTATAAAGATTCTAATTTAAAGAAAACAAATTTAGTAGTAAGTGGAAAAAATGCTGTATCAGTTGATCTTATTACACTGAAATTATTAAACATAGAAACTAGTGATTATGAATTAATAAAAGAAGCATATAAAAGAAATTTAGGGATAATAGATCTCGAGAAAATAACAGTTCTAGGTGAAGTTCTAAACGATATTGATGTAAATATCGATTTATGTATATCTAAACTTGAAGATATTAACGTGAAGAATTTTAGGGTGAATTCTGGAAAATATTGTTCAGGGTGTTTCAAATATGCCTATCATTTGTTAAATTTCATGAAAACAAATATGGTAAAAGACCTGAAGTATAATCCTAATAATGTTTTTTTAGTTGGTCAAAATCCCCCAGAACCCGAATATTTCGAAAATATATTACTATTTGGCGATTGTGCCATAAATAGTACGAAAAATAGCGATTTCAGAACAATAAAAAAAGAATCAAAAAAAAATATTATTGACGATACAAAAGGCAAAATATTGAAGAAGAAGAAGTCTCAGAAAAAGCCTAAAACTAAATTTAAAACTAATAAAAAAATTTTGGAAATACCAGGATGCCCACCTGATATCTCAAATTGTATTTTTATTTTTATGAAGTATTATAAAAAGAGCAATATGCCCAATTTATCATTTTTTAAAGAAATTCTAGAAACTTGGTTTAATCCAAAGGATAAGAAGAAGTTGCGAGAGATGGAGGTGCTTTAAAGAATTGATAAACAAGAAATTCAAGGATAACTGGCTAAGAATGCTCACTTATAATGCCAACATTGATATTGGGGATAAAATTAAAATAACTGACACAAAGATAAGAATACCATTAACACCACTAGAAGTAAATCCATATCTATTGTATCATCTTTTTGAGGTTTTATATCCACAATTCATCAATGATCATAATAACATTTTAGATATAATAATTTCTAATGATGGGAGAGACATAATTAACTTATATTTTTATGAAACTAAAAAGGCAGGAATTCATGAGTCAATCGAAAAGTTACCTCACGATCTTATTAGAATCCATAAAAGAGATCTTGAAGATATTAACAAGTTTTATAATAGAATTTTAGATGGCATGGTAAAGAAGAAAGGAATAAGAATTTCATCAATTCGGATATTTAAAGAAAAGGCTATCGATTATATTAATCAATATAGTGTAGATATTGAAGATTCCCCTTTCGATATGTTATTATCAGAAGGTTTTGATTTGATTCAGAATTTAATTGAACAAGACTTAATTTTAATTTATCCTGAACCTAATCTAATTAGATACTTAAAGGAGTTAATAACATTCTTAAATGGTAGACAAATAAGTAGTCTTTTTAGATTATTTTACAAAATATTACCAGAATTTAATATTGCCTTTATATTTGATTCTCAAGAGCTAACATTAATTTTACATTTACAAAAATTAAAAGTTACGAAATCTGAAACATCTTATTTAAGAGTTAAATTAATGATCCCAGAAGAGTTAGGGATAAAAGATGAAAAACAGAAAGAAATACCCATAGATCAAGGAGAAAGAGAAGCAAAGTTACTAGATAAGAACGAAATTCTCACACTTGTTCAGCAAAATCTACAAACGGATAAAGCTTACTATTTAAACCAAAATGATATTATTACCGTTTTAACCGAAATAATAGACTTACCAGTTAAACTGAAGGAAGAAAATCTGAGTTTATTATTTCAGAAAATTTTATTTGGATTTAGAAGTTTTGAGAGCCATTGGGATTTAAGACCAAGACCAAGAATATATAATACTCTACTAAGATTTCTCGTAAGGCTTTTTGGATTTAATCTAAATCTTCGGAAGATCTCTCACTGGGCAATACCTGAATTAATCTTTAATGTGATTAGAAATAACTTAGGATTAAATTCAAAGATTTTATTAATTATTTCAGACATAACCCAGTTCAAAAAGCTTAATTTAAGCAACTTTAAATATTTAGAAAAGGCAGCTAGACATCTATTTGTTATTGAGATTGAAAATAATACATTAGTTCAAATCCATTCGGTGAAAAAGGAAGATCTAATTATTGAAAAAGAAGTAGAGTCATTAGAAACTCTTAGATTAAAACTCTCGGAAAAGTATGGGTATCTATCAAATATAATTATCCTCGATAAGCTTTTACTTCAGAGTTTAATAAAAAATTTTATATTTGAACATTCAAAGATTGAACCACGCTCCAAAATAAGAACATTGAAGATGTTTAAAAAACAGAAATTTTTCTACATGTTCCCAGAACTCCCACCTTATAAATTAATCAAAAAGAAGGGAGCAATTTCTCTAATAAAACTTTTACTCCCAATTCTAATCGACAAACACGAATTCTAATCAGAAATTTGTAAATCGGGAGAATTTCTAATAGATAACAACTGAAATGAGCTAATTAAACTAATTTATAAATCCTTTATTAACTAGCAATTCTGCATTTAATATAGCTCCTCCTGCAGCCCCTCTAACTGTGTTATGGCTCAAGGCAACAAATTTGAAATTAAATACATTATCTTCTCTCAATCGTCCAACGGTTACCGCCATTCCTTTATCATTATCTCTATCTTTTTTAGGTTGAGGACGATCCACATTTTCCATATAGATTATTGGTTGTTTCGGAGCATACGGTAAATCCAATTCCTGGGGAACTGATTTAAATGAATTCCAAATGTTAATTATTTCATCTTTTGAAGGCACTTTATCTTTGAATTTTATATTTACACTAGCAGTATGACCATCAGATACTGGAACTCTTGTACAAGTTGCACTTATTTGAATTGAATTATCGTTTTCTATACCATTGCTTCCAACTTTTCCTAAAATTTTAAACGGTTCATTTTCGGTCTTTTCCTCTTCCCCACTTACAAAAGGAACAATGTTGTCAACCATATCTAAAGAAGGGACGCCGGGATATCCTGCTCCAGAGACGGCTTGTAAAGTAGTTATTATTAACTTGTCCACTTTATATCCTGCTTGTTCAAGAGCATAAATGGGTGTTAAAAAACTTTGAACCGAACAATTTGGTTTCACAACGATAAATCCTTTTTTGAAATCGTGATTTTTTTGTTGGATTGGAATGACATTTACATGTTCATGGTTAATTTCACCAATAATCATGGGTACGTCATGCGTCCAGCGATGGGCTGAATTATTGCTAATTACTGGTATTCCTCTCTTTGCATAATTTATTTCAGTTTGCTTGATTTGTTCCTTTGTAGGCATGTTAATAGCAGAGAATACAAAACTAAGATCTTGGGGTATTTTCTCAAAGTCTTGAACATCCCTTACAATTAAATCTTTAATTGAATTCGGAATGGAAATTGGCATCTGCCACTTGGCCTCAACCGCTTCCTTATACGTCTTATTTGCTGATCTCGGTGATGCTGCTATATCAACAATTTGAAACCAAGGATGATTTTGTAATAAGTTTATGTAATTTTGACCTACAATTCCCGTAGCGCCTAGTATCCCTATTTTATATCTATTCATTAGAAGACCTTCAGATAGTATTTAAAATTTTAAATATATGTATCTTTATTTATTTTGAGATTTCCATTTAATTAATTTTCCTACTTTTTGTCTAAAGTTTTTGAATTTTGTTACATTTTTATTTGTTATAATCTTAAATCTATATCGTATTTATGTACTTTTTAAATAAGCTAAAACAATTTATATGATGTGAAATTTATGCCGGGACCTTATGATGAGTTAGAAAAAGAGGCAGAAAGACTAGAAAAAGAGTCTAAAACCGAGTTTGGCAGGAAAGATTTTATTCTAGCAATTTCTTTATTAGAACAAGCGAAAGGTATATATTCCAAACTAGGTTTTCAAGGAAAAATTAGCATGATTGATCAAAGAATCTCTCGGTTAAATAATTTAGTTAAGTTCGAGAAACAAGATTCAACTGTGAAAACGAAAGGTGAAGTAGCTTTTCAAAAACGCGTTGATGATGTCATAAAAGAACAACAAAGATTTACTGAAAAAAAAACATCCGAACAAGGAGCTATTCCCCCAGAAATGCAAAGAAAGCTTGAAAGAGTCGATCTGCTAGTTGAAAAAGCTGATAAAGAAGAAAAATTAGGCAAATATTCTAGAGTTATTAGGAGATATGAATATATTTTAGAGATATATCATTCTATCCCAAAAGATATAAGAGATTTCTCACAGCAAATATATGATATTGAGAAGAAAATAGCTATGCTACAGACAAAAAAATAAATGCAATTTTCTTTTCATAATAACAATCAAAAATTAATACTGAATTTTCATGAAAAATCCATTTAATGAGTTTTATCACGTTCCTAATTCAAAAGAATTGCTAGATATCGCCTTTAAGAGGGGGATGAAGAGCTCTGCTCAAGTTTCACAAAATGCCCCAATCCTTATAAAAGCAAAGAAAAAGGAATCTAAACGTATAAAAGTTTCTGTAGAAGAACTCACAACTAGAATATTTAAGATAATTCAAACGGTGCCTATTATTGATGATTTGCCTGACTTCTATAGAGAATTAGCATCTATATTAGTAGATGTTGATGAATTAAGGTTAACCCTTGGCAAGTTGAACGGCATCCTACCTGTTCTTCGTAAAATCGATAGAATACATCGTCAACAATTAAAAAAAATCGAAGCCCCGAAAGAAGGTGATCGATTGCGAAGAGCCGCTTTTGGAAGAATATCATCCATAATCAATAAGCAAAATAAGAATCTCGAATATTTAAACAGTATAAGAGGCAGTCTGCAACAAATCCCTTCAATTGATTACACTATGCCATGTGTAGTTATCGCGGGTTATCCAAATGTAGGTAAAAGTAGCATTGTAATAAATATATCAACAAACAAAAAGATAGCCGTAAAAGAATATCCATTTACCACTAAACAATTGAAAATGGGGCATTTAGTTATTGAGACTAAGTTTGAAAAAGTTAAAGTTCAGTGCTTAGATACTCCTGGAATTTTGGATCGTCCTATGTCAAAAAGGAATAGAATTGAATTACAAGCCATTTTAGCATTACGATTAATATCAGATTTAATAATTTTTGTGTTTGATCCTACACCTGCATGTGGTTATGATGTAGAATCCCAAATTGAACTCTTTCATGAAATAAAGGAAAATTTTTCTAAAGATGGAGAAATAGAAATTTTAATTGTATTTAATAAAATGGATTTAGCAAAAGATTCTGAAATTGATTACTTAAAGGATAAATTACATCTTAGTGATGTTGATTTTTATTTAACTAATGCCCTTAGTGGTGAGAATTTAGACAGAATAATTGACGCTTTAAAGGAAAGATATCGGGGTAGTGAATAATTTCCATTTTTATTCTGGGATTAGATATCGGTGGTGCAAATACAAAAGCTGCCTTGTTGCAGGGTAATGAAAAAAAAATTCTTGAGTCATTTTCCTATATAGAATATTTTCCTTTCTGGGAAAAATCTATTTTAGAAATCCCTGATTTGTTGCGAAGAATAGTACAAAAATTGGTAACGAGCAATAATTTTACGCTTAATAGTGTTGATTACATTGCAGTTACCATAACTGCCGAACTATCTGATGCATTTCGAACAAAGAGAGAGGGCATATTGTTAGTTTTAGAGGCACTAGAAAAAGTCTTTGATAAAACCAAATTGAGGTTTATCACTAACAAGTGTGAATTCATTAATTTTCAACAAGCACAATCTAATTTTATGTCAATTGCAGCTGCTAATTGGGCATCAACAGCTTTATTCTTAGGAAAGTTTACATCAACCTGTATTTTAATTGACGCCGGTTCCACAACAATTGATATTATCCCTATATATGAATCGTCACCCGTACCTAAGGGAAGCGATGATACTTCACGTCTGATGAATCATGAATTGATTTATACCGGAGGATTAAGAGCTACAATTCCCTCTATAACCCATCATGTTCCCTATAAAAATAAAAAGATACGAATATCATTTGAAAAATTTGCTCTAATATCTGACGTTTATAGAATTTTGAATTTAATTTCAGAGGAAGATTATATTAATGATACTGCTGATAATCGTTCAAAATCCTTAGAAGATTGCTATTCTCGCCTCTCAAGAGTGATTTGTATGGATATTGAAACGATTTCAATAGATGATTTAAATATCATTGCTAATTTCATTTATGAAAAGCATTTAGATATTATAACAAAAGAAATAAGAGCATTTATGACAAATCTATTAGAGAGATATAATGTATTTAAAACCGATCCAAAGTTTGTGATAACTGGGTTATCCGCCGAATTTTTAATCAAAATTCCCCTTAAAAATATAGGTTATCAAAACATTTTAAGTTATGAAGAAATAACTATGATCCCAAATCAAATATGTTCATCTGCTTTTGCTATAGCAGGAGCTTTCTATTACCAATTAAAATTAGATTGATGACAATGGAATACACTAGCGTTATATTTAAAATTGGGGGGAAAATTTTAGAGAATTTTGAAGATTTAAATTCTACTATCTCCCAACTAACTAAAATATTCAAGAACGGGCAGATCCAGAAGATTATATTAATCCCCGGTGGAGGCTCGCTTGCAAATTTCATCAGGAAGGTATACAGTGAGTTAAAATTTACTGAAGAGCTTGGACACTGGATGGGAGTAATATCCATGAATTATAATGGAATCGAATTAGGTAAAAAATTCCCCGATTTAAATACTATTGAAGATATCAATAGATTACGAAAACTAGATAAAAATATTTGTATTTTTCTTCCCTACCGGTTCTTAAAAGAAAGTGATAATCTACCGCACAGTTGGGATGTTACCTCTGATTCAATAACTCTTTTTTTAGCAAAAGAATTAGAAATACCTCATTGTGTCTTAATTAAAGACATTGACGGTATAGTAAATAAGGAAAATCATGTTATGAAAGAACTTACTACCTCAGAATATAAGAAAATGAAAAAATCTGGGAAGTTACGAGAATTTGAAAATTCTGAAGGAGAGGTTAAAAACCAATCAAGACCTGTTGATTCCTATTTACTAAATTTAATCGAAAAGTGGAAAATTTCGTGTGTGATTTTAAACGGTAAATCAAATAATCAAAGAATTTTAGATTATTTTGATAAATCGAAATCCAACTCGGAGAAAATCTTTTCAATAATAAAATATTAACTTTTTAAAAGTTTGAATTGAAATAAATAACATTTAATCTTAGAAATGGTGTTTTAAATTGGTTGAATTAGATAAAGTAAAAAATGTCGCCATAATCGGTGGAGGCATTATGGGTTCGGGTATTGCCCAAGTCGCTTTACTTTCTGGGTATGAAAAGGTTACTATTATAGATCTAAACACAGAAATCCTTGAAAAATCAAGGGAAACAATACAATACCGAATTGAATCCCTTGAATCCGAAGAAAAATTTAAGAAATTTATTTCTAGATATGAAAATACATCAGATGCTAGACAAAACATAGATTTTAGACAGAAAATGAGTGAATTCAAATCTGTAGGAGTAATTGCTAATAACGTTGATACTAAAACAATCATGAGCCGATTAAAAACAGAAACGGACATTTCAAGAGGTGTTGTCGATGCAGATTTTATAATTGAAGCGGTCACAGAGGTTTTAGAAGTAAAACAAACCGTATTTAAGCAATTAGGAAAGTGTGTTCCACCTCATGCTCTTCTAGCTTCCAATTCATCAACAATAAGCACAACAAAAATCGCTCAATTTTCCGAATGCCCCGAAAGAGTAATAGGAATGCATTTTCATACATTTTTCCCTATATTTGGGATGTTAATTGAGATCACACCTGGGGAAAAAACAGTAGATGAATCTCTAAAATTAGGTTATGAAATAGCACAAAAATTCCCATGTCTGATTGGTGATAGATTTACTGTTGAACTTGAAAAAGAGTCTCCTGGACTTATTGCTAATCGAATGGCTATGGCGGGAGGACTATATTATAGTTGGATTATGGAAGAAGCATTAAAAAGTGGAATTACTTATGGACAATTAGAAGCTGCAGGGATTTCTTCTGAAGGTTCTGATTCCATTGGTTTAGATACTATTTATTATTGCGCGAAATATTTTGAAAAATATGTGTCACCTGAGTTTGCCCCGAGTAAAAGGATTGAAGATTTAGTAAAAGCGGGAAAACTTGGAGTAAAAGTGGGAGAGGGATATTATGAGTGGAATGAAAATGGACCAATTAAAAATTTAGAGTCTTTAGAAGAGAGAACTACTAAATTTCTCCAAAATAATATAGATTGGGAACTTTTTTCAGCAATTAGTTTAAATGAGGGGTGCAGGTTATTAGAGGAGGGCGTAATAAACAGTTATGACCTAATTGATAAAGTAATTTTGAAGGGTACTTTCATGCCAGGACCATTTATGCTGGGTAAAGATAAATACAAGGAATTAGTAACCAAACTTGACGATTTGGCAGAAAAAATTGGGAAAACATACTTAAAACCTTGTGAAATGATGAGATCGGGAAGATTTCTTTCATATAAGTAATTTATTTTAGAGAGAATTATTGAATTAGTTAATTATTCAGAAATCCTACACAGAATTTTTCTTCAATCGTTAAATAATTAAAATCTGAACTATTTTTAGTACTAAAAAAGGTGCTTGTTATTGGTTGATATAGATAATATTAAAAATATAGCAGTTATTGGGGGCGGTGTAATGGGCTCAGGTATCGCTCAAGTTGCTCTACTTTCAGGGTTTGAGAAAGTTACAGTCATTGATCTTAGCCCTGAAATTCTCAAAAAGTCAAGAGAATTAATTCAATCCCGAATAAAGGCTCTTGAGTCCGAGGAGAAGTGTAAGGAATTATTCGCTTCCAATGAAATATTAAAAAATTTGGATTTTAAGGAGAAATTAGAGAATTTCGAATCAGTCGGTATAGTAGCTAATAAGGTTGATACAGAAACCATTATGAGTCGACTGTACACAGAAACAGAAATTTCAAAAGGAGTAATGGATGCTGATTTTGTAATTGAAGCTGTTACCGAGAAATTAGAACTAAAACAAAAAATATTTAAACAATTGGGGGAATTTACTCCGCCTCATGCCATTCTAGCATCAAATACATCATCAATGAGTATTACAAAAATTGCTCAGGATGCTAAACGACCCGAAAAAGTAATAGGGCTACATTTTCATACCTTTTTCCCAATAACGGGGATGTTAATCGAAATTACTCCTGGGGAAAAATCATCAGAGGAATCCCTCGAAATTGGAAGAATTATCGCACAAAATTTCCCATGTATAAGGGGAGAAAGATTTACTGTTCGTCTTGAAAAAGAAATTACCGGTTTAATAGGAAATCGAATCTCTCTTCCAATGTTCATGTACTTTGATTGGCTAATAGATAATGCTACTGACAATGGTTTTGCCCTTGAACAGTTAGGGATAATACAAATGATGTTTGAACTACTTGATTCGATTGGAGTTGATACTGCATATAATATCCTTAGATATTTTGAAAAATATGTCTCATCTGATTTTACCCCAGGAAAATATATTACAAAATTAATGAATTCTGGAAGATTTGGAAAGAAAGTAGGAAAGGGATTTTTTGACTGGAATGAAGATGGGACAATTAAAAACCCTCCTTCCATAGATATGAATGCAAGTAAATTTGTGGGAGAAAATTTGTCTGAAGGGATAATACAAGCTATTCAGTTTAATGAAGCCTGTAGAGTGTTGGAAGAGGGAGCAGTAAAAAGCTATAAGGTGATAGATAAGGTGTTATTTAAAGGAAATAACTCCCCAGGGCTGTTTATAACAGGTGTGGATAAATATAAAGAATGGATCCCACTTCTTAATAATATCGCAGAAAAAACAGGAAAATCCTATTTTAAGCCTTGTGAAATGATGGAATCGGGAAAATTTCTCACACTCAGATAATATTTTAATGCAATTAAAGCTAAATTATTATTAGTATCATCTAATATGAGTGAAAGTCATATGTCAAATATTGATGAAATGAAGAAAAATGCTGAGTTTTTAATGGAGAGTCTCCCCGGGAAAGATGTACCAGGGAGTGCAAAAATTAGTGTGCGATATAAGAATTTAGTAAACTTCGCAAAATGCTTCGGTATAACCGATCCAAAATACGTTGGGCCTGAAGAAGAAGGAATAGTAGCGTGTCATGCGTATGCTAACGCATATACCATAAAAGGACTTTACACATTAGTTCCTGGAGCAAGATTAGTTCAAGATGGGGAAGAACGCATGCTTGTGAAAAATCCTAGAATGATTCTCCATGCGGGGAATAAATATAACTGGGAAGGTTGTGTTGATGTAAAACCTGGAGACAAGTTAGTCGCAACAGCAAAGTGGGGAAAAGTGTGGTTAGTGGAAGCAAATATGATGTTGTTTGCGGAATTAATAACAATAATCAAAAATCAGAATGATGAAACCGTATGCAATGTAGTAGTAACTGCGGGAATTAGAAAAGGAGGTTATTAATGCGATGGTCACTATATCAGAATTAAAGGTTGGACAAGTTTTTAAAAATGAATTTAATGCTCTCACAAGGGATTTATTACAAAATTATGCTAAAGCCTCAGGAGATACTAATCCCATACATGTAAACGACGCCGTAGCTGAAGCAGCAGGATTAAAGGGAGTTATTGCTCATGGGTTATTCTCATTCGGTTTCATTAGTAAGCTCTTTGAAGATTTCCTTGAACATGGGAAGTATGGGAAGATTATAGAGTTCGTTGTAGAGATGCGTGGGATGGTAAGGGTTGGTGACAAACTTGTGACAGAAGCTACAATTGAGAAAATTGATGGTAAAAGAGTTTTCTTTAAAGTTACGCAAACCAGTTTTACCAAAGTTGATATAAAGGATAGTAATGGTAAAACCGTCGAAAAATTTGAAGCTGGTGAAAGAGGGTATATTAGTGAGAAAGACATTGAGCGTGGATTAGTAAAAACAAAAGAAGTGGCGGAAGGTACGTTAACATATCGAGAGAGAATTGCAATTCCTGGTAATGCGATTATTGAACTTCTAGAATAAATATAATTTCAAAATTTTATTCTTTTTTTGATATCCTTAGTATTTCTAATTTAATTTGCTTTATTCGATTTTCGTCATTTACATTTATAGCACTTATAAACACACGATTAGGGTATTTTATCAAAAGTTTATGATCCAATTGACGTCTATAATTTTTGATTAAAAAATATTTGACATAATTATTTTAAAAGATATTTATACTACTTTGATAGAAGAGATCTTTGAGATAAAAATTTTTTAAAATATGTATTCCGAGACCCTTGACAACTCTAACCTTAGACACTGAAAAAATTGAAAGCTTGATTCTAAATGGCTACAATGAAAAAGCAGCTGAAGAAATATTCAACATTATCGAGAAATATCAAAATTTTGTTGATAATGAACTTATCTATAGATGTTTTAGTTTATTAAACTTAATCTGCGACAAATCTCCTTCAATTTCATTAAGAACTGTAAAATGCGTTCAAGATTTTATTAATGATTCTGATTCTTGGATAAGGTTAGTTACATTAGAAATCTTATATCAAATTAGTTTATTTAGACCAAATTTATTTATAAATTTGATAGGAAGAATTCGGGGAAGATTGTATGATCAAGATCCCACTGTGCGAAGACTAACTGTAAAGATTATTGGTAATTTAATTTTATCACTACACATTGACTTAGAGGAATTAATAGAGATAATTGAAGAATATACAGAAAAACTAATGGATAATGACTGGAAAGTAAAACTCAATGTAATTAAAACAATTCAAAAAATATTAAATCAAGATTACACCAAAATAAAAAATTTAGAACCATTATTATCAATGGTTATTATTAACCTTCGAGACGAAGATGATGATGTTGCGATGGCTGCTGTTGAATTGTTAAAAATTCATGGCACATATTTCCTTTCTAAAGAAAAATTATTTTATGTTCTTCTCAACCTTCTATATAACGAAGAGAATAGAGTTAAAGAATTAGTAATATGGCTTTTTGGTGAGATTGGTAAAGAAAAATCATCGGAAATTATATCTATTATCCCAAAGTTAATCAATCTCTTAAAGGAAAAGGATTACCGCATTCAATTAAAAGTGATTGAAGCACTTGTCAATATAGCAGAAAATAACTTTGATCAGATATGGGCAAATTTACTGCATTCTTTACTTGAAACTGAGCAATCATATTATAGAAATTCATTAATAAATGCAATTTATCAACTCTGTCAACAAAATATTACGGATATTTTTTCTTATCTATTTGAAGAATTAGAAAATCCCTCTGAAACAATTAGAGAAGGTATTTCCTTAGTATTTAAACGGTTATTTGAAGAATATCAAATCGAGATGGAAAATGAAATTACAAGAATCCTATATCAATTAGAATCACGATATTGGCGTGAAAGAAAGAAAACTATCAATCTCCTTAATCAAATATGCTTTATTTTAAACGATCATAAAATAGCGGTTTGGATTACGATTGAACTAAATAATTCTTTACAAATTGAAAAAGATCCTGAGGTTAAAAATGAAATCTTCTATACCTTAGAGAATATCCAAGCACACTTTACAAACATCGAGACTACTAGAGAGAGAATTAACAATGATTTAGTACAATTTCAAGAGAAAATTCTCGAATTTCAAAAATTACCCGCGCAATTTCGAGAGAAGTTAAACTCTTACATTAACAATTTTAGGTTTAATGTTACAGAAATCCAATTAAGTCGGAAGTATAACAAGATCCTTAAAAAAATAAAAAAGTTTGATAACATTATCAATAGATTTGAATATAAAAGATTAGTATTTGATTTAATTGAAGAGTGGGAAGATACAAAGGTTCAAATTATTGAAGAATTAAGTATAATAAAAAGCTTTATCTCTGAAATCTGTGAAGAAAAAAAGGCAGAATTTAAAAATAAGTTACAAGAGGAAATCAAATTACTGGAAAATCGCATTCGTATTTTAAAAGCGCAATTTGATTATATTAAAGAAAACAAATTTGAGATGAATGTAGATTCTAAGTTATCTACTCCTCTTGTAGATAATGAAGAAAATGACAAATTTACCTATATCACTCAAATAAGAAAAAAGACTTTTAAATTAGACGGCGAAATAAGAGAAATATTAATAAATAATGTTGAATTTGATGATTCTTTTAAAGATCTGCTAAGAAAATGGGTATCAACTAAAATTGAAATCCAAGAATACTTAATTGATTTAGATCGACAGATTAAAACAATTAAAGATGATTTAATCGAGCAAGTATTTCAGAGTGGACAAACTGATAAATTAATCGATGATATTGAAATAACTGGTATGAATGATGAACTGAAATTTCAATTACTTCAAGCTCATATCCAATCTATCATTACTGAAAGGATTGAAGGAATTAAGAATTTAAATGATAACTTTGGTTCGTTAACTTCGAAATTGGAATTTCTAGTTAAAAAAAACGAATTCTCCGATGCGAAAAAATTGATTAAATTAAATTCTACCCAAATCCAAACCTATATAGAAGAGACAGAAAAACAGTTAGAAAATATCATCGGGAAAGAAAAGGTTTTAGAAGATAATAATGTATTCAATTTGTATGTAAGACCTTATCTGAAGAAATTTAATGCATCCAAAGAATTGTTAATAAATAGGTTAAAGAATTTCATTCAAAAAAGTGAAAACAAACTCCATCTAAATCAGATTAAATATTATAGAAAAATTATTAATCCCATTAAATTTGAATTACTCTCATCCTATCTTGATTTAGAAAAAGATCGAATAAAAGATTTAGCTCTTGGATTCATTAATAAAAAAAAATTAAATGCTAAAATAATAAATGATAAACTCTATTATCAAGAGCTTGAATCTAATATCACAGATTCAAAAGAAGTCTCCTTTTTTAAGAATATAAAAACCATTGGAAATGATATTTATTTAAATTGTAAACTTACTAATCCTTCAAATTTCGATTTCTTCGATTTTCAGATTTCTTTAAAGGTCCCCTCTTACGTTAATTTACAAAGAAAAGAAAGTTTTCCAAAATACCTCCAATTGAACGAATTAAAACCAGGTAAAGCTTTTAAATTCAATTATGTGTTAAAGGTTGATAAGCAAAAGGAACTTAAAAAGAATCTATTTGACCCTACAGCAGATGAAATTAAACTAGAACTTTTCTATAGGGATCAATATGACAATATGAGAAAAACTACAAAACATATTGAAATTTTTCTACCATAAATTTTTAAAAGAAATTCTCTTACTTTTTTTGTTAGTTTTGTTAATTTTTTGAATAAATTATGTAGAAAACATTATTTAATCTGGAATTGTTAAATCAATCTACTAATATAAGAAAGAAAAAACAGATTTGAGGTGAAGGATGCAAGAATTAGAGAGTTATCGATTGACATTGCAAACGAAACTTTTTGGTTGAAACTGTAAGCTATCTGCTGATAAACTTGACAGTCTTTTATCTAAAGTGGGCTTGAAAGGAGACATTGAAGATTCTGCTGTAATTCCTGTTCCTAATACCGATCTTGTCATGGTAAAGAACCTTGACATTTTCACACCAATCTTAGACGAGCCGGAGATAATGGGAAAAATCGCTGCTGCTAATGTCACTAATGACGTATTCGCCCTGAATGTTCCTGAAATATCTGGTATGCTTGTTTTTCTTGGGATCAAGAAAAATATGCCAATGAATATTGCTGAGGGTATACTTCGCGGAATTAAAAATTTCATGGAACACAAAATAAATTCAAAAGTCTTAGGTGGACACACAATATACTCAGAATGGCCTCTGATAGGAGGAGAAGCGTCTGGGTTCGTTGAAAAGGATAAAATTATCAAGAAAAACTATGTAGAAGAAGGAGACAAGTTAATACTGACAAAACCAATAGGGAATCAAGCAATAATGGCAGCATATCGTCTACAAAAAAACAATCCAGACCTCTTGGAAAATTTTACAAAGAGTGAAATTGACGATTCTATAAAATTAACTATAAAGTTAATGACAACACCTCTTCAGGATGTCGTAAAAACAATACATACCTACGATGATATATCATTTATCCACGCGATGACAGACGTTAGTGGCTTCGGGCTTGCTGGACATCTGAGAGAAATGCTCCAGAATTCACGACTTTCGGCTATAATCGAGACAATCCCAAGTATTAACCTAACAAGTGAATTAGCTTCCGAATTTGGATATAAATTTGATACATGTGAAATGCCAGAGACTGCAGGAGGGATGCTGTTATCTGTTGATCATGAATACGCTGAGGAATTCTCACAAAGACTGAATAGTGAATATAAAGTGAAAAATTGGATTATTGGTACAATCGATAGCAAAAAGAAACCGAAACATGTTCGCGTTTCCAAAAACGTTGAGCATATTGAAATAACAAATGTTTAACGATGTCAATGAAATAGGCAAAAATGCTAGTGCTTATTAAGATTTCCGTTGCAAAACGGCATCGATTAGAATTTAAAAAGCTAGAAACAAAATATTTCTTTTTCTAAAATTTGTAAATTTATATTTTCTTTCTTTCAATTTAGAAAAATTAGTTTTTTTAATAACAATCAAATTTTAAGAAAGCTATCCTAAAATTATATTTAATTGAATGCTTAATATTCTAATAAGAATAAAATTTATGAAAAAGTGAGGTGAGTATGCCTAAAAAAGAAGAGTATAGGTTAACGAAACAAGTAAAAATTTTTGGTTGATCATGTAAACTTGGCTCTAATGATTTAAATAAATTACTTGAGAAAACAGGGTTAGCTGGAGATATTGAAGATGCTGCTGTTGTTCCTGTTCCTAATACTGATATTGTCCATGTAAAAAACTTAGATATATTTACCCCTATCGTTGATGAACCTGATGTTATGGGACAAATAGCGGCATGCAATGTAACTAATGATGTTTTTGCGATGAATGTTCCAGAAATTTCTGGGATGCTGGTCTTTTTAGGAATTAATACTAACACTCCAATGAATGTTGCTGAAGGAATTTTAGAGGGGATCAAATATTTTATGGAAAAGAAGATTCATTCTAAAGTAGTGGGCGGTCATACAATATACTCCGAATGGCCATTAATCGGTGGGGAAGCTTCTGGGTTTGTTCATAAGGATTCGATAATTTTAAAACAAGGAGTGAAAAAAGGTGATAAAATTATCATAACAAAACCAATCGGAATTCAACCTGTTATGGCAGCATATAGATTATTAAAAGACTTTCCTGAGATGCTTGAAAGTTATTCTAAAAACCAACTTAAAAAAACAATTGACTTCGCAATAAAGATAATGACAACTCCTAACCAGAACGTTGTGAAAACAATTCATTCATTCGATGATTTCTCATTTATTCATGCCATGACAGATATTACAGGTTTTGGGCTTGCCGGACATCTATCTGAAATTCTCCAGAACTCGAATTTATCCGCGATAATAGAAACGACACCTTCAATTAAACTCTCTGAAAGGTTAGCAAAAGACTTAGGGTATGATTTTGATGATTGTGAATGTGCTGAGACCGCCGGGGGTATGCTTATGGCCGTCGATTCTTTAAAAGCAGAGGAATTTTCCAATATTCTCACGAGTAATAAGATTTCGAATTGGATCGTGGGCACTGTTGATACACTAACTCCTGGACTTGTAAGAATTTCCGAAAACGTAGAAAAAATAGAAATTACAAGAATATAACTCCAAAAAGAATGAATTTTGTGAAGAAATGTTAGTCGCAAAATGACGGCCTAGCAAGGGTATTTGGAGATATAAATTTAATAAATATGAAAAACCTGTTTATAGGAATAATTCCATGAAAATTTCATCTTCATATTGCCCGTCAATTTGAACTTGCTCCGTAAGAACACCTTTCTCGATAAATCCTAGATTTTTATAAAAATTAATTGCACCAGTATTTTGTGCTCGTACATAGATAATTAGCTTTTTATAACCATTCAGGCGAGCAAATCGAAAAGTATGGTTAGACAATTGTCTTCCTATGTAGCTTCTACGCCACTTAGGGAGTATGAAAGTTCCTATTTGACCAACATGATCAAATGAATCTGTAAAATTTGCACATAAATCTATTGATTGGAATCCAATTATTTGTTTTTCTAAGTCTGCTATAAATATTCCCTCCCGGTCTGAAAGAGAAGAGATATATTCACGCTCTTGCTGAGGTGTAAAAGGTTTATTAATAGCAGTAAATCTCCTTTCAGCGCAAATTACTTCCCAAATAGATGATATAGCTTTAGCATCAGCAATGGATGCCTTTCTAATAAAAGTTTGCATATATTTCTTTATAATTAGTTAGGCTTGTATAATATATCGAATTTTTAATTATTCTCTTTTAATAATTTCTCCTTTCAAGTGTAAAATTATCTTTTTTATTTCATCTAGAGCTTTGTTAACCAGTTCTTCTCCATTCTCTACGTTAAAAGCTGTGATTGAAACCTCAACTTCAACAGATAAACCAATTCTAGGATGAGTTTTTATCCATAATTGTGGATATTTTTTTTCTAATTCACCTGTGTATGGAGCAATCTGACTTTCTCCAATACCGGAAAATAAAAATCCTTTTTCTATAAATTTGCCTTGTTTTTCTTTTAAAATCGGGATTATTACATTTCTAAACATGGATTTTAACTCTGTTGGTACTCCTGGAAATATATAAATCTGTGTGTTCTCCTCATTAATTTTGACCCCTGGTGCAGTTCCTATAGTATTGGGAAGAGGGATGGACCTTTGGGGAAGATATGCCATTTTTTTTCGTTCTTTTGTCATTCCATTAAGCTTTAAGATTCCTTGATCATAAGCATGCTTATATACTTTCTTTATAGAGGAAAATGCATGTTCATTTAGTTCTAATGTTCTTTTTAAACCCATTGCAATGCCCTCTAAAGTCATATCGTCAAAGGTAGGACCTAAACCCCCTGAAGTTATAATAATATCTGGTTTTCTTTTTAAAATTCCTTGTAGAGCACTTGAGATGACATTCAAGTCATCTCCCACCGTTGTAATTCTTCTTAACTGGTGTCCATATCGAGCAATCCTTTTTGCCATCCAATTTGAATTACTATCCAAGGTTTTCCCGATCAGAATTTCATTTCCAATGATTAAAAATTCAATGTCCATTGTTTAATCATCACAAAAGTATAATTAAAATCATTATATTTTCTATATAATTAAATTTTATAAAACTTGATATATATTTATTAATTTACTCTCTATCCAATAGATAGATTTAATAACTTTGAGATTAGATGACAATAGAAATCGATGATGCGGGAACTGGTGACTTAGTAGGAGATGCTTTTATTGGATTTTTAAGAAAGGAAACAGGGGAGTTAATTTTTAAATCCTTACCTTTAAACTTATTTAAAGGGGAAAATTGGGAAAACAAGAAACCATTTTCAGAAACTGTGAAATTAGTTAAAGAGGGATTAAGCGATTTAAATTTCCAAAAGGATGGTGAAATCATTAAACTCTGTAGAGGGAATATTTTTGATCAAGTTAGAGCATATTTCATAGAAGAAGGAATAAACTATGAAGATGCAATTGTTGAAGGCAAGTTACAAGATGCTATAGAAGGTAAATTAGTTGAACACCTCAGAAATGATTTAGGGGTAAGATCAAAGAGTCTAACTATGAAAAGTGGGGCAAAACGATTTTTTGTCCTTTTTAATTGGGTTTGTTACAATTTCCCTAAAAGAGAGAAGTACGTAAAATCAGGATTTAAAAAATGGAATACTGTTTGGAAAGATCGAGCTATTGAGAAATTTGAGAAAATAAAGAATTCAAAAAGAAATAGATTTTGAAGAATCAAATTTTCAATTAAGAGTAGTTCCACAACTCTTACAAGTTTTCGCATCTTTCATGTTTTTATCATATCCACACGCAAAACAAATCAGATATTCACTATCTTCTAGTTGTTCAAAATCAATTCTTTCCTGTTTTGGTAGAGAGTTTTGTTTTTCAGATGGGTTTGTTTCTTGACTAATATGTTTTTTTACATAATCCTCATCATGAGGAGTTATTATTTTGAAGTCGTTTGAAGTTTGAATCTCCTTAAATCCCTTAGGAATGTTCTTAAAATTAGATTCTTCTACAGTCTTAATTTCTTTTTCCTCAACTGGTTTAAATGGTCTTATTTCCTTAGTTTCCTTTTTTTCAGGTATAATTTTTTCTTTTTCAGTTATTTCAAATGCTTTTTCTTCCTGAATCTCCTCTTCTGGTATATAGACATCTTCTTCAAATAGATCTTTTTCTACTTGACCAGCTTTTAGGTTTTTAATATGTTCGAAAATACCTTTAGTTCTATTTATAAGCATAATTTTAAAAGAAGCGTTAATCCCTTTTGATTTAGAATATTTAATTGTCATTTCTGAAATTTCTAGCCATAGTTTTATCGCTGAATCAATTTCCTTCCTCTTCTCGTAGCTATTTGCTAAAGCAACTTTTGTTTTCAATTCTTGGTTAAATTTTGTAATATCCATTAATGAATCGATCCCATCTTCTTTAAATTACAAGTTTAACATGTTAATTCAAGCTATTAAATATTTATTCGAATTCTATCTTTAAATTTTATTGGCTAAAAATTAAATTTTTATTTCGAATCACTACTAGATATTTAAGAATTTATAAGATTCTAATTTCTGATGCTATATAATTCGTAGAAACCACGATAACTATGTCAATAAACCCATTTTCATCAAATGAAATAAAAAATCTTCGAGAAGTTATAGAGAAAAATGGGTGGAAAATCAATGGATCGATTGAAAATTATTTTCGATACAGTGTAAAAAAAGAGAAAATTCTAATTTTTACTATAAAGTTTCCGATAACATTACCGATACGAATTAATATTCCTTTTGAAGTTATAAATTTTCGCGTTTCAATAGCCTTTCAATTATGGAACCTAAATCAGAGTACCTACACTACTACTCTTTATATAATGAAAGCTCTTCGAAAACTTGCGATTTCTTTAACTTTAGAACACAATTTTCCAATAAAAGGAAAAGAACCGGAGCTCATTGATTTACTAAATCTAGTTATGCCAGAGCTTATAAGAGATGAAAATGAAAACACCTGGATAAATCGTATCAGAATCTCACTCATGAATAAAAGAGAGCAATTAGAGGATTTATCTGATGATCAACACAGAAGTCTAGTGGGAATGTTAATAAAACTTGGATTGGAACCCAGTTTTAACTTACCATGGGAATTATACAATGGAGTACCCAAACTTCGAACATCTGAAACCTTATTTTTTTCAAATAAAAAAGATTTTGATGAATTTTTTATATTAGAGAAAGGATTTTTTACTTATTTGAAGGATCTTGAATATAAGAAATTCTATATCCGATCCTCGTTTGATAGCTACTCCCCCCATATATTAATTGATTTATTCAACAAATATCCTGAATTTAAATTAGAATTATTAGTAGAAAACTGGATAAAATTCACTAGAATGATTTTGAATGCTATCATTGAGGTAATCGAAAATGGAAAAATTAAGCAGAATGAATTACTCAATTTCAGACCTTCGAAAGAACTAATCTACAGAGGTAAGAACTTTATCTTAGATCAGAATAATTTCCCATTTTCACCATTATGTTATGAGAGTTCAATAGCAAAAGAGTTATTTCCTTTTCATAATGATTTATTCAACACTCCCCCTACTAATTTTGAAGTAATCGAGTCGATTAACCATTATACAAACGCAGAAGAACTTATTAAGAATTATCGATTTGAGGAAGCTACAAAATTATTGAACGATTCCTTAAAGATTTTCAACAAGAATCAACAAAAAAAGGTCGTCGTTTCAATACTGTTAAAGCTAAGAAAAATAGCTACTCTTTTAGGTAATGACGATTTAGCACTTAATTACTTACAGAGTGCTCTTAGTATCGCTAAATCTGGTGAAGTGCCAATAGATTATATAATTCGAATTCACCAAAAATTGGGAATTAGTTATTTCAAAAATAAGAATTATGAAAAAGCATTAGACCATTTTGATATAATTAGAAATTTCTTAGAAAAAGAAAACATCTCTCTTACCAAAAAAAGTTATGTGGGTATGGCTTATCTTTATACAGGATTAATATATTTAGAACAAAATAAAATTGTTGATTCGAAAAAATGCTTTAAAAAAGTGCTTGAAATTGGGGTTAATTCTATTAAAATTAGATTAAAGTATTTTTTAACTCGTGCCGTCCACTTCAAAAATCAGGGAAACCTCTCACAAGCTCAACGATTCTTAAAAGCTGGATTAAATGTTAATGAAATTAGTTTTAACAATAACAATCACCAAAATGTCTTAATTGATTTTATTTTAGAATTATCTGAATTCTATATCCACCATAGAAAAGATTCCAGAAAAGCTCTTTATTATCTGAATAGCTTGGAGAATCATCTCTCTGCAAAAGAAGTAAATAACATAAAAAGAGCTATAAGGTGGAATTCTTTAATGAGTGATTATTACAACAGCTTAGAAAAAAATCATCAAAAATCACAATTTTATGTAAAACAGAGCCAAATATTAAAAAATCAACTCCATACCATTGGAGTAAACAAATAAAAATAAGTATATTTTTTATCTTTTATAACGAGATCTTTTCGCTCCAAGACTTTCTTGTTGACCTCCAAATCGTTCATTAAGAACCCTTGATTTATATAATTCTCTAAACCTTATTCTTGGAGGCTTTTTCTTACGAGAGTTTACTCCGCTTCTTTCAATCCGTGGAGTTTGCTGCTTAACTTTTCCCGCTTTAGTTAATGAACCATGAGAACCAGGCATTTTCTTCTAATCATCTCTATTTGATATTTGTACTATGACTATATAATAATTTCAAATTCTTAAATTTTGGCATCTTTAACTTACCATAAAGATCGGACTCCATTTTTTTATTAAATTTGTTCATAATTCCTATAATTAAACATAATATTACAACCGTTTTAGTTATGTCTGGTAAAGGATTTGATAAAGAAAAGGTTGAAGAAAAGGTAGAAAAGATATTATACAGTACTAGTAAAAAACTCTGCTTTGCGTGTGGAGAGCAGATTAAAAAGGAAACAGAAATCTGTCCTTACTGCAAAACTACTATAACATAATAACTCCATTCAAATATCTTAAACTTAAAGAAATATTATAATTTATACAGATCAAATTATATATAAAATACAATTGATTATATGAGTTTTAGTAGTCGAAACACTCAGAAAAAAGGATTGTTACAAGTTTGGGTTTTCTTATTTATATTAATTACAGCACTAGCGGTTATCTTATCTCTATTAGTTAGCCCATTCTGGTGGATCTTACTTCCCTTGTCATTTTTCTTATTTATTATACTCCAGCTTATGTCTCGGTATTTCTGGTTGGAGGAAAAAATATGCCCTCGCTGTAATACTCCTACAGGTAAATACAGTGAATTTTGCAGAAATTGTGGGTTCAAACTATTTTTTAGATGTATATCATGTGGAAAATATATGCGAGCTGGCGCTCAATTTTGTGATAATTGCAACATAGAACTTGATCACACTGAGGAGGAGAAAGAAACTTTTGAATATCCCACAGTTGAAAAAGGTACTCCTCCCCCTGAAATACCTAATTTTTGTGAATCTTGCGGTGCGGAAGTAAAACACACAGGAGTCATTAGATTTTGCGAAGAATGTGGGGCAAAATTAAAATAATGGTTTAAGTATTCAACAATTTTCTTTTCACTTTTATTCAATAAAACCTTAAACAATAGAATTTTTTTCTTCCTATACATCAAAAATGGTGAAAAAAACAATTTCAGAAAAGAAAAAAGAAATTTATAACAAAGGTAAAGGTCAGCGTAAATCAATTTATCCTTCTAAACCAAGGGTTCCCCCCTTAGAAGAATCAAAATGGGACGATGATGCTCGAAATTTGATAGAAGGGTGGCGAAAGTTGAATAATACAAAGGGAGTGATAAACATTTTGGCCACAATGGCTAACTATTCGAAATTATATAATCGATGGCGTGTTTTCGGTAATCACGTCTTATATAAATCCTCACTTCCTATTAAAGAAAAAGAGATCCTTATCCTACGTACAGGAT
>JAGXNR010000024.1 GCA_019894875.1 Promethearchaeota archaeon | reverse complement strand
AACCTGATATTAGTGATATGGTAATATTAAAAGAAATACAAGATAAACTATTAGATCTTTTATATATACTCCCTAGTGGACCTTTATCAATACACCCTAAGATAAGAGCATTTGCGCTTGCATCCTCAAATTTAGGTATAATAAAAACAGAAACGGATTATATTCGATTAAGGTGGTTACATCGCAGTTTTAGTAAATATTACAATGAAAGCACATTTGAAAAATTCATAACACTTTTAGATATGTCAGGACTTGAAATGAACAAAACGATCACAGGACGGTATCCTCCTTGGGAACCTAATTTTGATTCAAGGCTTCTGAATTTGGCAAAAGAAGCTTATAAAGAATTGTCGGGTAGTGATCCAAGAATAATTTTAATTCAGGGGGGTTTAGAAAGTACAATCTTTAAAAATTTAAAACCCAATATGGAAGTAATCGCAATTGGCCCAACAGCTAGGGATGTTCATTCCCCAAATGAAAGGTTAAATGTCAAATCAGTTGAAAAAACATGGAATTTTCTATTAAGAATTCTTAAAAAATTAGATTAAAAAAGCAATCTTCTTTTTACTATTTATAATTTTTTTAGGGAATATACTATGGTAAACACTACTAAACTTGCTATTATATCGGATATTCATGCAAATAAATACGCTTTAGATAGTTTTCTCCAATATAATGAAGAACACTTTCAAGCGGAAAAAATCTTAAATTTAGGTGATTTTACCTCCATTGGACCTAATCCAAAAGAAGTAGCTCAAACTATATTCACGGATAAACGATTTGAAAATATAATTGGGAACAATGAAATGATTGTCTTAGGAAAAAGAAAAAATGAATGGATGAGAGAAAAGATGATTCACCATGAATGGATTGCTAAACATATTGGAAAAGATCTTCTTGCCCAAATAGATAACACACCCACATCAAAAACTCTAGATATCAATGGGAAAAAAATTCTAATGCTCCATTCACATTTCTATGATACTCCTGGTAGAACAATGCAAGATAACCTTTTAATATATCAAGAAAAGACTCTGGAAGAATTTTTCGATGATTACCCTAAAGATGTTGATATTGTACTTGTTGGTCATTCCCATCTACAGTTGTATATGACATGGAAGAAAAAACATATTATTAATCCTGGTTCAATCAGTATTACTTGGAAACCAATAACATCTTTTTGTTTATTAGAAATTGATGACACTAGCATAAATGTTGATTTTAAAAACATTCCTTATGACTATTCAAAATTGAAAGAAGATTATCAAAAGAATAATGTAGCTGCTAAAGATTTTCTTATTAAATATTTCTATCCCTTTATTTAATTTAATATAATCACTCAATTCTTCTTTTAACAGTTAGAAATCATAATCTATTAGAAAGTCTTTTCTGTAATCATAATCTTTAGAAGATTATGGAAATCATGAATAGAGAATTAATTGATCTTAAAGATCGTAAATTCCCCGATGATATCTGTTTTAAACCAATTGGTATTATTCATACTCCTTTTAAAACACTTAAAGGAATCCCTATTCAATCAGGAATCTCAACGGTGAAAGGAACCATTGAGATTTTTTCTAAATATAAAACCGGTTTGAAAGATCTTTCCGAATTTTCTCATCTCTATTGCCTATTTTTTTTTGATATGGTAAAATTGCCCGTTCCACTTCAATCTAAACCATTTTTAGATAATGAGAAAAGGGGAGTATTTGCTATTCGGACTCCTTTTCGCCCAAATCCATTAGGGCTTTCAATATTGGAGATAATCGAAATTAGTGATAATATCATTCATGTGAAAAACGTTGACATTCTAGATAAAACACCTATATTAGATTTAAAACCCTATATTCCCCATTTTGATAATGTTAAAACAAAAAAAATCGGTTGGCTAAAAGGAAAGATTCAGAGAAAAGTTAGTTAGTTACATTTTGGATTAGTTTCTTATTCTTTTCTTTTCGCATTCTCTTCGCTTGTATTGCTATTGTTTCAAGAAGTCTGCGTTGATTTGTTGATATCCACGGTCCTTCACAATCTATTGCAGCATAAGGGATGTCAGATTTATTAGCTAAGGGTCGTATGATTGCTTGCGAGTTCATGGCAGGTTGACAGTTAAAAGTTCCTAAATTAACTAAACCATCATAAATCCTTTCCTTTATCGAATGTAAAAATCTACCCGTTATAATGGGAGTTTCACTAAGACTATTTGAAGAAATATACTTATTTCCCTCTTCAAAGAGATCGATAAAATCTATAAATGGATCAAATAATAATCCAGATTTCCCGATTATCCTCCTGAACGTTTTACATTGAGAATTAAGGAAGTTTAAAGCACTTTTATTTCTCCTTGTCCTTTGAAATTCTTTTTGATCTTTTCCTTCTAATTCAGAAATGCCTAATAGTTTTTCATTAAATTGCTCTTTTGGCGTTAATAATCCTTTTTTAAATCCAAATCTTATAGTACTTTCTGCTAAAATCATGCTCATCGTTTCAATTATATCTACAACTTTTACAATAATTCCTTTTTCGAGAAAAAAATCTTCTACAGGATAATGATCAAACATTAGATTTAAACCGCCAAAAATTAAAACTTTGGGAGTTTCTTCAACGCTAGCTTTAAGAGGTATTTTTGTGACCTCTCTTGCCCATTTTATTAGACCGGTGTTTATTGTCTTCCTCCCATCTTTTACACTATCAATCAATTCATTAGTTATGTCTTCAAATTTCTCCAAAGCTCTAATTTTATTCTCAGCAACACATTCTAAAGCGTTTCTTGCCTCGATAAGATACTGACCTACAATAAAATTAATGTTTTCCATTGCTAATAAGTCGCGATTTAATCCAAGATAATTATTAGTATATTTAGGAAAAGCGCAGAAAATGGCATTTTTCACATTTAATCTCTTTGAAAAAGTCTCCCAAAGAACTGGCCATGCACCATTCTGACATGGACCGTGGTTATCTATTGGGGTTCGGTATATTGTGATTTCATTTTCCCCTTTATATTCTTCAATATCCTTTAAGACGGCACCTGCGATTGCAACACTCGCAAGACATTCTCTACCAGAACAGATCCTTTTAGCATATTGTAAAATAGAAGCATCAGTTTCTTCACCTATCCTAATGTTTCGATTAAATTTTTTAAACAAATTAATAACTAGTTTTCTTCCATAGGAGTTACGTGGCTCAGGATCAACATAGACTATTCTTGGGTCGTCAAAATCGATTTTCTGACCCTCACTATCAATAATACATTTAAGATCATCTGAAAAATGAGCCTGTTCTATTCTATTTTTATTATCTTCTTTTAAACAATTAGATGGTTCTATCTCTGTCATTTTTTAAACAACTATGGTTTGAATTAGTGATTTTTTATTTTTTTTATCCTTTTTTAGATGACGTTCTTCGATAATATCTAAAAACGCACCCACCCTTGTTTCAAAACCGGCGTGGGCTGTATGGGAATCTATTTCGAGATAACAGAATGTATGTCCTTCAAGTTGTTGCCGGTAGTGATGATACATAGTCCCATCAGGTCCACAAGAAAAGCAAGAAACAAAGCAAATATAGAGATTAGGATATTTTTTAACGTATTTAACCGCATTATCGATCTCTTGAGTGAATCTCCATACATTTCGTTGTGGAACACTTCCATCATTTATAAAAGGTAACATGTCAGAAGGAATAGCATTGTATCCTCTGCTAACAATCTTACGAGGTAGAGCTATATTAACATCTGGAGGATAAACGACGTAAGGTCTTCCAACAATAATTACTGATGGCTTTTTTAATAAGTCTTTTAATTTATTTTGTCCAAATTCGTAATATATTTCTCTGAACATTCTATAATGAGATAAGGCTACTAATCCTGCATTAATACCTACCTCATTTTCTAATCCTAATAAGGAAGCAATTCTTCCAAGCTCTTTCAATGTTGTTTTAATAAGATCTTCTGAGAGACCAATATGTGGTGATAATATCTTTCCACTTTCACTCTCAAAAGCTGCGCGGATAATGTCAGGTATAGTGGTTGTAGATGGGCAAGTATAACCATGAATATAACCCTTTGGAATTTCCATTTCAATAACATGGGGTAAAAAGATATAATCAACATTTCGATTAATAAGATCGTTTACTGCCCCATGAACTAACTCACAGGGATAACATATAGGTGCCTTTGTTTTTGTATTGCCTGTCTTTGAAGGATTTGATAATACTACATTATATCCAAGCTCATTGATAAATTTAACATATAAGGGAAAGTAAACATGAGACGTTAATGACATGGGTATACCAATCGTACCACGAGGATTACTTAAAGAACGAGCTCCAAATTCATCAATCATCATTTTATTCCTGATTTCTATAAGATCTTGACCTTCCTTTATCTTTGTACCTTTCTGACGCAGTAATTTATATTTAGAACACAAACCTCCAAAAGGATAAACATGGCCTCTTATCGAAATCCTTTCAATCTCACAATTATTTTCACATGATTTGCATCTAAACGTATTTTTAATCTGTATTTTTCCCTTCGTAAGATTTTGTAGTGTATAATTTTCTTCTGATATTTCATCACGTTGTAATAGATCCCTCGTCATAAGAGCTGTGCCTACAGCACCCATAAGTTCGGGATGAGTAGGAACTACAATCCTTCGCTGTGAACGAGCCGCAATAGCTAAAGCAACAGACTTATTAAGAGCGACTCCTCCAAGAAATAGAAGATTTGCTCCAATTTGACGAGGTCCAACAATACGAGAAATATAATTATCAGCAATCGAATAGACAAGACCAGCAACAACATCCTCTACTTTTGCTCCTTGTTGAAGTGCGTTTCTTAAGTCGGTATTGATAAAAGCAGCACATCGTTCACCAAATGCGATTGGTTGAGTGCTTTTTGTCGCAATAGAACTTATTTCTTCTACTGCAATACCCATATCAACTGATGCAGATTCTTCAAGAAAACTACCTGTTCCTGCAGAGCAACCTTCATTCATCGCATAATCAATCGGTACTCCTTTTAAAAATGAAATGAATTTTGAATCCTGTCCGCCTATTTCAAAAACAGTAGCAACCTCAGGAAGCTCTTCGGTTGCTGCCCTTGCGTGTGCTAAAATTTCATTAAAACTTCGACAGTTATCTAAATAAACTGATACCATCTCTCTTGCTGATCCTGTTACCCCACATTGGATTAGTCTTATAGAACTATCTCCAACTTGCTCTACAAGTGCTTTTATACATTTTTTAGTTGCTAATATGGGATTACCTAATGTTCTTAAATAAACACTTGCTCCTATTGTATTATCAGATAAGTTAAACAATACGGCTTTAGTGGTAGTAGAACCCGCATCTACACCAAGTATATATTTTTCTCCTGGTTTTAACTCCATCTTACTTTTTGTACTAACTCTATAATCAAGAAGAGGTTCTGATTTTTCAAGTGCTTCATGAGTTTGAAACTCATTAATTGAGGTACTAAACCAGTTATCATTTATTTGGGTAGATTCTGGCAACTCAGATGCAAATAATGATGCTCCAAAAACTTCGAGATAAGGACTTTCTGGTAATACTTTAATTTCTGAGTCTTTGAGAAAGGTAGAAAGATTCTTGATGAAGATCTTATTTAAAGCAACCCCCCCTGATATCACAATTAACCGTGTAGGCCATTGGGTTGCTTCTATCATTTCACTTACTTTTCTTGCTAGGTCATAGATTAACGTCTTTGCTATATCTGCTGGTGTACACTCACCTTTATTCAATCGGTGAGTTGCATCTGATTTACAATGGACTGAACACCTTGTTGCTAATTGAGTAAAAGCCCCATCTTTGCTTGTTTCTATTCCTTCTTCAATAGATAATCCCATTCTTTGAAGTTGCTGCACAATAAACTCACCCGTACCCGCAGCACACTTTGAAGTAGAAATTATGTTCTTAACATTACCATTTTTCATGGGATAAACGCTAAAAGTTTCTCCACCAAGTGAAAGTAAAATGTCAGGCTTTAGATTATAATAAGAAAGAGCTTTTTCAAGACATTCTACTTCTGATCTGTATGGCAAATTAAGAAAACTACTTGTTGCTTGACCAGTTATTACAATTTTTGAATTGTTATCACCATTATAACAACTGAATATTTTCTTTATTTTCTCTCTTGGAGAACCCTCATGACGTATAACTTCACTAAGTATCTCTTCATTTTGTGTTCGACGAACCCATTTTACGGAAACCGCACCAATTTCCAGTCCCTCGAAATATCGAGGTTTCCTTGGCTTAGTTGCTTGAAGACTCTTATTAAGCATTTCATAACACCAATTATTCTACTATTTCAGATATAACAAGATAGATTAGTTTACTTAGATATTTATTTGATTAAATTTCAATTTATACAAATAGGTTTATAAATAAAATTAAATGTTTGAGAATATTATAAGTATCTTGTTGAATCAATAGAGTAGATTATGATATATCGTTTTTACAAGGGCTAAATAAGTGTTTTAATTCCATTGTTTCAATTCACAGTTTCATTCTTTTTTTTTGATCAGTTTGACTTTTTAACAATGTATCTAGAGATAAGAAACTTTAAAAAATCTTCACAATACCGTTTAAACCTATAAACAAATATCGAAAACTATTTCAAATTATTTTAATTATAATTTTTATCATAAACTAGGGTTTTTTTTTGGTCACACCAAATAGTTTAAGGGAATTAAAGGGGAAACGTTTATTCGGATATGCACTTGGGAATTTTGGAATATCCATGTTGAATATTTTTAGTGGTTCTTTTGTTTTTCAATTTTATGTGTACACCATTAATTTAGATCCAGTCCTTGCTTCAGTTGGACTTTCATTTAACGTTTTTATCTCAGCATTCTTCTCAATTATATTTGGTGTTATTATGGATAATAAAAAACCTGGAAAATTCGGAAAACGACGTCCCTTTTTACTATATGCTTTGCCTTTCTGGATTATCAGCAGCATAATAATATGGTTTCCTCCATTTGCTCCAGAAAACAACTCATTATTCTTACCGACGGCAATCTATTTCTGGATTGTAACTGCGACTCGTGCTTTAACTGGAACCTTAATCTTCAACACTTACTTATCAATGTTACCTGAACAATCTCAAACATTGACCAATAGACACAAAGTTGCATCGTTGCGTGCCTTTTTCATGATAATTGCTTCAGTTATATCTCTATTTTTGCTACTTTTCGTTCAAAGTCTACTCCCTGATCCACAAAACGCTAAACATTATGATCCCTCTGGTCAAATTATTCTTAATATCATCCCCGTAATGGGATTTATTTTAACTTGTGTTGGTTTAATCGCTGTGGTAGTAGTATTTTTTTCTGTGGATGAAAGTTTTTACCTTTACAATTCTAACTCAAAAAAAGAAAAGGTGTCACTGAGAGGAACTTTCAAAAAAATGGCAGAACCCGCAAGAGATTATAAATACAGAAATTTAGTATATTCTGGTTTTTTTATGAATATCGGGGGAAGTATTTTTGGATTCCTACTATTTCCATTTCAAACATTCTTGCTTGAATTTCAGCAAGCAGAATTTTTAATATATGTAATAATTTCTCTTGCTGGAAAATTAGGTTGGTATTTTGTGTGGAGATTCGTAATTAAAAAAAGTCCTTTAGTTAAATCATATTCTTTGGCACTAACTTTCTCAGCGATTGTCTCATTTACTGATTTCTTATTTCTCCTAAGTAATCTTCCATATATTCTTAAGATTTTATTGTTTGTTGTTTCTTTTGGTACAATTTTAGGGACAAATTATTCAATACCTTTATTTGGAATTCCTTTAGGTGCTTCTTTAATCCATGAAGCCGCAGTTAAAAAAAATTCTTCTGATCTTGACGAAACGATTTCTAATATTTCGGGATCTTACTATGGATTTTCTACATTTATATCATCGCTTGGTGCTGGCTTTTTCCAAATTATAATTGGTCTAATTCTCACGGGTGCGAATCAGAGAGATCCTATGATAATTACATTATTATTTGGCTCACAAGGATTTTTCTACTTAATAGCAATATTCTTTTTAAGAAAAATTACACTCGATAAACCGGTAGAAATCGATGCATCTAGTCCACAGATAGAAATGGTATAAAACAAATGCTTTAGTTGTTATAAAAAAAAGTAGTATAAAATTGATTTTTAATGCTTTTTATAATGTTTGATTATTATTTTGTAATTTTTAAAGTTTTTATTAATTAAGATATTAAAATCCTAAATCTCTTCATCTTACTATTATAATCCCAAGTTCCCTTATGGTTTAACAAGATTTACTAAATGAATAATAAAAACACCTAAACTAAGAATTGCTCTTTTTCATTAAAAATTCTGAAAAACTGCAAAATCATACCAATGGGTTTTATAATATCATTTGAATGCTATATTCTTAAGTTTAATAAAATTGAAAATAACAAAAAAAGGATGTAATAAAAAATGAGTTTTGACGAATTTGATGAGGATTTAGGTGGGGAGCAACGAGTAAAATCAAAAACCCCTGCATCTAAAACCCCTTCAGCAGGTAGGAAAATAACATTGTACTTCATGAGTACAATTGGCCCAGGTGAAAAAAAGGAGAAATTAACTGTGAATGATGGCAACTGTGTTGATGATCTTAAAAACACATTAGGAAATCTATATGGACTTGATCCTAATGACTTTCATTTATCTTCTGGTGGAATTACAATGGAGGAAAACAGTCCATTAAGAGATTACAATGTCAACAATGGTGACGATATTCTTTTAATCCCAGCAAGTACTGCTGGTTCAATTTAAAATCAATAATTTTTTCTATTTTTTTTTTCAATTTTTTTTTCAATTACTAAGATATAAAAGAATTCTAAAAAAGAAATTCTTCTGATTTTATTATTTCTTGTTTTGTTAAATCCATTGAAAGTTTATTTTATCTCCTTAGAACCTTCTGTGGCAAAACTTACTATAAATGTAAAAAAATATTTAATTTTCAGTGTTGGTTAAACCTAATAACGATAAGTTTAAAACAAAACACTCCGTTTAGCTAAGATACCACGACCTGCTACCAATCGATTAATCTGATTAGTACCTTCATAAATCTGAGTTAATTTAGCATCACGCATAAGCTTTTCTACAATTGCACCCTTCATATATCCTGAACCTGCTACTATTTGGACTGCATCCGTAGTAACCTTCATGGCGGCATCAGATGCAAAGCATTTCGCTAATGCAGCTTCGGTTGTACATCGTATACCTTGATCTAGCATCCATCCTCCTTGAAGGTACATAGCTCTTGATGCCATCACAAGAGCATTCATGTCGGCCAACATAAAATGAACACCTTGGAACTTACCTATAGTCTGACCAAATTGTACTCTCGTGTTCGCCCATTCGACTGCTTCATCCAATGCTTTTTGAGCAATGCCTGTGCAACATGTTGCAATGTTCACTCTTCCTCTGTCAAGAGCCATCATGGCTAGCTTAAATCCTTGCCCTTCTTGTCCAATAAGGTTTTCTTCACTTAACTCAACATTTTCAAATTTTAATTCGGCAACATTTAGTGCCCGTTGGCCCATTTTATCTTCTACTTTAACCACTTCTATTCCGGGAGTACTTCTAGGTACTGCAAAACAGCAAATTCCTCTTGTCCCAAGACTTTTATCAATAGTCGCGAACAAACAAAGTAAATCGGCATATTTTCCATTAGTAATAAAACGCTTTGTTCCGTTTATAAGATAGCCATTCCCTTTCTTTTCTGCCATAGTTTCCATCATAGCTGCATCAGAGCCAGCCTCAGGTTCGGTGAGACAAAAACATCCACTACGATAACTTTTAGTCATGGTCCCTATAAATTTCTTCTTCTGTTCCTCTGTTCCACCAAGCTGAATTGGCGCCATGGACAGGTGTGATATTCCAATCATCTGAGCAATAGACGGACACTCATAATTTAATGCCTCGGTCACAATATAATGCTCTAAAAAACTAAATCCAGATCCACCATATTCCTTGGGAATATTCGTGTACATAAGCCCTAACTCATGTGCTTTTTTTAGAATCTCCTCCGGATAAGTACCCTCTTTATCAAACTCAATAGCTACAGGCTTTATTTCTTTTGTGGCAAAATCCCTTGCTTTCATGAGTAAGGTATTTTGCTCCTCACTTAAACTAAAATCAATCATAATTAATCTCTCGCTCTTTATATTTTAATACCTTTTAATTATTAATTTGAATATTTTATAATAGAATACCATTAATCGTATTACTTTTGCTTTAAGTTTATTCACAATTATATTGACAAAGATATTCATTTTTCATTACTTAATTTTTATATTTAAGAAGTACATATTTTATAATCAAAACCTATTTATTTTTAATAGATTTTAATCTTAAAAAGATATAAGTACTCAAAAAATAAATTAAGTAAGGTAATTAAAAATGACAAATGATACTGTAAATCGTGAATTTCGCCAATTTGGAGATAGAATGTTCTATATATTAATCTTCTTTCTTTTGAATTTCATAATCCCCGTTATCCCTGGTATATTAATGTTAATTTATTCATTTCAAGCTCTTGGAGATATAAAAAAGGCTAATAAGGAACTAAAAAGCGATGATTTAGAGGATTTTCGGTCTTACTTTATAAGTTCATATGTTCTTATATTTATTACAGGAACTATAATCATAATAGCAGGGATTTTATTTGCTATGGCTTTTTGGCCCTATATAGCATCTCAAACATTCCCACCACTAGATGATCTATTAAGACTAATACTCATTCCAGGAATAATTTTTGTTATCGGTTTAGTAATGTTATTAATTGCTGGTATATTACGGTATTCCGCTTGGAAAAACTTGAATGAATTCTTTATAAAAAATTCGGAGATGTTTCCTGAAGCTATCGCAAACGACGCAAGAAAAGGTTCTGAAAACTTGAAAACAGCAAGTTTGTGCATGTTATTAGGATTTTTAATAATAACTATACTAATAAGTATTATATATGAAATTATAGGATATGCGAAATTGTCAAAGTTGAAAAACCTACCATATTCAAGCGTTAATAAACCCTCTCAACCCATAGAAACACCAAACTCTAAGACGGGAGGCACAACTAACTTCTGTCCGCAATGTGGTGCTAAAAAAGAAGAAGACGCTACATTTTGCTCTAGCTGTGGACAACAATTTTAATATGTCCTAATTTTCAATCAATTTTTTTTTTAATCTTAATTTACGTACCTGTGAATAAATATATATTAAGATCTTAGTGTAAATATGCTTTTTCCTTATACTTTAAACATAGATAAGCATAAAACGTAATCCATTTACTTACAAAACCACGTTTTTCAAATTTCCAATATTTTGATTTCGTATTACTATCCACTCTAAATTTCCCTTCTTCTGTTTTATGTCGTGCAAGAACATCCCATGCAGAATTCATTCTAGGGTCCGTCCCAAATCCCATTTTTGCTAATGGTAGTAATATATCGATTAACCCAAATCCCCAATAAAAAGGAAACATTGTTAAACCTGCATCCTTCCTTACGTAAGCCTTTAGATTTGTCGTTTTATATAATAGATTGCGATTAAGAAAATAATCAACTATTTTCTTACTAAAGGGTTCGTCCCATAATTCTGGTAGCTCTCCTAATGAATACAATACCTTCGCAGAACCCCTTACACATGATTTAACTGGTCTTCCCTTCTTAACCTTACCTTCGTGGATATCACATAAATATCCATTATCATATCTAACCGAATTTACCATTAAATCAATAGTTTTTTTAAGACGAGGATCATCCTTAAATCCAAGAAGTATAAAAGTTCTGATATTCAATCCATATAAACATGAAAAATGTCCCAAAAAGTCACCATCAGGCTGTTGTAGGGAAAGATATCGATTACATGCTTTTTCAATTTTAGGTTCATCTCGTGTCATACCAAGTTCAGCAAGGTTTGCTAGAATAAAATGAGTGGTATTCCACATATAATCAGTTCCTTTTCCTATAAACTTTTTTTTATAGCGATTATATTCCTCCCAATACCCCTTTGGATGCATTGCCTCTAACATATTCTTAACAGGTTGGTAAGAAGAAATTTGATTTTTAACCAATTGTAGGTTTGGATCAGACTCGGGAACCTCTTGAAGTTCTCGCATAGTATGATAACGAATCGAGGGATTTTCCTCCTCTAATAACCACTCTATAACATTTTTTGGAATTTTCATAATTTTGTAATATATAGCTCTATTACTAAGTTTTAGAAAAACGCTAAAAAAAGGTGGTTCCTAAGCATTTATTGTTTCTTTCTTTTTTGAATCCATAGCTTGTTTCTTTTTCTTTCTCCTTACCATCTCAACAAATGATTCAACACGAGTAAGAAGCCCAGCTTCTCCTGAGTGCTCATCCATTGTGATTTCTAGAAACGGTAGTCCCACAACTTTCATGTCTCGCATTATCAATTCAGAAATAAGGCTATCGGGACCACAAGCAAAACTAATAAGGAAAATAACACCATCAATCTCACCTCGTCCTTTTGTAAGAAAATATCGAATAGATTGCATTATTTCCTCTTCATGACGCCAATAGTTTCGCAAGCGCTTACTTATTATCACTGGTGTTTTAAAAATAGATTCAGGCAAATTTTCTATGGTTAGGACTTCAACTCCCTGATCATGTAATTTCTTCTGGAAATCTAAATTTATAAATGAATCAAAAATATTATAAACGTGTCCTAAAAGTAGAAATTTAAGGTCTCCTTTCTCTTTTCTTTTAGGTAAAGTGAATGGTCTATTTCTTTCAGCTAATCTTAGAGCATGATTTACAGGAGCACCATCTCGTAAAGATTTATGATACTCATCAAAATATCTTTGTGCTTCTCTGTAAGCGTCTAAAGATTGATTTTGAGTCTTTCCCAACTCCTTCCCTAATTCTATTGCAGATGTGGCAATAGGAAATTCCTTCACATTTACCTCAAAATTTAAAATTTTTGGAACTCCAGGTAAGATTTTAATTATATCGGGGAGTGATAGAAATTTTGGACAGAAATATGATTCTTTTACTTCAGCTACATATCTAGGAACAAAAAGATAGTCTAAATCTGGATTTTCTCTTATTAACTTAAGAACATGACCATAATAAATTTTTACCGGAATACATAACTCACCAAAACCATGAGTTACTCCTTCTTCAACTATTTTTTTATTAGTCGGTGGACTTAATATAAGGTCAACATCTAATTCTTCAAGAAGTTTTTTCCAAAATGGATAATATCTGTAAAAATGAAGTGCTCTAGGGATTCCAACTTTTGCTTTCTTTTGAGCTGTTCCTAACCCTATTTCCATTTTATTAGTGCCTCAAAAAATTCACGCATCGGGGGTATCATATAAAAGTAAGTCTTTGATTTGAGCCATCATACTGTTTGTCAATCGTTTAAGCTCATCATAATCAGGCATTCGTTTGTCCCAGTGTTGTTGATGTTCCGTAAAAGGGGCTCCAGCTTTTAGAATGCACCCTTTATAAAATTCCAACATTTTTGCTCGCTTTGGATAAACTTTTTCGGTTCCTGTTATCCCGATAGGAATAATAGGTGTTTTTGTCTCGATTGCTAATCGCATTGGACCAGTGTGGCCTTCTAATAATTGACCATCCCCTGTATTTGTAGTACCCTCTGGATAAGTAATAACTAACTTTCCTTGCTCAAGAAGCTCTTTTGCGTAAAGAAATGAATCCACATCGTGCATTCCTCGCTTTAAGGGAAATGCATGATGGTTTCTAACCCAAGCATTTACGAGTGGAATCTTGAAAAGTGATTGTTTTGCCATTTGATATGCAACACGTCTTGGTGGGTGATGAATTATGCTTGCTGCCAGTATAAGTACATCCCATTCAGAATTATGGCTTGGACATATAAGAACTGGACCTTCTGCGGGAATGTGTTTCCCAAAATCTATGACTCTATATGGCATCATGAGATCCGATAAATTACAAACTAGTTCCCCTGAGAACGCATGTATTGGTCTTTGAATTATCTCCCGCGCATTAAATTCCTCTAAACTCCTTAAAATGGCATACCAAGTATCATCAATAAGACCGACAACACCTTTAGCTTGATCTTTCAAATAACGCATGATATTAAATTTGGGTTCTCTTGAAGCTTCTTCAGGTGAACCGATTGAAAGTTCTTTATCCTCTTCTTTCCCATAGATTCCCTCACGTAATTCCCAAATTGTATTCCTTAAATCATCATTTAATCGCTTGATATCATTGTAAGAAACAGAATTGATATCGTAATCATTATAAAAAATAGGATCACCAACACGTACTTTAACTTGGGTAGGCTTCATTACAAGATTTCCTTTTTTTAGTGCGTTCCTACTGTTTATAACCGCCATCGGAACTATGGGTACTTGCATTTCAACTGCCAATCTCACCGCTCCAGTCTTAAACTCTCCCAGATCTCCATCTCTAGAACGTGTCCCTTCTGGAAATATTCCTACCCATTCTCCACCGCGTAAAATTTCTTTTGCTTTTTCCCAACCTCGTTCCGGGTTTTCACGGTCAACCTTGAACGCTCCAAGATTATTAAAGAGAGTTTTTACAATGGGCGTTTTAAAATTATCCAATTTACTCATATAACGAATTCGGCGATGGCAAGCTGCTCCATAAAAGAACGGGTCCAAGTGGCTTTCATGATTCCCAACCAGAATACCTGGCCCCCACTCTGGAAACATATTACCTTTTGGATATTCCGCTTTGAAATTCCAAAATGTTCGAGCAGCCCATTTAATATAAATAAAAGCCCCCCACCATTGAAGTCGTCCTTCTATTTGCTTTATATCTAATCGTTTGACAATATACCGATACAAGTCATTCAAGGGATCGATAGGATTGAATTTCATAAGCTTATAAGTCCAATCTTGATGACGTTTTTCATATTTTAGCTCTTCATGCAACTTTTCTTCTGTGGATTTATTTTGTTCCATTTCTTCTACTAATTGGTAATCTTTTTTTTCGGTTTTTTCAAGTTCCATAATATCACCTAAATTATTAAAAAAAGCATTAAATCTTAATAAAAGCTCAATTTTTTCAGCTGAATTATATCTTTACCTAAATACATATTGATATAAAAAATTATTGGTTAACTTAATACTCAATAAAGTATGAATATAGAAGGTCTAAAACTTAAGATTTAAATGCTCTCAATTACAGTGTACCTTTAGTTAACAACTAATTTTAATAATGGGTAAAAAATCTACATCATTAGATATGGTATTAATTGAGAGGTAGGATAGAATGGATAAAAAATTTATTGCTGGAGTAGATATTGGGGGTACATGGATACGAGTGGCTATTTGTACGACAGATTTAAAAATAGAAAATATTAAAAGAAAAATTACCAAGACACCCAAGAAACAGAATTTCCGAGACACGAAAATAAATAAATTTTCGATTAGTAGTTCAATTTCCCAATTATTATCAAATTTACTTTCTGAAAATAATATCACATATGACCAGCTATTAGGAATAGGAATTGCTACGACTGGTCAGTTAAATCTAGAAAAAGGAGAGGTAATTAACAATTTTTATTTTGGATTTAGAAAAATTCCCTTAAAGGAACCTATTGAAAAGAGCTTTCCAGGGATCCCTTTTTATCTCATTAATGATTGTAATGCAGCAGTACTAGGAATTCATTACTTTGAAGCTGAAAATAATGAAAAAGATAATCTTTTTTATATAACGATGTCTACTGGAATAGGAGGGGGTGTTATTTGTAACGGTCACTTATTACTAGGAAAAAACGGGAACGCCGCAGAAGTAGGACATAGTTTGGTTGAGCCCAAAGGCAATGGGACGCGGGGCTCTTGGACGACATATAGCTCAGGAACGGGAGTAAAAATAAGGGCTTTAAATAAATTAAATGAGGGGAAATTGAATGCGGAAAAACTATTGAAAATCGTAAATTTTGATGAAACAATGATTACTGCAAAAGAAATCTTCCAGGCAGCAAGAATGGGAGATCAATTATCAAGGAAAATTGTTGATGATTGTGTATTTTATACTAAAGTGGGAGTAGGTTTGATAAATAATTGTTATGATTGTTCATCAATTTATTTCGGGGGTGCGATGATGAAAGATAAAGATCAAATAATACCTCCTATCTGTGAACAATTTGAAAAGAATCCCATTGACTTCACCATAAACACTCCTCCTAAAATTAAGGTTTCAAAATATTATGATGAGATAGGACTAATGGGCGCCTTAGCGTTTGCCAAATACAATTTAGAAAAAAATCAAGTAGTTATTTAATTTCTGTTTAAAAGATAAAAAATAAATAGTGCTTATTTTAAAAAATACTCAAAAAAGTTCATAATTTCCATTAATTTATTGGTTTTAAGATTTAAAACAAATCTTACAGCTTCAACTTTAGCTAGTAAAGTGTTGTCTGATTCTTTCAGTAATTCATGATCGAAAGTGATTGACTTATTCCCTATTTCTTTTATACGAGTTTTAATAATAATATAATCTCCAAATTTAGCAGACCCTTCATAGGTTATATCAACATGTTTCACTCCACATGCTAATCCTTCATAGATCATTTCCTCTATATTCCGATTATTTTTTATAGAATTCATGAAACTAACAAAACCATCATCGAAGTACACCATATAATTTTTAAAGTGAACTACGCCCATAGCATCTGTATCATTAAACCGGACTTTAACTGTTGTGGCGTCTTTGGCTTTCAATAATTTCTTTTTAAGTAAATCTGCGGTTGCTGTCATTTTTATAAGAATTAGCCCAAATACTAATTTTAACCATAAAAAATATTTACATTATATTCAATAGATCTTCCAAAGATTCTATTAATAGGTCAGGTTGATATTCCAATAAAATCTCTTTTTTACTTACACCGCTTGCGACTCCTATTGTCCATAACCCAGCATCACGTCCGGCGATAATGTCGGAAGGCATATCTCCGATCATTAAAAACTCATCCCTTTTTCGCCTTTCATATGTTTCTAAAGGGGGTTGAAGTGCTAAAGGGTCTGGTTTTTGGACGGGTATTTTATCACTACCATAGACACCTTTAAAGAATTTAGCAATATCTTCATTCTCTAAGTGTTCCATAATAGTCTCTGTTTTATTATGAGATACAATAAATAGATCAAAAGATTTTGAAATTTTTTTTAATAATTCTTTCACTCCCGGTAATAGGGGGGCATCTTTAGAATAATTGAGATATTTTGAAAAAATCTTCACAGCGATTCTTAATTGCTTAAAATAACTTAAATTACTTAAGCTTGTAATATGTTTGAATATTTCATAAGACTCGAGTAATATTTTTGGCAATGGAAAGCCTTGAATAGTTTCTAATAGAGCGCCAATTTCTTGAATCGTGATTTCCATATCCACATTAATATTTTGATCTTCGAGAACTTCTTCAATCGATTTCTCGAGTATTTCTCTTATATCTAGTAGAGTTCCATCAAAATCAAAAATTATACCTCTAAGAGAACGAGATTCAAGTCGATTACTTAATTCACTGGCTCTATTCATCGTAGTTATTTTAAAAACTATTTGCTATTATCTTAGAAAAGGGAAAAAGCTTTAAAAATTATTGGTGTATAAATTTAAGAAGATTTTTGTTTCAAAGCCCCATATCCTTGAATGATATTACATATAAGGAGTGTGTAAATCATAAATTTTTGCCCAACCACGTAAATTAACAATCCCTCTGGAGTTTGACTATTCGATGTAAAGAACAGAAACAAAAAATATACACTTAAAATGAAAGCTGAGATCGTGAGAATAATTGCATAAAAATTCGGATAATTATCGGTTTTAAATATTACATAGGAGTATAGTATTATACTAAAAAATACAAAGGAAAACCCAATTACTACAAAAAGATCATGTAAACTGCCTGCAATATCTGAAGGAGTAAAAGCTATACCAACATAGGAGATTCCTGAAATTATAGCCAAACTAGATCCACAAATGCTAACCTTCCTTAAATTAGAATAAGATTTAAATAAGGTAGGGAAAGTAATATAAAATGGAATTTGAGTAATCCCCCATAAACTCAATGTTACGGTAAAAAGTACAAAAGATATAGTATTTGGAATTCCTGAATGAGCTACAGTCCGACCTAAATCACTAAAATAATTCTGCCAGAATATATAACCCACGGGTGTAGGATCAATATAGGTTCCTCCCTTATAGAAATACATTGCGATTGTCGTTAATAAAACAAATTGTAAACTCCCAAGGATACTCAAAATGCATATCAGATTTCTCTGGGTGGACTTAGTGGTCATTACTGGACATCATCACACTTCTTTGAAATTTTTCTGGAAGATTAGATTAATAATGAATATTAGAACTAAAATTATGGATAAGGATATATACGCAAAATTAACATTTATCCCTGCAATTATCCCCAAAATTATCTGAGATATAAAAAAGAAAAGCCCGATAGAACTTTCTGAGATGCTACTATAAATAGATGTATCCTTTATTATATTTAGACTTAAGAATAATCTTGAGGCTGTTCCATATAAAATACCATAGAAAAATCCAGAGAGCATAAAAAGAACAATAAAAATAAAATAAAATTCATTTATAATAAAAAAAATAAACATGAGCGCATAAATTAACAATGTTAACGAAGTAAGGAGTTTTAATTTTTTTAGAGCTACTAAATTAGATAAATACATAGCAAGTGATTGTGTTATTGTGGCAAATACAACAACTAAAAATGTGCTCGAGGGTTGAAACCCTAACACCTCAGACTTAATTGGATATAATAATGTACCGTTTCCGGATGCAAATGAAAGACCAAGAATAAATAATAAGGGGAGGATCACAGGAATATAAAAATTACTCGAATTTAACAATTTTTGATGATCTTCAGGTCTTATTACCTCTATCTCAATTTGTTGGTTATCTTCCTCATCATGAATTGGTTCTTGGAAAAATAAAATTGCTATAACAACATTTAGAGCTAAAAAAATCGGATTAATATAGAATAAGAATCTCAGATCATCAATAAATGTTAAAAAGACTGCCCCAAACAATAAACCAAAAACTCCTGCAATGCCCCATGAAAGGTTGAACCTTGCCAAATACTTCTGGTGATCAATTTCCGCATTATCAGAAATGCTTGCTTGGAGATTTGGGAAGAAAAATCCTAAAATAAAACCCTCAAACAATCTTTCAATTAAAAAGACGATAGGGTGTAATGAAATAAAAAAGACCAACTGTGCACCTGTAGCCCCGATCAATGCAATTATAACACTTTTTCTTCTACCTAATCGATCTGATATTTTATTCAAAATAATTGGAGATATACTATAAGTAATTGTAAGAGCAGTTGATAGTAAACTGATAAATATTATTTCAACATGTTGCTGAATGTAATAAATAGGTGCAGCTAACATTACTATGGGACTACTAAAAGCAAAAATAAATACTAAGCATAATACTGGCCAAAAACGCCAATGAGTTTGTACATTTTGTTCGGTCATTAGTTTATCTTCTGCTTTATAATATTTGTTTTTATGCGATGATAGAGCTAAAAATGATTATTATGTTTTAAAGTTAAATTATAAAATAGTGAAACCTCCTAAATATCTCATCCTTTTACTTTAATGACAAAAAGAAAGATTAAATTAAAAACTCAAAATGAATTTAAAATGATAATTAGGAAAAATTCGACTACTATGGGAAAAACAGATTCTGATTTATCTAATATCTACCTTCTCAAATCTTTTTGGGCTTTATTTTCATTAACAGGATTCTTTTCACTAGCATTTAGTGGGATTTTTATTTTAGTTGTGCCCCTATCATCCCTATTTTGGCCTAGTGAACCTTATCATGCTCTGGAAATGGGATTTATGATAACTTCAATGTTCTGGACAAATTCTGTAGCAGGATTATTATTTGGACGTCTTATTGACAAATTCAACCGGACAAAAATTTTGCTGCTGATCTCAATTATTCGAGGAACTTGTATGATAATGTTGAGTTTTACTATTGTCGGGTTAGGAATATCTTCATGGGTATATTTTTACATTTTTACATTTATGATTGGTATCTCTGCTGGGGGTAATTATCCAACAATAGCTTCTCTTTCAAACGATTTAATCCCTTTGAATTCTAGGTCTCGTTTTTTTGGCATACGAAATATTATTCGATCTATTTTTCGATTAAATGGTTTTGTGTTAACCGGATTATTAGTATTATTAGATTTATGGCGTATCTTTTTTGTTTTGGTTGGAATTGGTATAATTCTATTTGGTTTCTTAATGTTTCTAACAATCAAAGAGCCTAAGAGAGGTGTTTTGCGAAGAGAACTTTCTGAAGTTCTCAAGGATGATGCGATATCATATGATTTTCAATTAGATCTCAAAATGATGCGGAAAACAATATTCAGTAAAACTAACATAGTTGCCTTAGTTGAGGGAATATTTACAAGCGTATTCATGGGAAGTTTAACAATTTTATTCTTACCATATATTCAAACTGAACCTCACAACTTCTCTCCTTTTGTCACTGGTGCATTCTTAGCTTTCTTTGGATTAACAGTTGGAATATTTTTGAAACTTCTTCTAGCAAAATTATCAGATAAGTTATCTAAGAAAAATGATATAGCGAGAATATATTCAATTATAATTGCGTTGAGCGCGGGTACTTTGACTTTTGTATTGATTTTTTATATTCCTCTCCCCCACTTCACAATAGAAGAAGGAAAAAACATAGCTTTATTTTTTTCTTTCCCAATAGTATGGCTTACAGGGATAATTGAGTCCGCATCATCCTCGATTTCTTCATTATATGAAATTAACCAACCACCCGTTTTACAGCAAATTAATTTACCAGAAGCTCAAGGACAGGTTGTTTCTTTTAATCGTTTATTAGAAGCAATTGGTTGGGGGTCAGGACCATTGATAACAGGCATTTTTATTCAAATCTCTGGAAACAATTACCAGCTTGTGGCTCTAATCATAGGGATTTTCGCATTACCAGGGATAATTTTATGGGCAATAAGCATTAAATGGTATCAGAAAGATAAGAAAGTAATCTCATTGATTTTGGAAGAAAGAGCTGTTTTATTAGATTCAAAACATAATAATCAAAGTGAAAAAAATGAATGAGTATGTTTTATTTAATCTTATTTTGTTGAGTTTTGGATTTTCATCTGTCTTATTTTTTATTGTATTATTATTTATAACTGCCGGATATGGACAACACTTGAGTAAGAAATGGGGTCCAACAATAAATAATAAGCTTGGTTGGTTTATAATGGAACTGCCAACGGTTATTATTTATCTTTACTATTATCTTAAAGGAAATCGAAAGACAGACTTAGTACCCTTAATATTTATGTTTATATGGATGTTGCATTATTGTCAACGAACATTTATATTTCCACTGTTAATTCGTGGTACAGAACCAATGCCTATCACAATTATCTTGATGGGAATAATCTTCAATAGTATAAATGCATATATTCAAGCCAAATGGATTTATACACTTTCTCCTGATTATTCACCAAGCTGGATTGTACATCCATTATTTATCACAGGTATTTTAATTTTCTGTTGTGGGTTTATTATAAATCTTCACTCAGATCATATTGTGCGCAATTTACGAGAACCTGGTGAATACGATTATAAAATACCCTATGGGGGTATGTTTCGTTACGTAAGTTCTCCTAGCTATTTTGGTGAGATTACTGAATGGACAGGATGGGCTATCATGACCTGGAGTTTTCCTGGATTGATTTTTGCGTTGTGGACGTTTGCAAATCTAGCTCCTAGAGCACGTTCTAATCACATATGGTATAAGGAAACGTTTGAGAATTACCCTAAAGATCGTAAAGCACTAATTCCATTTATTTTCTAATTGGAGTTTACTTAAATTTTAGTACAGATTAGAATGAGACTTAAAGTAGATTCGATTTCTTGAATCGATGAGCTTTAGCGAACCCCATGAATCAAATAATGTTTCTGTTTTTCCTAAAATCAATATACCATTTTCAACTAAGTGATCCTCAAGGATTTTTAAAAATTTATGCCTATTTTCTCGGTTAAAATATATTAGAAGATATCTACAGAAGATTATATCATAGCGATAAGGCTTTTTATGCCCTTGTGTCACATCCTCCTCAACGAATTCGACTTTCTTTTTGATACTCTCCTTTATCAAATTTGAATAGCCCACACGTGTTTTCTGTTTGGTAAAAAATTTATTTTCATAAAAATCTGAGATTTGTTTCATAGAATCGTTTGTGTAAAGCCCTATTTTAGCTTTTTCAATAGCTTCATGAGCTATATCAGACGCAATTATCTTATATTTAGGGAAGCCGAGGGGCTTGACTTTCAAGGTTATCTAAAATCATCGCAATTGAATAAGGTTCTTCCCCAGTAGCACACGGACAAGACCAGATATTAATACTATTTTCCGCATTTCTTGGTTTCTTCATTTTTTGAAAGTATGATAACTGATTCAGAAAAAGAAAAATATCAATATAACTTCGCTCTGGTCTATAACTTAAATGCCTATTTTTAACTGAATTTTTCGCAGCATTGGCTTTTGTTCTAAATTTATCTAACTTAGATGGATCTGGTCTAATATCACTCTTTACATCTTTTCTGCTCACTTTTAAACCATGGATAAATAAATCTTGAAGAGTTTCAAAAACATCATAATCCCTAAAAAAAAAGTATAATTTACTGTAAATCCATCAACAAATTTCTTAACTTCTTCTCTTCTTCCAGAAATATAATTAAAATAGTCATCAAAAGTAGTACATTTAACCCTAATCATTCGAGCTTTTATTCTTTTCTCGATGAATGGTCTATTGTAATATTCAAAATTTAATCCAGTCTTACCTTTAAGCAGATTGAGGAGTGCGAAATAAGAATTATTGTCGACAGAGATGTGTTCGATGATAAACACCTTAGAGATTTATTAACAAGTGTATGTTAACTAAAGCTATTGTTATTAAGTCTATTATTACACTCAACTAATAAGACTTCTTCAATTTATATCTTAGCAAAGAGAAAAAGACGGAAGAACAAATTTAATAATATTAATAAAAATGGTAATTATTTCTCTCTCTTTTCTAAATTCTTAAATATTTTTTGTTACAAATAAGAACCTAAACTAAATTAAAGTATGCTCAGTTCTTTTAATAATTTCATCTTGTAAATCAGGCACCAGATTATTGAAATAATCACTATATCCCGCTACTCGTACAATTAAATTTCCAAATCTTTCTGGATGCTTTTGCGCAGCTCGTAAAGTCTCTGCTGATATGACATTATATTGAATATGATGACCATCCATATTGAAGTATACTCTAATTAAATTAGCTATTTGTTTGATTCTATTCCGATCAGAAAAAAAATGTGGAGTAAATTTCTGGTTCAATAAAGTTCCTCCGGTCCTTAAATGATCGATTTTAGCTGCTGATTTAATCACCGCAGTAGGACCATTGGTATCCATTCCTTGAACAGGAGAGATCCCTTCAGATAGAGGAGTGTATGCGTTACGCCCATCTGGAGTAGCTCCGGTTACTTGACCAAAGTAAACATGAACAGTTGTAGGTAATAAATTAATACGATGGACACCTCCTCTTGTATTAAGACGATCATTAATAGCATTGTAAACCATTTCAAAAACATCCCCAGTTAATAAATCAGCATAGTCCTCGTCATTTCCATACTTGGGAGTTTTGTTAATTAATTTTTGTTGAATTATGTCATGACCATTAAAATTATCATCTAAAGCCTTGAGTAATTCTCCCATTGACATTATTTCTTTCTCAAATACATTATACTTTATAGAAGTTAAGCAATCTGTTATAGTACCCATACCTACTATTTGAATATATGATGTATTATATCGTGCTCCACCATCATTATAATCCTTTCCAGTCTTTATGCAATCTTCAATTATTATTGAGAGGAAAGGAGCCGGATTTCCTGCCCAAATTCGTTCAATAATAAGGTTACCCTTAATTTTAATATCCACAAAATGCTTAACTTGTTTGGAGAACGCGTTAAAAAGCTCATCATAGCTTTTAAAATCTTGAGGATCTCCTGTTTTTATTCCTATCAGCTTTCCTGTTAAAGGATCAATACCATTATGAAGAGTTAATTCTAAAATTTTAACTAAATTAAAGTATCCTGTCAGGATGAACGCTTCTTTACCAAAAGCACCAGATTCAACACATCCACTTGCACCTCCATTACGAGCGTCTATAATTGATTTACCTTGGCTTGTTAATTCTTTACATATAGCATCGCAGTTGAATATTGAGGGTTGTCCAAAACCAGTTTTCACTATTTCAAGGGCTCGTTCTAAGAATTCTGCAGGGGTTTTAGAACTAATTTGAACATTACTACTTGGTTGTAATATTCTCATTTCTTCAATTACATCCAATAGCATATATGAAATTTCATTAACCCCATCGGACCCATCCTCTTTAACCCCACCTATATTTATATTGCAGAAATCCGTGTAAGTATTGCTTTCTTCTGCAGTTATGCCAACTTTAGGAGGCGCTGGTTGGTTGTTAAACTTTATCCAAAAAGCTTGAAGTAATTCGATAGCTCTTTCTTCTGTTATTATTCCATTCGCTAAATCATTCTTGTAGAAAGGGTATAAATGCTGATCTAGGCGTCCTGGATTGAAGGAATCCCACGTATTAAATTCGGTAATAACGCCTAAATGAATGAACCAATAATGTTGAAGTGCTTCCCAAAAAGTTTTAGGGGCATGAGCAGGAACTTTAGTACATATCTCTGCGATTTTTTTTAGCTCTTCTTGTCTCATAGGATTAGTTTCGATTTCCGTTAATTGAAGCAGTTCTTGAGAATACCTGCTAGCAAATGTTATTATTGCGTCTGCTGTTATATCCATAGCGTGAAGTTGTTCTCTTTTATGAAACGCTTCAGGATCATTATAAAAATCCAAATTTTCAATGCTTTCTTTTATTTCTTTTTTAAAATCCAAAAATCCCTTTTTCCATATATTTCTACCGCCAACTGTATGTCCCGGTGCTCTCTGTTCCATAAATTCTGTAAAAACTCCAGAATCATAAGCATCTATCCAATCTTGGTCAACTTGAGTAAAGATTTTATCTCTAATTGATTTCCCTTTCCAAAAGGGAATAATTACATCCTTTGTTTTCTGTCGAACCTCTTCAGATACCTTAAATGATATTTTCTTCCGAGTATTTAAGATTTCTAAATCCTTTAGGCTATGAGAACATACTTCGGGGTATGTTGAGGTTGCTTTTGGTTCTGGACCACGTTCTCCGACAATTAATTCTCCTTCATTAATACAAATCTTTTTATTTTCTAAGATGTATTCTAAAGCTTTTGCCCTCGCGATCGGTGCAGAAAATTTATGTGCGGCTCCCGTTTTAAAGAAATCAGTTATTAATGATGCACGTTCCAAAGAAAGGTAAGGAACTGCCTTACGGCTCTGAGTTCTTAATTTCTTTATTCGTTCATTCAACTTATCAGCCACCGAATTTATGTTTGAGATCTTCTATTAAAACTAGTTCAAGAATGTTTTCCATTACTCTTTTTATCGAGATATTGGCAAGTTATAGTATTTATTATTATGTATAAAAATTATCATTATATTTGTAAAGACTAAATCAATCTACGGTGAAAAAGCAAAATATTTTTTAAACAAAACATCAAATATCAGTAATAACAAATTAAATTTTTCAAATATATTAATTAAACTCTTTTCAAACTTGGTGAATAATTTATTACTTTAAATGATGAAATAGAGAAAATGCTTCTTGAGCATGGTGCTTTAAAAGTAGGATTCGTCACTCTGGAAACCATGGCGGGTGGACCACCAGGTGCAGATATTACATATTTATTACCGGAAGCTCAATCTGCGGTAAGTTTTGCCATTCCCTTAAATAAGGACTTAATCCGTCCGTTCCTCGCTAAAGAACTCCCTAATGGGCGTGCTGACCATGAACAAGACAATATTGACACAAATATAAAAGCTTGGATTATAGCTAAAGACATTAGAGATTTTTTAAGAGAAAAGGGATATAAGGCTATGAGTGTCATCCCAAATAATAAATATAGAGAAGACGTCCCCGGATGGCAAGCATCTTTACCTCCCGAATTATCATTAAGATACCTTGCAGCTCGTTCTGGTGTTGGATCTTTTGGTTGGAATGGTAGTATCGGAATAAAAGGAATTGGAACACCGATTATTTTAGGGGGAATCGTAACATCTGCAAAATTAGAACCTACCGATCCACTCCCCCCAGAAGAATCTTTTTGTGATAAGTGCAAACTGTGTACAAGGGTATGTGGTTTTGAAATGTTTTCTGATGAAGAAGAAACATCAGTAACCCTTGGAGGATATACTTTTTCATATTCAAAAAGGCTTAATAAGCTCAGGTGTGAACTGGTATGTGGAGGTTGTTCTGGATTACATAAATCAGGAAAATTTTCAACCTGGTCTCCAGGTCGTTATGATTATCCTGAAGATAATCGTCAGGTTACTCGTCTTATTACGCTTGCAATGACTCATATGAAGAAAAGACCAAAAATTCAGGATCATTCGAAAGGATATGCCCCATCTTCTTTTGGAGGAATGGGTACAGTACAACTAACCTGTGGTAACTGTAATATACTTTGTTGGGGGGATAATGTAGAAACCGCGAAAAATTATAAAATCTTAAAAAATTCGGGGTGCATTATTCAAAAAGAAAATGGTGAGCTTGTAGTTTTACCTCCAGAGAAAGCAAAAGAAGAATTTGAGAAAATGGATCCAAAACACCAAAGACACTATTATAAAGATTACAAGAAAAGAATTAGGAAGCAAACAAATACCACTCATTTGATGCCATAAAGCAATAGGTGATTATTATGAGTGATAGAATGAATGTGCTTTTTATCATAACAGATCAACATCGATCTGACCATATGTCTTGTGCGGGAAATACAACCCTAAAAACGCCAAACCTGGATAAATTGGCAAGCGAAGGAGTCCGATTTACTTCTGCTTATGTAGCAAATCCCATATGTATGCCAAATAGAGCAAGTATTTTTACTGGTCTTTACCCTAACATGCATGGTGTCAGAACTGCGGGTATGAACTTACCTGAAGAAGTCCCGACATTCACTGAAACTCTTTTAAATAATGGATATCATACTATAGCCATAGGAAAAATCCATTTACAGTTTTCAACTCGCCGACTAGTTGATTCTGCTAGATCTGCTGAGAGTGCAGGCCATTGGTTAAGTGAGAAATATCATGATAAAATGAAAGAAAACCTACCACTACCATATTATGGATTTAAAGAAGTAAATCTGGTTGTTGGGCATGGGGATATATGTTCTGGTCATTATTTTGATTGGCTAGAAGAAAAAAGCCCAGAATATCTACCAATTATAAGAGAGAAATCTAAAGGTTTTTTCGGTAAGATGTCTTATAGAACAGAAATCCCAGAAGAATTATTTCCTACATCTTATATTAATGAGCAAGCTATTAATTTTCTTGAAGAATATTCTAATGGGAAATATGGAGATAATCCTTTCTTTTTAAATGTCTCCTATCCTGATCCACATCACCCCGTGTGTCCTCCAGGTAAATATTATGATATGTATAAACCAAAGGATATTAAATTACCTCAGAGTTTTAAAGACATTGATAATGTAAAAAAACACCCTTTTTTGGGGAAAAATTTAGATAATCCTTTTGTTCGCGGGATGATATTGCGAATAACTAATGAAGAAGAAGCGAAAGACTTCATTGCTGCTACATATGGTTCTGTAGTGATGATAGACAACAGTATTGGTCAAATTTTAACTGCCTTAGAAAAATTTGGTTTATCGGATAATACAATGGTTATCTATACAAGTGATCATGGGGATTTAATGGGTGATCATGGAATGATCTTAAAAGGACCTTGTCCTTTTAATGGTATTTTGAATGTCCCTTTTATTTGGAAAGTCCCAGGAGTCACAAAACCTGCAATAACAGATTCACTAGCAAGTTCAATTGATATTTCTAAAACAATCTTAAATCTTTTGAATATTCCAAAAGAAACTCAGCCGCCGGATATGCAAGGAGATGATTTAACCCCAATTCTAACAGATCCATCAGAAAAGGTAAGAGACTTTTGCTTGGTTGAACATGATGAAGAAATAGAACAATTTAAACTTAAAATAAGGTTGAGACATCTTATTACTGACGAGTATAAATTGACAATTTATAATCGTTTACCTGGATATGGAGATCTATTTAATCGCAAAAAAGATCCAAATGAATTACATAATTTATGGTTTGATGAAAATTATAAAGAAATACGTCATACTCTCGTCGAGAAGTTGTTGCATGAGAATTTAAATGCTCAAAGTCGTTATCCTAAGCGTCTTGCTATGTCATAGTAAAATAATCCGAGGTTAGATTTATGGTTACAAATAAAATTGTATTAGTTTCCAGTATTTTGATATTCATCTCTGGAATTGTTCACCTATTCGTGAGTATTTTGACCTTGGGATTACTGACAATCTCAGTTACAACATTATTATTTGGCATTTCCTTTCTTCTGTTAGGTTTGGGCATGATATGGATATTAAAGAACAATCTATTGGATGAAACAAGAAGGCTAATTATTTTCTGTGGAACAATTTCTTTTCTAAATTCCGTAACAATTTTAACAAACATATTAACAGGAACAGCAGAAGATCGAATTATTATCTATCTCTTCTTGATTCTTTTCGTTATTATCGATTTGATTAGTTTTCCCATCTTTTTTATCAAAAAAACAGAGCTTGATAGTATGGATAAGAATGATAAACTAAGTTATTTCTCTATCTTGATTATTAGGGGATTAGGTATTGGGTTACTTTTTAATGTCCTAGCATGGATAGGTGTAATAGGTGATCTAAATCCATACATGGTTTCTTACATTCTAATCTTTGGAACAATAAACATGATTTTTGGAGAATTACTCTATAGAAAAAGAGAAGTAAAAAAGATTCAAATGAGAGCGGTTGTTTTCCTAGCTCTGGGATTAATTACTGAACTAATTTTATGTTTCTTCTTTTTAAATGCAAAATCTATAGCGGATATAATTCTTTATTTTACAGTTATAATGATACGAATATATTATATAAAAATGAAGTTTTAAGTAGTAGGTAGGGTAGAATTCATGAGTGAGAAAATGAATATATTATTTATAATTACTGATCAACAACGTGCTGATGCTTTAAGTTGCGCAGGAAACTCCGTTTTAAAAACACCACATATTGACAGTATAGCAAATGAAGGTGTAAGATTTACAAATTACTATTGTTCAACACCCATCTGCATGCCAAATCGAGCAAGTTTCTTTACTGGTTTATATCCAAGTGTTCACGGTACACGATCAAATGGTATTAATTTAAATCCGGAACTCCCCTTATTATCAGGAATTTTACGAGAATCTGGATATCACACATGCAACGCCGGAAAATTGCACTTCAATTTTTATGCTAAGTCAAATGATAGACGAGTTTCATCCTATGAGGAGATTCCTAACGGAATGATTGGGAAATTACCATCTTCATCTATTCCAATTCCTTATTATGGTTTTGACGAATTCTATATGGTAAATGGACATGGTGATGTTAATTCTGGTAATTATTTTGAATGGTTACAAGAGAAGGATCCGGAAAAAGCGGATTATCTAAGAAAAAACCTTGGAAATATCTTCAAATTATATTATGAAACTATAATTCCTGAGGATCTATATCCTACAACATATATAGCAGACAAATCTATAGAATTTATTGAACGATTCTCTGAGGGTAAATACAAGAAAGATAACTTCTTCCTTCATTGTTCATTTCCCGATCCTCATCATCCTGTGTGTCCCCCAGGAAAATATAAAGAGATGTATAAACCAGAAGATATTGAACTCCCTTTAAACTTTAAAGACGCGAAGAATTTACTTAACCATCCCTTTCTTGGAAGCCAATTAAAAGATAAGAGGTTTGTTCACCTACTCCCTCAAATGGTAGATGAGGAAACAGCAAAAATATTCACCGCGCTAACATATGGAACAATTTCGATGATTGATGATAATGTAGGCAGAATTCTTAAATCTCTTGAAAAAACAGGCTTATCAGAAAATACAATGGTAATTTTTACAAGCGATCATGGGGATTATTGCGGAGATCACGGTCTTATCTTGAAGGGTCCAGCACATTTTCGAAGCGTTATAAATATGCCATTGATATGGAAAATACCAGAAGTTACAACACCCGGAATATCCGATTCTTTAGTAAGTACCGTTGACCTACCAAGTACAATTTTAAATTTATTGGAAGTTAAAAAGAAGTTAATTCCTGACAATTTGCAGGGATATGATGTAGCAAGCATTTTAAAAGACCCAAAAAATAAAATTAGGCAACAAATCTTAATAGAACATGATGAAGAAATTGTTGAAGATAAAGTATTCAGACTCCGAACCTTAATAACCGAAAAACATCGTTTAACTCTCTATGATGGATACAATGACGTCGGAGATATTTTTGATTTTTCAAACGATCCAAATGAGCTAAAAAATTTATGGAATGTTGATAAAGAATTACAAAATCATCTTATAGAAAAACTTTTAAGAGAAATTATAAGTACCAGACCCCGCACACCTAAACGAAATGCTTATAATTAATCAATTCATTTATTGATTCTATTTTCTTGATATATAGTTCCCATTAATTCTAATGGATTTTTAAAAATGCGAGAACGCTCAATACGATGAAGTTTTATCGCATCTGTAGGACATGTAACCGCACAAACTCCACATCCATAACATTTTTTAGAATCAACAACGGATTTATCATTTTCAATCATAATTGCTTGGAAGGGACATCTTTCAGCGCATAACCCACAACCTTTACATAGATCTTGATTTACTTTTGATACATAATTAGATTTTGCAGTACAATTTTCATTTTTATCCTCAAATCGAGTCATTCCTCTCAACAACGCACAACAACATGCACAACAACAGCAGATTACTTGATGCATGTTACTTAATTGGTTTTCAGTAGTAAACACTAAACCTAACTTTGCTAATTTATCTACTAACTTATGTGCCTCTTCACGAGATAATTCTCTTCCTTCTCCTCTTTGCAAAAAATATTTTCCGAATAAACCAACTTGAAAACAAGATTCCTGAATTGGATATTTATCTTTGCATTCTCTAATTCCTAAAAAATCTGTTCGACCACGACAGGGGCAATCTGTTATTATAACGGGACCAATACAATTTTCAATTATTCCGTGTATTTCTTCAGCATTCGAGATAAGGGATTGATGATCAATTGATTGATCTATTGGAACAATTCTCGTGATTGGGGTACCCGCGTCGGAAGATTCATATCGCTTATAGAACTTTTCTTCTATGAAAAATTTCTGATATAATTCAGCACCTTTTTTGCCAAGTCTTTCAAAAGTTTTTGAATATTTAAATCCCATGTTTAATAGGTGTGGCATCGCTATGAAATAAGAATATCCTGCGATATCTTGAATTATTCCATCATCAGTCATCTTTTCTAAAATCTTTTTTGTTTCTTCTCCACTTCTTCCGAGTTTCTCTGAAATTTCCTTAACCGATTTCGGTCTAACAGTTAAATGCTGAGCAATTTCAGCTTCTTCAGGTGTAAATAGTAACTTGATAAATTCTTTAAATGCCTCTGAAATTTTATCATTACTAATGGGAATATCGTTAGGATATTCACGCATGTTTAGTAATATTTTCTCATAAGGATCATTCGTTTGATCTGATGCCATATAATCTCCTATCTTTTGAAAGTAATAATCTTTTTGAAATTTCAAGTGAGTTTATTCAAGTGCTATAAATTATTAAATCTTGAAGAATTACTGTAAAATGCTATTTATATTGAAAAACTCATTTTGGTGAAAACTACTTGAAACCGCAAAATGAATTAGGTGTTCCAATTCCCGTTAATAAACCACTAGTTGTTAGGACAATTAAGGAGGTTACAAAAGAGCAGCGTGAATATGCATTAAAAAAAACAGAGTATAACATGTTTTCATTCCCTGCAGATTTATTATTTCTTGATTTTTTATCAGATTCTGGTTCGGGTACGATGACAGATTCTCAATGGGCTGCTATTTTTCATGGAGATGAGTCTTATGGTCGGAATACGGGATATTATGTATTATTAGACGCGATTAGAGATATTTTTGAGAGGGGAAATAATCCTAAAAGGCTTATCAATTTAATTCTTTCTGGTGAAACAAACACAAAAAGATTAATGAATGATCTCTATCTCACTTCAAATGAAGGAGGTTTTGTAAATGGGGGTAAGTATCAACTTATTCGTCCAAATGCTTTTATAGTTCCACAAGGACGTTGTGCGGAATTTCTCCTTTTCTCAACAATTAGACCAATTCTAAGAAAGAAGAATTCTTCTATTGAATATTACATCCCTAACAATGGTCACTTCGATACTACCGAAGCAAATATAGCAGCTAATAAAATACATCCCGTGAACTTATTCTCACCAATTCTTTTGGATGAATTTCCTTACGATCAAATGGGTACAAGAAATCCTTTCAAAGGTAACATGGATATAAAAAGACTAGAAGAATTAATTCTAGCTAAAGGTGTTGAATCTATACCATTAATTTTTATTACCATTACAAATAACACTGCAGCAGGTCAACCCGTTTCAATGAAAAACATTAAGGAAGTATCTGATATCGCCCAGAAATATGAAATTCCTTTATTTTTTGACGCATGTAGATTTCCTGAAAATGCCTTTTTCATCAAAAAATTTGAAGAAGCGTATCAAGATCATTCTATACTTAGTATAGTTAAAGAAATGTTTTCTTATGTTGATGGATTTACCATAAGTTTTAAAAAAGGAATAGCAAATATTGGAGGGGGCCTGTTTTTCAGAGATCAAGGTAAATTTCACAAAAAATTTTCAAAAAAAGAGGATATTGGTGTCTTATTAAAAGAAAAGCAAATTTTAACTTTTGGAAATGATTCCTATGGCGGAATGAGTGGTAGAGATATTATGGCATTGGCTTCAAGTCTCTATGAGATTGTCAGCTTAAATGTTCTAGAGAGTAGAGTCCTCCAAGTAAGAGAATTTGCTAGAAAATTGTCTGAGAAAGGTGTCCCGTTAATCCTTCCCGCAGGGGGTCATGCCGTATATATTGACATGGATAAATTCTTCGAGGGTATGGATATAAGGATTGATGATTTTGGGGGTGTAGGGTTCACAATAGAACTCGTAAAACATTATGGGATAAGAGCTTGTGAATTAGGACCATTTGCTTTTGAATGGGATAAAAAAGCACCAGAAGAAAGGAAGGGTATTTTAAATCTTGTCAGATTTGCACTCCCCTGGAATGCATACAATAATTCCCACATTGATTATACAGTTGCTGCAGTAAATGAACTATACGTCAATCGAGATAAAATTCCAAAAGTAAAAATTTCACGTGGAGCCCAATTACGATTACGTCATTTCCAAACAGGTCTCCAACCTGAGTATTTTTAATGATATGTAGAAATTCAATTTGATCTGATGAATCAATACATATCTATAAAACTTAATTAAAACTATAAAATCCATTAGTTAATATATATAATTTTTAAAGTGGAATAATAAAGATGCCAGGGATTTTAGATGGAATATTAGTATTAGATTTTTCGGAATACATCGCTGGTCCATACTGCGGGTTTCTGCTTGCAGATTTAGGGGCAGAAGTTATAAAAATCGAACCCCCCGACGGTTCTGAAGAAAGACGATGGGGTAGATGGGAACGATATAAAGGCAATACAAGAATGGCTCTGAGTGTGAACAGAGGCAAAAAAAGTCTTTGTCTCGACGTTAAAAAGGAAGAAGCAAAGAAGATAATATACCGTATGGTTGAAAAGGCTGATATTGTAATTCAAAATTATACGCCAGGAGTCGCTAAAAGGCTCGGAATTGATTATGATACCCTATCAGCAATCAATAAAGGATTAATTTTCATCTCAAGCACCGCATTTGGTGAAGTCGGACCCTACAAGGCGCGTAAAGGTTTTGATATTATCGCACATGCCGCTTCCGGTATGATGGCCGCCTATTCTGATGAAGAAGGTAAGCCACGTGGACCTGGAGGAAGTCCATTTATAGATATTGGTACAGGCATGCTTAATGCCTTCAGTGCTGTATCGGCTCTGTTTAACAGAACGAGGACCGGAGAAGGTCAAAAAATAGAAACATCACTCTTTTGCACTGGTATGGCTTTGAGAGCTGCAGGCTTCGCAAAGATCGAAAGTTTGGATAAGGAAAAGCATCAAGAGGAATTGGAAATTTTAAACAATGCCTTTAAACATGGAAAGACTCATACTGAGATTATTGACGAATTAGCCTATTTAAGGCTTCGGTATGAAATGCCTAAATCAACCCGAATACTCGAAGTTCCTGATTGTAATCATAGACCTGCAGATAGATATTCACTCCCGTATTATCGGGTTTATGAAACCGCAAACGGCTTTATGAGTATTGCCGCACTCACGACTCGGCAAAGAGAGGATATGTGTGAAGTTATAGGCATATATGAAAAGGGAGCTGGGATTCCATTTAACCAGATTAACGATGATGTCATATATAATAATCAACTGGGAATGAAAGAAACGTTTGAAAAACGTTTTCGAGAAAGAACAACTGAAGAATGGATCGAAACTCTGGAAAAAGTGGGGGTACCTTGTGGACCAGTAAATTACAGCGCAAATCTTTTCTATGATCCTCAGGTTAAAGCATTAAACATGATCTGGGATCTTGAAAACAGCAAACTAGGTCCTTATCAAACTATCGGTCACCCAATCAAGTTCACGAAAAACCCGGTAAAGCCCGGAAAAGGCGCCCCAACTCTAGGGGAGGATTCAATTTCTATTTTGGAACATTTTGGGTTCACCACTGATGAGATTAAGGCGTTTGAAAAGGAGGTTATTATAAAATAAGCAGATTGAATTACCAAGCTTTCTCTGATTTTCTTTTTCTATAATCAACTATAAATAAATAACGTATCAGAAAAATTTTATTATAAATCCTTAAATATCTAGCAATCTTAACTTCTGAGATATATCTTTCCTTCTAAGAATTTTCATAAAGTCATCTTTTCTCTGCTGAAGACGAGTCAAAAAAGAATCCAATTTATCAAAGTTGTTAAAATAGTATTCTTTCCCTTCTACCATCATTTTAATTCCTTTTTTATCATTTAGAATAATGGCATATATCCCCCCTACTTCAGAATCATGTTTCAGAAAGACCTTCTCCATTCCTGGATTTTTTTCATTCCCTTTTTTTGCCCAGAAGTTATTCTTTAATAGATATGATCTGTACATTGACATTTTTTCACACACAACCTCTTTTTTATGTTATTATGATGAGTCATCGAGATATGCGTTTTAATATACTCGATAATACCATCGATATATAGCTCTATGTAATATAACATCAAGTCATTTTATAACATCGTGTAATATGCATAGAACACAATATCACACAGATATTACGAGACTTTTACTTTACACTACACAAGAAATTAAGATTTCAAATTCGTTTATAAATAACAAAGTAAAATGTTTAGAAGCAGCTACTAAAATTTTTTTACTTAGGGTTAATATAAATTAATTTCGATTGGAAAATCATGATATCCTTGTATTCTGAGTTTATTAACTCTTTCAAGCCCGTTCTAAGGTAATCTTTTTTAATTATTGTTTAAAAACGTCAAAAAAATAATACAAAAATGTAGAATTCTGCAATAATTTTCACTCTGTATTTTTATTTTCAATGATTTCTACCCCAAATGTAGAGGATTTCATGCAAATAGAATTGTATGTATTAGTATAACGTATATTCATTAAAATGAATCTGTTTAAAATTCATAACATCATACATATTACTAGTTAATAACTGGGGATATAATTTCTATAAAAGTTAAGGGTTGAGGTGACTTAAACTAAACTTGACAACAGAAATTGAGTTTTTCAATGATATATTTGAAGAATTTGTTTGCTCAGAAGACTCCATTCATGATAACGAAATTTGGAAATCAAATTCGATCATAAAACTAATAAAAGCATCAGATGAAACAAAAAATAAGGATATTCTCGAAGAAGGTTTGAGAATTATACTCAATTTGTGTAAAAATAGAGAAAGGGGATACTTGCAGGATTCGTATCAATCAGAAAGTTACTCGGTGAATGATTTAATGGAACAAGATAAAACATTATTAAATTCAATCTTAAAAGCAGAATTTATTTAAATTCTTTTTCAAATTGCCAAATAGGATCTTGAATTGTATGAAGATTCTCTATTACTTTTCCAGAGTCTTTTGATTCCATTTCCGCAGCATCATACATAGCTTTTCCTACAGCTAATGCCCTATGATGTGTTTCTTCTTCAATTTTTACAATCTCTCCTTTTTTGATTAAAGGATCTATTAATGTTATCCCAGGTCGCATTACATCTGCTCCATTAGCAACAAACCGAATCGCCCCAGAATCAACAACAATTGTTTTTAGATCAACTCTATTATTTAGAAGAAGAGTTAATACAGGAACATATCCATCTTTAGATTTCCATAGTTTTAATTCATTGTTAACTGCATATAATGTGTCTCCTGATTCCGTTAGTATAAGTTCTACATTACTTTTACTAGGAAATATTTGATCGATGAAGGTTTCGTCATATTGGTTTAAGATTTCCTCTTTAAGAGGTTTTAATTCTGATTTACGAATAAAATGTCGTTGCTTGATTTTCATTTCTCAATAAAATTAGATTGTTCTCTTATAAAAATCTTTTAATTAATTTTCATTAGTATATATGAATTAC
>JAGXNR010000023.1 GCA_019894875.1 Promethearchaeota archaeon | reverse complement strand
ACTAATTCTATATGATTTGTTTAGAGTTTGTCAAATAGAGGTACTTTCTTGTGTATAATCAATAAGATGATAAAGAATCATTCAGAATACATAAATATCTATACAAATCGATTGTTTATTTGAGAATTATCGAGTTTCAACTAATTCATAATAAACATTGGACTCCAAATTTTTTAAAATCAACCTTAAATATCTATGATTTAGGAATAAATATGAATAAAATGAGGTTATAAAAATGGATTGGAGAGATATTGTAGACAACATATATTTATGGTATAATGAGTTTATTGATTGGTATTTAGTACAACCCATTTATGGGCAGATATTGGCTATTATAGGAATCATTGCATTACTAGCTCTAGTAGTAACACTTATCTATTACATTATAAAGGGTATAGCTTATCTAGTTTATTATATCCTTAAGGGGGTCTATTATCTTCTCAAGGGGATCGGTCTTTTGTTTTTGAAAATAACTGAGGGATTTTATCATTTAGTGTCAGGAGAGAAAAAACTTAAGAAACAACCACACCATGATAACATTCAGAGTGTAATAAGTGTTAGTAATACTATTGTATATTGCAGTGAATGTGGTAAGAGATTATCAGAAAAAATGATTAATCAAATGCTTTCACAGAGTATAGTTTATTGTGTTAACTGCGGGAAAGGTTTAAGGTTAATTGAATATCAAGAACAATCGATTCCAACTCATTAGAAATTTGATATTTTTATAATTGAAAAAAATATAAAAAAAATTTAAAGTGAACAAATTAAAATTTAATTACTAAGGTGTAGTTTAGAAATATGGCAAAAACTTTTATTTGTAGAGAGTGTGGTTATGCGTTTCCAAGTGAACTAACAAGTTTAATAGATAATCACATTCAAGTATATTGTGAAAGATGCGGTTCTCCTTTCAATATGGATGGTGTGAAATTCAAACCAGCACCAACTCCCGTTACTAGAAAGATTTCCCGCACAATTGCTTTTTCTGAGAAAGAATCTACGAATCTTGACAAAATGATTCAATTTCTGAACAAAATTTCATTTCTACCTTTATTTTTCTTCACATTCATATCATTTGGTTTAATTGCTGAAATCGCATTCAATTTAGGTAGTTGGAGCTTTATTCTTTTTAACCGGTTTTTACCAGGTTTGATAGGACTTTTCTTATTAATATATGAAAGAGCGTATATTGCTCCTAAAATCAAAGAAAAAAAGTATAACGAAATTTTTCTAGATTCCTTTTGTTGGGGGATTATGGGTTGTGTTCTATTCGGTACTGGAGTTCTTATTTTAATAAAGGGATTTTTTATTATTATCTATGTCATCGTGAATAAGGATAATAAAAACCTTAAAGCTTATGACTATGGTTTGTTAGCAAAAAATTCAATTAATTATTTTTCTAGCAAAGCGGGGTTTGTAATAATACTCATAGGAATTTTTACGGCATTTACTGATAGGATTTACATTCCTATAGGAGATACTATCACGATTTCATTTCCATTTTCCCTTGAAATCCCTATTGTATTGTTAGTATATCTTGGTTTATTAATTATCTCATCTATAGCTTTACTTATTGATAAAAAATCAAGTTCTTTAATTGGAATTAAACAAAACTTCGAAATTGGAGACTCAATTAAAATAATAATCATTGGTGTATTGGGAGTACTTTTCTATGCCGCAGGGATATTTGTTTTGCTAAAGGGAGTTCTATTATTCTTCCTGTTTGCAACCAGACCTTCAGAAGTACCTCAAATTAGATCGGTAGAAGAAAAACCCAGTGATACTTTACAGATTTATAGAGGAATTAAAGCACCATTAAAATTGGAACCGGAAGGAGAAGAAAAACCACTAAAAAGTCCTGTTCAGGAACCACTACAATCAGATATTATGGCTAAAGATAAAGAAGCACTTGAAACAGAGATTAAAATTGAGCAAAAGTCAGAAAAAATTGAAGCCTTGGAAGAGATACCCGAAAAAAAGATAAAAGAAAAAAAGAAAGAGGATATCGAATTAAGACTACATGAATCACTTTTACCTGTAAAGGATGAAAAAGATAAGAAATTAGTTAAAGAATATTTTTCAAAAATATTTGCGGTACTATCGAAGGATTTAAGAGAGCAAATTATTAATCTTAAAATCTCTAAAAAAGAAAAGCGAGACTTGTTAGAAGAACTTGCATTTTTAACTAAGGAAGAACAAGTGAGGTACATCGAAGCAGTAGTCGATTTATATCAAGAAATACCAAAAAAATTAATAGAAAGAATTCGTAAGCTTCCAAATGTTAATCCTAAACATCTGGATAAGATTGTAGAGCAATTAAGAGTAATGGATGTTGAAGAACGACTAAAATTTATACTGTTCTTAGAGGAAAACGCGTAAAATGTCGCTTGAAAGAAGAAGAGAAGTCAAGAAGCAAAAGGAAAAGGACTTGTTAGAGGAAAGCTCATTTAGACGTTTAAATTTTAGTCCTTTACAGGAAGTGAAGGAGCCAATAAAGAAAGAATTGAAAGAGGAAAAATTAATAGAGGAATTAACGGAAATAGAAAAAGATGTTTTAGATATTGCTAAAAATATATTAAAGTTAAAGCGATATGATGCGGAATTTGCAATTGAATCTGAGGGTCAAATTCAAAAATATCCTATAATCGAGAAATTATACGCTAAATGTATCGCGAAATTATCTTATAGAAAAGGATATAGCAAAGAGGAGATTTTTCTAGCTATCCGAACATTAGAAGAAAAAACTTGGATAGTAACAAATGAAAGACGAACAAAATTAGAAGTTCTTACTAATGAGAAACTTGTAAATATATTAAATTTCATAAAGGAAAACCCGGGTATCCATGCAAGAGACGAAAAAGTTGAAAGGGAGTTAAAGATCACCAGAACTCCTTTTCTAAAACATGTTATGACTCTCGAAAGATTTAATCTTATAAGATCTAAAAAAATTGGTAAATCTCTTCACTATTTTCTAGATGAAGTGCCTGAGGATTATGATCAATTTAAAATTGTCTTTTTAAACTCCTTAATTCTTAAAATTTTAGAAGAGATTTTAAAAGATGATACTATTTCCGTCTCTTTGATTGGAGAGACTCTAGATATATATCCTGGGACGATTCTTTACCATCTTAATAAATTGAAAAAACTTAATTTGGTAAGATCAACAAAAAATAAAGAAGGAACAAAGATATTTCTAGTAAATATCGAGTTATTGAAAGTATATAATGAATTCTTCCGAGAACCAGATTTTAGTAAACTCTTACAAGGAATTTAACCTTTTATTCTTGTTATTTTAATAAACTATACTAAATTTTTGGTAATGCTTTCATCAAAATTTTTATAGCATTATCAATGCCATTTTCCATATCGGGATGAATCTCTTTAGAAGTGAGTAGATCATATTTAGAATCACCCGGTAAATCAGTTACCGAAAGAATCGATGCAGATTTTAAGTTATATAATTTGCTTAATAAGAACAGTATTGAGGATTCCATATCAATCGCTTGTATTTTGATTGATCGTAATGATCTAATAAAATCTAATGATTCACAGAACAAACCATCTGTACTCCATAATTTTACTTGTTTTACATTATTAGAAAAAAGTGAATTTCCTTCTTCCATTAATAAGTCCTTCAATTCTTTATTCGGTTGTGATATAAAAATTGTCTGATTTCCTGTTAAGAGGTTTTGAAATTTTGAAAGAGGATTTGACACACTCTCTAAATTATTTGCTAAGGATGGATGTTCTCTTATGTACTGGGGACTTGTTCCATCATCACAATAAGCCAATTGGGGAATTAATATATCACCAATTTTAATTTTAGAATCGACATCTTCTATTCCTCCACAAACATCTATACGAATTATAATCTTTGTTTTACATCTTTTTAAACATTCTACTGCGATCGCACAATTGGGAGCTCCTATGAATGAACGGATAACACTAACCTTAACGTTATTCAATTCTCCATTATATACTCTTCCATATATCCTTTTATTTTGTAATTTTTTAAGTATCTTTTGCATAACAAGTTTTACGGTAGGGAGTATTACGATTTCGTTTATATTTGAAGGACTCGTTTCTAACATCATTCTAACTATCTTATGATCAACCGAAATAAATTTCAAACCTAAATTCAACAATTCACTTTTAATTTTGTTTAACATCTTAAACCGTTTTAATAATTATTCTGCTTAATCTTTTTTTCTTTTTTAATTATAATTTAAAAGTTCTCTACTAATTACCAATGTACTTATATTTTTTAAGAATATAATTTAATATCTTAATAAAATACATTTATTTATATAAATTATTGAGATTTTCGAGCTTAACGTGGTTTTTTCATGAGAAACGATTTTATCCTTGATAACAGAATTACTCCAAAATTTGTGGAAACATATACAAAAACAACATATAGAATTGTCGGAGAAAATAAGCACAGCTCCATTAAACCATGTCATTGGTTAGAACAAAGATTAATGACGGGAAGGGATAATCGTAATTGTTATAAAGGAGTTTTTGGAGTTCAAAGTCATAAATGTTTACAAAACACTCCTTCACTACCATTTTGTAATCATCAATGTGTATTTTGTTGGCGAGATATAGAAGTTGGTTCTCTTGGAAGTGAGTTTATTGTGAAACCAGATGAACCTAAAGATATAATCCAGGAAATGTTACGCCATCATCGAGATATCGTTAAGAATCATTTACCATTAAGAAGATACCTTGATAATTATGAAATAATGATGGATCTACTCTACTTTATGTTGTTAAATAAAGATGAATCTCATAGTTTAAATTCATTAATGAATGGAATTCATGTTTCAAAAAATAAAATTGAAAGAGCAATTAATCTCCTAAAAAATCAACACTTCATTAAACTAAAAAATCATGGGTCTACCGGTTTTGAACTGGATGATGATATTCGATGTTGTATTAATTCTAAAGAAGAAATAGAAGTTTTAGTTAACAGAGCACTAACCTCTCCAGATGAAATTATGCAAACTCATAGTGAAGCTATGACACCTAATCATGCCGCCATCTCCCTTGATGGAGAACCATTATTATACCCCAAAATGTCAGAGTTTGTTCAAGAGTTTAAAAATCTGTCAATGTCAACATTTATAGTGACAAATGGGACACTCCCAGAAAGAATCACGGAGCTTGATCCTTTACCAAGTCAATTATACATTACTTTACCCGCCCCAAATGAGCGAATCTATAAACAAGTCTGTCGCCCGATGATTAAAAACGGATGGCAGAAAATAAAGGAAAGTTTAGATCTTGTGAATTCCTTATCTTGTAGAACTGTAATAAGGCTTACAGCGATTAAGAACTTAAATATTGGGAAACAATACTTAAAAGATTATTTAGATATAATTAAGAAAACAAACCCAAACTTCTTTGAAATAAAAGGATTTACATTACAAGCTAAAGCTTTATCAATAAAAGAACGGTTAAAGAGTGATGAACCTTTACAATATTATTTTCCTGAATACAAATATTTAGAAGATCTCGCTTTAAAATTTCAAGAAATGAGTGGATTTCCAATGATTTATAAAAATCAAGCAAGTAGAGATTTTTTATTCGCGGTAAATTGGGATCAAGACAAGGATCCAAAAATTTCTATTTTGTAAATAATAGAGAAAGAAAATATTTCTCCTTTTTATGTCAAAAGCGCTTATAAAAACATAAAATTCATATTGATCCCATTATTTTCCCAACTGAGATGTTTGTTGTTTGTTTAGACTTAGAAGGTGTATTTACTCCAGAAATTTGGGAAGTAGTAGCAATGGAAACTGACATTAAAAAACTCAGCTTAACAACAAGAGATATTCCTGACTATGATAAGCTTATGAAACAACGCTTAGAAATTCTCAGAGATAATAAAGTTACTCTAAATGACGTACAAAAAATAATTGGAAATATGGAGATATTGCCAGGAGCTGCAGAGTTTTTAAAGTGGATTCGATCAAATACTCAAGCAATTATCGTTACAGATAGTTATGTTGAATTCCTTAAACCTTTAGCACAAAAACTCAACTTTCCTGTGATATTTTGTCATGATCTTGGCATTGATAAAGATGGTTTTATAATTAATTATAACCTACGATTAAAAGATATGAAAAAGAAAACGGTAAGTGCCTTTAAAAGCTTAAATTATAATGTTATTGCAATTGGTGATTCATATAATGATATTGGCATGTTAAATGAAGCGGATTACGGAATCTTATTTAGACCACCGGAAAAGGTGAAAGGTGAATTTTCACACTTTCCTGTGTTTACGAAATATACTGAACTTAAAAGTTTTATTTCTAATCATTTAGGAATTGAGTAATAGAAGCTTTATTTTAAATTTTTTTGAATTACTTGTTTTAACTCCTTTAGATTCCTCTTTTTTAATGCTGAAAATTCTAAGTAAGGAATCTCGAGTTTATTTTTATCATCATGATTATATAAATGAACCAAATTAAGCCCATATTCCTTAGCAGAATTTCTAAATATTTGAATAATTCTATCTTTATCAAAAATTGAAAGTTTATCAATCTTGTTTATGATGATCAAGAGAGGGATTGAAAACTCGTTTAAAAATTGAATTAATTCAAAACTTAATGGGATCGTTTGATTATCTGTTATAAAATACCGATTTAGCTCATCTTCAATTCTTAAAATATTAATTACTACTAAACCAAAAAAATAATCATGATTGTGTTTTTCGATATGAAGTACAATTTGCTTTTTAATATGTTCCTCCCTTCTACGGCTAGAATGGCTAGTATATCCAAAACCGGGCAGGTCTATTATTTTATAACGTAAATTTTGTTGAGTAATTGGTTTTACTAATAAGGTACTACCGGGAGACTTACCAATTTTACCTTTGAGCAGCCGGGGATTTGGGAGTAACAATCTAGTTATTGAACTTTTCCCCACATTAGAATTCCCGATTATTAAGAGAGAAGGTTTTTCGCTCATTTTCTTGTATAGTATTACGAATTATATAAATTCAGATATCAAAAAAATCTTCCTCAAGAAAATCCTTGAACATTTTCTTCTTCTCTTCCTCTTTTATAACTGGCCGTGTGCTAATAGGTTCGCCAGCTACTTCTAAAAGTTCTTTCAAATTATCAATATTTACGTTAATTTTAAACTTCCCGTCTCTTAGAAAGCGTACAACCTGTCTATTATTCATATTTAATCTTAAAATGTACCCTAATCCAAAATAAAATTGATGCTCTGGAATTGGATCTATTGGAGATTTGCTTGTAACTTCTTTTAAAACTTCATATAATAGAGTTTTTGATGCAATATTGTCTTCAACATTGAAGACTATGTAATACAGAGCATGATACCAAATTTTTTCACGCTTATTTTTAATATACTCAAGGAATTTTTCCGGGGTAATTACTTCTTCTTCAACTTCTTTTCGTTTTAATAGCTCTTGTTTTATTCTATCTTCCAATTCCTTAGAGACTTCCTGAGTTGGCGGGATTTCACTTTTCTCTCCGGATAATTCCTGCAATTCTTCTTGTTTTACAGAAGACATTGCTTCTTGCATATCTCTTAATTCGTCAAAATCAATTTCATCTATATCAGAAAAATCAGTAATCATTGCTTCCTTTAACTCTTTTTCTTCTCTCAATTCAATCTCATTTTCTTCGCTAGGAAAAGCGTCACTTATTTCTTCAGCTTCAGGTAATTCTTCACTATCTTTGACTTGGCTAATAGCGTCTTGGATTTCTTGAAGTTCTTCCATATCCAAATCGTCTAAATCGGAAAAATCCGTCTCAAGGGCTTTCATTTCTTCTAAATAAGCTTTGAGGTCGTCATCTTCTATGTTCTCTTCTTTCTCTACCTTATCTTCAATGTCTTCTTGTTGATTTTCACTCATAGCTCATTTAGTTTAGTCTATATCAAACTTTTTTTATTATAATAATTATAATAGTGCTTTATTTCTATAAATATTGAGGAACCGTATAATTAAAATTAGTCTTAATATTTAATCAATTTAGAATGGAAAAAATTAATTTAGAAAAATATAAAGGGATAATCTTCGATCTTGACGGAGTAATTTATGACATTACTGAAGCAATTAAGAAAGCAGTTGATGATGGCATAGAAAAGTATCAATTGTCAATCAATCGTGATGAAGTAATGGAAGAAATAGCACATTTAATTGAGGAAATTCAAAATTATCCCGTCCCAAAAATACTATTAAATTCTTATGAATTATTAAAAGTGCAATTTTTAGAGAACTTAAGTTTCTTTAAAAAATTGCGTATAGCTATATTCCTATTTAATCAATTCAATAAATATAAAGATGAAGAATCGACAATTTTTAAGGGTATTGACCAATTAATCTCAAATCTATACAATAAAAAGCTTAATTTAGCTATTCTCACTAATAATAAAAGCACTTACGCAGAAAATGTTTTAAAAAAATTCAATCTAACCAAATATTTTAACACTATCATCGGTTTTAACGATGTTACAGAAACTAAACCAAATCCTGAAGGGATTCTAAAAATTCTTGACAAATGGGGTATAAAAACATCAGAAGCAATTTTCATTGGGGACATGACTACCGATATAGATGCGGGAAAATCTGCAAATGTGAAAATGGTTTGTGTTGCTTCTGGACTTGCTCAAAAACAAATATTGCAAGAACATAATCCAGATGTTTTAGTAAATGATACGAATGAATTAGTGAAACTATTTGGTTTTGAAAAATGATTTTTTCAAGACTTCATTTGTATAATATACCAAATTTTGATATTTAATCCATATATAGTATTGATTTCTAATTAATTGAAATTTCTATTTGATTATTATATTATTATAAAAATTTAAAATAGCTCATTTTTACTATTTAGGAAACAGATAATGAAATAAAAAGTTGAATCATTTGAGTGATGCTTTCAAATTTAAGATTGTGATTTGTGGTGATGCTGCTGTTGGAAAAACTTCGCTAATTAAAAGATATACGACAAATTCATTTGAAAAAGATTATATCTCAACTCTAGGTATGCATTTTTCGAAATTTGAAGAAGAAGTTGCAGGGGAAAAAGTAGAGTTATTACTATGGGATTTAGCGGGTCAAGAAAGTTTTAGTACTCTGCGCGATAGGTTTTATACAGGAAGCAGTGGCGCTATTATTGTTTTTTCTCTTTCTCCTGAAGAAATGGAAACCTACGACCATGTTATTAAATGGCTTTCAGATGTTAAAGATACATGTGGGAACATTCCTATTATATTATTTGGGAATAAAGCGGATCTTGTTGATCAAAATGCATTAACGACTCCAAATTATGCTACCTCAGACGTCCATATCAATGAATTTGCTCAAGATCATAAGATCATTGAATATTATAAAACTAGTGCGTTAACAGGTCAAAGTGTAAAAGAAGCATTTCAAACATTAGTATTGAAGTTATATCAACGAGCTACAATATGAATTTCTTTTTATATTCCACTTTAGTAGTTTTTTTTAAATATAAGGATAATATATTCTTTAAATATTGATGATACGAATTGTAATATCAAATTTTAAAAGGTAACCTTTTGTAAAAATTTAAAATATCTCCCTTTTACTAATTATGAAAGAGGAAAAAAAAAAAGGTGAATGGAAAAAGTGAGTGCAGAACAAGGTTACGGCTTCAAAATCACAGATCTATTGAATTTTTTCTTTAGAGTGGATTTATTGGAGACGGCGCCGTTGGAAAGACATCATTAATTAAAAAATACACCCAAGGGTCTTTTCGAACAGAATATATCTCAACGCTTGGGACACAGTTTTCCAAGTATGAAGAGGTCATTGATGGTGAGAAAGTTGAATTGTTTATTTGGGATATTGCTGGTCAAGATTCATTTCAAGCACTACGCCAAAGATTCTACACAGGAAGTAGCGGTGCAATAATCGTGTTTTCTCATGCTCCTGAACAACCTCAGACCTATGAACATGTTCCTAGATGGCTTAAAGATCTTAAAACTCATTGTGGAAATATACCAATCGTATTATTTGGAAATAAAGTAGATTTGGTTGATGAGGAAGAATTAAGTGCGAATCCAAATATCCCAACATCAGATAGTAATGTAGAAAGTTTTGCAAAGGAGAATAGGTTTATAGGTTATTATAAAACAAGTGCTTTAACAGGACATAAGGTAACTGATGCGTTTAAAGCTCTTGTTAAAAAGTTATATATGATCGCTAAGATAAGCAGTTTCTCTTAATGATCATTAATTTCTTTAAATTTTAGTTCATAGTAATTTATGTATATTATTCTGATATAAAAAAATGAGAGTTAAAAAAAATTAGGTACGTTTATAAATAAATCGTTCCCAACTCTTTTTATTAGGTAATTCTAAAGGCATCCCTTTTCGCTTACGAATTTCCATGATGAGATCGTCTTCTAGTGAAGCAGGTACTTTTTCGAATCCCTTGAACTCGTAGCCAAAAAAAGCCCTTCCCTGAGTTGAGCCTCGGATATCGTCCGCGATACCTATTTGTTCTGCAGTAGGAATTTGACCTTGGATCCTCACGTATTCACCTTCGGGAATAACGTTAGTGACTCTCCCTCGACGCTTAGAAATAATTGCAGTAACTCCTCCTTCCGTTCCTTGAGGTGTTTTAATATCAATCTTCTGGACGGGTTCAAAGAGATGAGGACTTGCCTCCAGCATTGCTAAGGACATAGCAGAGAAAATCATTCCGGCGATCTGACCATATTGCGTATGGCGAGGGTCCTCGTGGATGACTAAATCCGTAAAAATTACTTTAATGCCAGCTGCAGGTTCTTTCGCGATTATACAATTTCCAAGCCAATCTCTAAAAGCAGCACTTAAGTAGGATTTTACGCGATCAAATCTCTGTAATCCTGAAGTACCATTTACAAGGAGGCTCCCTTGATATACATCAACAATTCGTCTGGCCTCTTTTGCATCCCATCCCGCTTCTTCCCTTAGTATTTGAGCTCTATCTTTATCATTTTGTAAATCATTTACTTTACCGGTTTCAATTAATTTTTCTGTTGTTTCATCTAAAGGTTCAATGTATAGCAAAATACGATTGTGTGTATTTGCTGATTTTGTATGATAATCAGGACTCCTTTCTGTTATTTTTTCTCTGTTAATGATAATTGGTTCCCCAATATCAATTGGTACTTGAATATTAATTCTTTTTGTTAAGATTTCTATTTGGAGAGGGTCAATTCCAGAGAGTACAAATTCACCAGATTCTTCATCTCTTCGATATTCTGCTTCAGGGTTCGCTTTGAGCCATTTTCCGACTACTTCATCTAATTTATCAATTTCATGTGGATCTTTTGGTTTAATACTTCTTGATACAACAGCTTCACATGCATATTGAATTTTCTCGAAGGGATGTATCTTTTTTCTTTCTTCTTTATCTTTAGGAACTTTATTAGTCAACATAAATGTTTCACCCGCTGGGCATACAAAACCAAACAATGCAAACAGGTTTCCCGCAGGGATCCGAGGAATATCTAAAAGATCAGTTATCTCCATGACACCTAACCTCTTTACTCGATTGCTTGATTCACTATTAACTAAGTATATTGAGTCAGTTTGGTCAAAAGTGCCTGAAAAAACACGACCGATAAGTGTAGCTTGATAGTTCCTCTTAGGATCGAGAAAGATTTTTGTAATCATCCCATAAAGTGGACCATTTGGGTCACTCTTAAGGAGAGATTGTCCAAGTTCTGAACTTAGGTCACCTCCCCATATATGAGGAATTCTATATTTAGAGGCTTCAACAGGATTAGGTAAATGGTCAACTATCATCCTTAACATTGGTTCGTCTAATGGTAAATTATCTCTTAACCACTGAATATCACCTTCACTATATTTTGTGAAAACATCTTGAGGTTTCATCCCCTTTTCAACTAAAATTTCATATGTGAAACCCCAACCATGTTTAGCTGAGCCAACAGCAACAGAGTTTTTAGCAAAATCAATAGTCCAACCCGAACCTTCGGGTCGGATTTTTCTTATAAGTTCATTAACTTCGCGTGTGATTTTATCTATTCTAGCAAACGTATCTTGAGGACTTAACTTTAATTCACTTATCAATCGGTCAACTTTGTTAATGAATAAAACTGGTTTACAATATTCCTCACCAACAGATAAACGAATATTAGTCTCTGTTTGGGTCATAACACCTTCAAGGGCATCAACTAAAATTATAGCACCATCACTACCTCTAAGAGCTCGAGATACTTCTCCGGTAAAACTAATGTGACCAGGGGTATCATTTAATTGAATAATATAAGGTTCAGTATCATCTGGTTTTCTTGAATCATTGAATGCTAGTAAAACTACACTTGTAAAAATTGTAATCCCGCGTGCTTGCTCCTCATCTTTCAGTAGATCAAGTAGATCTTAATCTAAATCTGAATCTGTCATTTGGAGCTGACCCGCATCTTCGGCCCGCATAAGCCCTGCCCTCCTTAGTAGGTAATCTGTGGCAGTTGTTTTCCCGTGATCTATGTGGGCAGTTATCGAAAAGATTCTCTTCTTCTCGTATGAGCCAGAAGTTACAAGATCAATAATTTCTTGAGGATTTTTTACTTTGACTATAAGTCTTTCACCTTGTTAAATTCTTTTTATTTATATTTTCATATTCTAATTGAGGAATAGAATACGTGAAATCATAAAAGTTTTATGAATTTATTTTTTTAAAGCTCAGAAAGATGTAAAAAACCTTCATTTAAAGGGATTTTCATTCCCAATATTAATTAAAACATTTGAAAAATGATTATAAAGACGATTCAACTCACTAGATTCGGTTTGTCGATTTCTTTCAGAAGCTAATTTGATATAATATGCCTTATCCTTACGTGGGATTTTATATACAAAGTCTATAAACTTAATCATAGTGTTATGATCGATTCCTATTAAATTTGCAATAGTTGAGGGAGAATGGGTATTAAATATTCTCTCAAGAAGGTCTTTCGGCAGAATATCCATTAACCAAATTCGATTTTTAGTCATAATTGGTTTAGTCAGTATAATATTCTCTGCGTCTATTGATTTCCTTTTCATTGAGTTTAATTGGAGACTCATCATCTCTTTGAAAACAGCCTGACTTATGTAAAGCGAATAAAGAACTTTTTGATTTATCGTATTTCTCTCAAAATCAATAATTTCTCTTTCAGTTTTTCTTACTACACTCAGAGAGAATACTTTGTTTATCGCTTCAAGAAATTCCCTATTACTACTATAAATAATTGGGTATTTCTTACTTTTAAGTGTACCATCCCCATTATAATAACCTAATAAGAAGGCTAACATTAAGTTCCTGTTTATATCCCCGTTTTTTTTATAAAAGATTGGTAATTTAGGAACTTTATACCATCTACCTGTTCTCTTATTAATCTTATATACCATCCCAAGTTTGATTAAATCGTTCCCCATTGTACGTTGAACTAACGTGCTTCCTACACCAATATATAAATAAGCCATCTTATATCTTCTCCCGGTCTTAGAATCAATAACATGCCTCGTTCTTACACTATTTTTAGATAATCCAATAGCAATTGCAAATTGTTCGACAGTCTCTCTATCCTCGTCCTTTAGTGCAAGACCCATTTTATAAGATTCTCTATTCTTACTATGCTGGATAGTCACCCATCCATCAGCAAACATAAGTCCTAAGAAAAAGGCTTGCTCAATTGATGTGATCTGAGAAAAATAATTCTGTTTTAGGTTTTTATCAATCTGAGTACTAGCTGTTATTTTAGGGTCATATTTCTGTCTATAGATCTCAATGATCCCAAATATTATATCTTGAGCCTCCAATGTATCTATATTATTAGTACTTTTCAAACTTTTTACCTTTTTAGAAAGAGTATTTTTCATTTGATCTAAATATTCATGTGAAATTATTGTTTTTTTATACCTAATATCGTAAAGATAATATTTAGTTAAACCAAAGAAGGAACTCATCCTTCTGAAACTTGCGTGATTTCTTAAAAAATCATAATTTAGCATTATTGCTTTAAGAGAATCAGTAAACCACTTATTAACAAGCTCGGGAAGATCAGGAGGGGGATCAAGTTTTTTATTCAAAACGAATTCTTTGAAGAGAATCAATTGAAATCTATCTTTAAGGAAAAAATCTCGCAAGATGTCCATCTTAACATTTCGATAGAAATCCCATCCCCATTTAACATAATTTTTAGTGTGATTTTTAAAATCATTTCCTAATAGAGAAATTAAATTTTCTGTGGAAAGTTTACTTAATATAGATATAATTTGCTTAAGATCTTCTTTATCAAGTTTATCCTTCTGGATAATTTTAGTTATTAGAGATTTTCCCTTTAGTGTTAATGTTTGCATTTTGTATAAATTCTCATTTAAATTCACCCTCCAATTTTTTCGCACGATCTTTTGGTCCTTTTCTATTCTTTTAAGCTTGATTAACTTTTGAGAGAGGTAATTTATGAATTTCTCCCTTTCTTTCAAGATTCGATTCATATCACTAGCAATATATTGATTATAAAGTGATTGAAAGGCTCTAAGATTTCTAAATATCTTCATTTGAATATGAGTCATTTTTTCAAGTTTTTTAACTAAATTCTCAATAAGATCATTCTCATTTTTTCTTTTTTTATCTTTTACATATAGCGATTTAGATTTGTAGAGATTTTTTGGTAAAATTTTTCAGTGAAATCATAAAAATTTTATGAATTTAGGCTATAAATTATTATTTTTAATCTGATCTCTAATTTTTTTTAGGTGTAAATTTAAAACAATTCCCCCCATTATTATTTTAACTATTCAAATTGAAAAAAGATAAGGTTTCTGAGTTGAATAATTATTTTAATATGGATTTATCTAATACTATTGTAACTATCCTTGCTACTTTTATATTTGCATGGGTATGCTTTAAAAGGAGAGATTTAATTCCGTGGCTTTTTGCATATATTTCAGCTTCTTTTTCTGAAGTATTCCGGTTATTTTCTCAATCTTTATATGATAATTTTGAAATAATCTCTATTTTATTTTCAGCTACAACTGTTACAATTTTTATAACCGCTGTGTCTTACGAATATTATCAAACATTTTCAAAAGGTGGTATAACCCAAACCATTCCTATGATTTTCTTACTTTTCCAACAGCAAATTACATCCCTAGGATTACAAATTTTCATAACTTTTTTACTACTCATAACAATATTTTTAATAATAAAATTATATTTAAGAAAAAGAACACCAACCCATGCATTTATGTGTTTTGTTTTGATTACAGGATTGGTACAAATAACCACGAGTGTTTTTAGAGATCTGGGGAGTCCAGGGGCAGAGGATTTTCTAGAATTCTCGAGAATAATTATGACTACAGTGATGCTTATTACTGGGATTGTTGCTGTAATTGAGGTTAGAATTGTAGAATCAGAAAGTAGATATCGATTAGCGTATAATAGAGCGGAATTTTATAAAGATCTTTTTGTTCATGATATAAACAACATTCTCCAAAATTTAGAATTTTCATTAGAAGTTATTGCTCAAGAAGCGGATAAACAACAAAATGAGAAGAAAATAACTGAAATAGTAAAACTTGCAAAAACCCAAGTGAATCGTGGTGCAGAACTCGGAGTAAATGTAAGAAAACTCTCAGAACTAGAAACAGGGGAAATTAAAAACACCTTGATGGAAGTAAATGGTATTATTGAAGAGGCTATCGAGTATGCAAAGACAAGATTTCTTAAAAAAAGAATAAGTTTCAATGTCGATTCGATGGACAATCCCCCAAAAGTATATGGGAATGAATTTTTATCTGACGTTTTTAGAATATTATTAAATAATGCAATTCGATACAACGATAATCCGGAAGTAGAGGTCTCAATCAAAATTTCTAAGCACCAAGAAGACAGTAACAATTATCTTAAGATAGAAATCGGAGATAACGGTATAGGGATGCCAGAAAAGATGAAAAAAAGCATCTTTTACAAAATATATGAAAAACCTACAAGTTATAAGAGAATTGGTTTAGGTTTACTACTTGTTAGAGAAGTAGTTCACAGTTTTAACGGAATGATCTGGGCAGAGGATCGAATTAAAGGAGATTATAAAAAAGGAACGAAAGTTATCCTCTTAATTCCGGAAGCTCGTTGAATTCTATAAATAAAAGGGTAACACCATACGAGTAAGAATTGTTAACGCTTTCTTCGCCGAGGACGTTATTGTATTTAAAGAATTTTCAACATTAATAACTTTAAAATTATCGGGAACCTTTGTATTGATTATTTGCTTTAAAAATAAAAGAAAATTATGAAAATCCCTTTTAGCTTCAACCCAAAAATATCCGTTTTTTTCAAAAGAATTTGGATTTTTTTTTTTAAAATTTTTAGCATGTAAAGCATCTTTAACTGAAGGTCCTTTGCGGATATAAGTCTTTGAAATATCAGGTTTTTCACAATATAAAGCTACGTTATATTCATTGATATTATCTTCAAAATAAACTTCATAAATTATTGTCCCAAATTTTTCTACATGTGTAAACTCTTTTTCTCCAGAAGTTTTAATATGTTCCCCAATTGAATGTAATTTATCCCTATTTATTGTATAATGAATTTTTTTTTCAAGATCCAGCAATTCAATAATGAAAATATTTGAGAGATATAGTTCTGTTGAATTCTGTAATTCAAATTCAGGAATTGGTTTTATTTCAAAAAAACTTTTACTAGGATTTTCTAAAAAATTGGTAATTCTAAAGTTACAGTATTTATAAGCTCTTTCTGAAATCGCTGAGGCAACATTTCTATTTTTATCAATTGGATCTACAATAATTAGGTAATCGTTTTGAAAATGGACAATTTTTTTTAAATCTTTTTCATTTCTGTTATAGTAATCCAAGGGGGTTGTTTTTAGTTTATTAAAATTATCAAAAAGATTTATAATATTGTCAAAATAATAAATGAGTAATTCTGCGCTGTACCCGATAAAACCTACTTTACCTAAAGAGCTTTTATCACCGTAGCTATGATTAGATTTAAAAAATTGTTTTAAAAGACGAACGTCATTTTTTTGGGTGTGTGATAAATTATCTCGTATGAAGCGTCCATGCCAGGGGGATCTATCTACAGCAGTTATAGGTCCTTGTTCTTGAATCCGTTTTAATTCTAAATCAAAATATAAAACAATGTCAATTTTTATTTCTGCTTTATTTGAACGGTAATCCACGGTTACATAAGGGTGCTCAGCATATAAGAGTCGAGGATTTTGATATTCTTTCAAGGTTAAACTTGGGATAATCCAGTTATTACATAAGTTTAAAAAGTCTTTTTTGGATAATTTTTTTAATTTGTTTTTACTCAAACCCTCATATTTTTTTTCATAGTGTTTATAATCTAATCCTATAAAAAGATCGATATCAAAATCATTGTTTAATTGTGTTTGCTTTATCCCCGTGGAACCTTGAGGTTCTATTTTTGTATATTCAATTTCTAGTTCTTCTGCTTTTTTATGCAATATTTTTTGTAGTTCTTCTGTTATGGTGTTAATTATAGTTACATCTTGAGTAGTGGGAATAATAGATTTTAAAACTTCAGTTAAAATATCATCAGTAGAGGGCATCGAATTGATTTTAAAGAAAAATGGGTGTATAATAAAATTACTTCATGCTTTTTAAAAAAACTTATGGATCAAATCCCCCACCATGGGTGTTCATAAGTCCTTTTTAATTTAATGAATTCTCTCAGTACTTCTATTTGATCTGTGGTTAATTCATCGAGGAATTTTCCCATCAATTGCCTTACATGAGATTCTGGGACATTTACATAAAGTGTTTCATCATTACCAATATCTTTACCTATTTCGATTCCACGGATAGAAACTGCAACTTCCGAATCCTTTAGAGCTTTTTCAACGGTTTGTCCTTTATCTTGGATCTGATGGATTCTTTTGACCCTTTTACCTTTTTCAGTGATTAAAGGTACTTTTGGGAATAAAGTTCCTGCTTCAACTTTTACACCAAACACAGCAGGATTTGAATTTCTAAAGATATAGTCTGGAATCATTTTTAGTTTTGCAGGTAATGTTAATTCACTTAATCCCTTGGCAGTATCTTCTGCTTTTCTGGTATCAGCATATTCAATATAATCTTCTAATAATCGATATATAACATTATTCGTAAAAATTCGGATGTGATCAGTAAATGCTTGTTCTTTTGCTTCGGGAAGAATTGGTACATTAAATCCAAGCACAGTTGCAGAGTAAAGGTCAAATTCTTTTACAATATTAGCATTGATTACATCTTCTTTTTTTATTGGTCCTACATCAGCAATACTGATTTTCACACCATTTTGAGAGAAATGGTTTTCTAAAGCTTCAAGAGATCCTAAAGTATCTGCTTTTAAGACAACACCAGCTTTGTCAGTTTTAATACGAATGCTCTCTACTTCAGATTCAACTTCTTTATAAACATCAGATTCTTCAGATGGATCTCCAATTCCCCTAAAAGGGGATCCTGCTACAACATCTTCTATATGTGGAGAAAGAATTTTAATACCTGCTGCTGCTGCGACAAATTCAACAGAATCAAATTTTTGTCTAGGATCTCTTATCTCGTCTAATGGCTTTGGGATTAGTAACGCTCTTACTTTTGATTTAATCGGTTTTTCTAAACCACCAACTATAAAATCATCTCCCTTATGAATAACACCATCATAAATTAAGACGTCCATAGTTTTACCTTGTCCTTTCTCCTTTTTAACTTCCAGTACTACACCTTTGGCAGGACCCTCAGAAAATTTCAGATTTTTCGTTAGATATTGTTGGACTAATCCCATTAGTACCAATAGTAAGGTGGATATTCCTTCACCAGTTTTACCACTTGTAGGAACAATAGCTACTTGCTTGGTAAAATCTTTAATTTTATCATATCTCTCTATTCCCTTAAATCCTTCTTCTAAAAAATTTCCTATAATTTGAAATATTTTTTCGTCTAAAAACTCTTTAACATGGGATTTTTGACTGTTGTATGAATCTAAAAAATCCGCATCTTTAGTTGACTTCCAACCAGAGATCCTATCAATTTTATTTGCTGCTATTACAAAAGGTGTTTTTCGATCTCTTAAAATTCTCACAGATTCCCAAGTTATTGGCATAGTACCAGCAGTCACATCGATTACTAAGATCGCAATGTCTGCAACCGCACCCCCACGACGCCTGAGATTTAAAAAGGCAGCGTGACCTGGTGTATCGATTACTAGTATGCCTGGGAGGCTAATTTCTTTTTCTGCGAATTCTTGTTTTGACTTTCTTAAAAATTCTTTTATATCTTGGGTTGGAAAATAAGAAGCACCTATATGTTGAGTTATCCCTGCCGCTTCTCTTTGTTGAACGACAGTGCCTCTTATATAGTCTAGTATAGTGGTCTTTACGTGTGATTTACTTTCTGTAAATCACATTCCGTGATCAATATGTCCCAAAATACAGACGATTGGTGCTCTAATTACTTTATTATCATTTGAGGTTCCCATTTTGGATCACTCTCTTGATCTAAATAGTTATACTATATCTATTATTGATATTTTAAAATAAGTATTGAAATGTTTAGAAGTTTATTGAATTTTTAAATTTTAACTATTATTGAGATATTTATTTAAAAACTGAGCGGTAAAGGATTGATTATTTTTAATTAACTCTTCAGGGGTGCCTTTTGCAATAATATTACCACCTTTTTCTCCCCCTTCAGGACCAAGGTCAATAATATAATCGACAGATTTTATAATATCCATGTTATGTTCAATGATAATAACAGTATTTCCTTTATCTACTAATCTTTGGAGAACCTCTAGTAAAAATTTGATATCGTACATGTGTAAACCTGTTGTAGGTTCATCTAATATATAAAGTGTGTTTCCTGTACTAGTCTTTCTTAACTCTCTGGCAATTTTGAGTCTTTGGGATTCTCCCCCACTTAATGTAGTGGATGATTGACCAAGTTCTAAATATCCTAGTCCTACATCTACTACAGTCTTTAAAGTTCTCTTTAAATTTGGAATATTTTCAAAAAATTCTAATGCTTGATTGAATGTCATCTTTAATACTTCAGAAATCGTTTTCTCTTTATATTTTACTTCCAGCGTCTCTGTATTATATCTTTTACCTTTACACAAATCACATTTAATATAGATATCAGGCAAGAAATACATTTCCTTAAGTATATATCCCGTACCCTTGCATTTTTTACAATGACCTGATTTCGTATTAAAACTAAATCTGCCTTTATTATATCCTCGTTCTCTTGATTCTAATAATCCAGCGAAAAGATCTCTAATATTATCTAATGCTTTTGTGTATGTTGCGGGTACCGATCTTGGAGTTCTTCCTATTGGGGACTGATCGATATTTATGATTTTATCTATATTTTCATAACCTTTTATGGAATCAAAATCTCCTTCCTTTTTTTTTGAACTCCGTGTATTTATTAAGTTATGTAAACCTTTATATAAACATTCAATAATTAAGCTTGTTTTTCCTGCTCCTGAAACGCCAGTTATGCAAGTAAATATTCCTAAAGGAATTTTCATATCTATATTCTTAAGATTATTTTCTCGAGCCCCTATTATCTCAAGGCTCTCATCATTTGGAGCACGACGATTACTTGGGAGATTTATTTTTTCTTTACCTGATAGATATTTTCCTGTTAATGAGTTAGATCTTATGATCTCTTCAAATGTCCCTTCAGCTACTATTTCGCCTCCATGAACACCAGCTAAAGGTCCTAGATCAATAATGTGATCAGCATTTTGCATTATTGCTTCATCATGTTCAACTACAATGACAGTATTGCCTAAATCCCTTAATTTTTTTAACATGCTTATAAGACGATCTATATCTCGTTGATGTAAACCAACGCTTGGTTCATCCAAAACATATAATACACCTACCAAACTCGATCCTAATTGAGTTGCTAATCTGATTCTTTCTGCTTCTCCAACTGATAAAGTATGTGAACGGCGACTTAAAGAAATATAATCTAAGCCAACATTTTCTAAAAATGATAATCTATCCAAAATTTCCTTCATGACATCTCTTACAATTGAAACTTCAGTCTCATTTAACTTAAGTGAGTTGAAAAATTTGATAGCTTCTTTTACAGCTAAATCAGTTAATTGTGCTATATTCACATTATTAATAGTTACCGATAAGCTCTCTGGTCTTAATCTCTTTCCCTTGCATTGAGGACAATCAATACGATTCATAAAACTTTCATACGTATCACGAGCCCATTCTGAGCGAGTTTCCATGTATCTTCTATGTAACATTGGAATAACACCTTCAAAAGGTCTAGTAACGTCCCAAGATGATTTAAATTCACCATTTTGATTCCGAAAGTCATTCCCATTGTTTTCAAAATGAAGCTCAATTGACTCATTTTCTGAACCAAATAATATTTTTTTGAGTTTTGCTGGGGGAATATCTTTAAGTGGAGTTTTGTTTACATTAAATCCATAATGCTTTGCCACTTGTTCAATGGACTGCCAATAATACCCAGTTAAAGATCCACATCCCGGAATGTCTCTGATTGGCGTTTCTATAAGTGGAACAGTTAAATCATCCCCTATTATTAAACTATGGTCAAATTCCATAACCGTTCCTAATCCGCTACAGTATTTACAACTTCCATGAGGAATATTAAATGAAAACATTTTATGGTCTAATTGTGGGAATGACGTTTTACAATCAATGCAAGCAAGATGTTCTGAATAGGTTTGCTCCCCTTTGCCAATTACTTCAATAATTACTAAACCGTCTGCGATCTCTAAGGCAGTTTCGATGGAGTCAGCCAATCTTGTTTTTATATCTCCGCGCATCACTAACCTGTCAATAACTACGTTGATATTATGTTTAATATTTTTCTCCATTGATATTTCTTCATCTAAAGTATACTGAATTCCATCAATTTCTACTCTTACATAACCTTGTTTTTTCAAATCTAGTAGGTACTCTTTGTACTCTCCCTTTCGATCTCTAATAACTGGTGCTTTTATCACAAATTTCTGGTTCGTTTTAATAGAATTTAAAACAATTTGAATAATTTGCTGAGGGGTTTGAGGTTTTATTTCTTTTCCACACGTAGGACAATGAGGAATTCCAATATTAGCAAATAATAGTCGATAATAATCATAAATCTCTGTAACAGTTCCTACAGTACTCCTTGGATTCTTTGATAGTGCCTTTTGTTCAATTGCAATTGCCGGAGATAACCCTTCAATTGAATCAACATCAGGTTTATCCATCTCGCCTAAGAATTGCCTAGCATAACTTGATAATGACTCTAAGAATCTCCTTTGTCCTTCCGCATATAAAGTGTCCATTGCTAAACTTGATTTTCCACTCCCACTAATACCAGTTACAACTACAAGTTTATTGCGTGGAATTACCACATCTATATTCTTTAAGTTATTCTGTCTAGCACCCTTTATGACAATAAATTCATTCATGTTCTATTATTGCTTTTTAATTCTCCAAACCAAAAAAATTTAACTAGGATAGTTTAAAACTTTACACTTGTACTTACAATTAAAAAATAATATAGAGAATCTGGGTTTACAATTTATGAATTATCAATATCGATATTTATTTTATAAAGCCCGATTTTACAACAAATTATAAAAGCTATTAAAGCCATCTTTTCAAGATAACGACGGTCAAATAATAAGATTTTTTGAATAAAATTCATTTAAATTAAAAACTAAAATTAAAATGATTCTAATTTTTTTTAAACACAAGAAAAATAAGGTTTGAGTTATGTTAAAAACGAAAATAACTGAAATGTTTGGTATAAAACATCCCATAGCATCGGCAGCTATGGGTCCCTTCAGGACAAATGACCTATGTATTGCGGTCTCCGAAGCTGGTGGACTTGGTATGATATCTCATACAAATGTATCACCTACAGGAATTGAAACTAATTATGTTAAGGCAATGTTAAAAAACCTTGATTATGTAGTTGAGCACACTGATGGGATTTTCGGTTTCAACGTAAGAACATCACGAGTGGAGCCTGGAATTGACAAACTAATTTCTGAGATTTCACGACATATATCAGAAAATGCTAAGCTTAAAGAACAGTGCCTTTATGCACTTACCAGTGCGGGATCAGCAAGACGAATGCCCGAGAACAAAGAATTTCAGAAATTGAGGGATAATTCACAGATTAAGCATTTCCATGTTGCTCCAGCGCTTTGGTTAGCAGATAAATGTGTTGCAGCGGGATGTGATGGTCTTGTGGTAAACGGTTTTGAAGGAGGAGGTCACCAAGCGTATGAAAGGGTGGGTAGTGCCGTCATATTACAGCAAGTATGTCAAAAATATCCAGAAATACCAAAGATAGCTGCTGGAGGGTATGCAGGCGGTGCAGGATTAGCATTAGCCCTTGCTGCAGGAGCAGATGGCATAAGTATGGGATCAAGATTCATTGCTTCTAAAGATAGTGAATTTCATGAAAATTATAAGGAAATCATCCCTCCTGCTAAAGCTGACGACACGATCGTAAGAACGGGTAATCTTAGCATAATAAGAATGTGGAGAAATAAATATTCTACAGCAAAAGGTATGATAAAATCAAAGGAAGAGAAGATAGCCGAGGAACAAGCTCTCTTTGCAAAACGTTCTGCTATGAGTGAGGAAGAATTAAAGGAAGAGTATAAGAAAGATTTTATCAAAAATTATGCAATTTATGAAGGTGATGTAGAAAGTGGAATTGTTCCTCTAGGACAAAGTATCGGGGTAGTCGAAAGTATTGAAAGTGTTTCAGATATTATAGAAAAGTGTGTAAAGGATGCAGAGATTGCATTGAAAAAAGCAACAAATTACATTATCTAAATTTCACACAAAGAAATAAGAGTTAAAAATTATAATTGGAGTTTAAAATCCCGTTATATATTTCTTTTGTTAATAATTCATATCCAGATGAGTTAGGTAATAGAATATAAAGAGGATCTTCAATTTCTTCAGGATTAAATGACTCCTTTTTTAAATTTCCTTTTTGAATTTTAAGAGTCGCTGTTGTAATTAATTCAGGAGTAAACCGAATGAATTTTGGTATGGCATATTCCGGCAGACTCTCTTGGAGCATAGAATAAAATCCTGAGAAATCAAAATTTTTATTGGAATGTGAATTTGTGACAAGACAAGCCATTCCAGCTCTACCTTCGGTATTAGGAATTAAAACACCATACACACAACTCATTTCAACTTGCTTAAAATCATTAACTACTGCTTCAACTTCTTCGGTAGACACATTTTCTCCTTTCCATCTAAAGGTGTCTCCAATTCTATCGGCAAATTGAGCAAATTTATAAATCTTCTTAAAATGTCCTATTTCTTTAATGATATCTCCACTATTGAAATAATAATCCCCATCCTCAAACACATTTTTGAAAATCTTCTTTTCATCTGCAGTTTTGCTTGTATATATGAAAATATCATCTGCAATTATCTGTCCTATAAGAAGACCTGCTTCTCCTTCTTTTACTCTTATCATATGGCCATTTTCATCTCTTATAGGTTCATTAGCATCTAAATCATATTTTACTATTGCATAGGGGTTTAAGGTAAAGCCAACAGTACAATTTAAATTGAAACGGTTAGCAAAATTCGGAGCAAATCTTTCAGTAGCACCATAGAATTCAAAAATTTGTTTAATTCCAAATCTTTTTTTGAAGTCCCTCCACATTTCATTCCTCAGGCCATTCCCCACTATTTTTTTAATAAGATGCTTTCGATCAGTAGATTTTTCAGGTTGGTTATGTAGATATCGACAAATTTCCCCAATATAATTAAAACAAGTAGCCTTAAATTTAATAGCATCATCCCAGAACTGACTGGCAGAAAATTTACGACGTATTGCAATGGTTGAGCCGTATCTTAAAGATGATGCATAAGCTACATTTATAGCATGAGAATGAAAAAGGGGTGTAGTAACATATATTATATCCTCGTGTTCAAGTCCAACCACAGTATCACCCCAATAAATGCTTGAACCATATGTATGCCCGTGTGTAATAACTGCTGCTTTGGGCAAACCCGTCGTTCCACTGGTAAAGATATATGCATATGGATCTATAGCTTGGAGTGTTTTAGAAGTTGAAGGATTATTTATATCTTCATTTTTAACTATTTCAGACAAGTCATGAAAACCATCTGGTTTCTTAAATTCTCCGGTATCTGGAACAAAATACAAATGCTTAGATTGCTCTTCTGATAATTTAAGTTCATGTCGTACTTCTTCAAAAGCTTCTATTAATTCTTCACCAATAATGAAGACTTTTCCAGGATCGATATTAATACTATGTATTAGAGGATTGGATCTTTGTTTAGTATTAATAAGAGAAGACACAACTCCTATTTTAGATAATCCGTATATTGCAAACATTATCTCGGGTCTATTGGTCATAAATACAACAGCTATATCTCCTTTCTTTAATCCGACCTTATCTTGAAAATAATGGGCATAACGGTTGCACCATTCATTATATTCCTTATGTGTATACATCTTATCTTCAAAAAGAATGGCAGCATCGTTTGGATAATCATTAGCATGTTTTTCAATCAGAATAGGGACATTTTTATAAGATTCTGGAGTTATAGCTAAAGCTTCATTAACTACACTTCCCATTCGTTTAATTACATGACGAGAAAAAAACCATGCTTTAATGTAATCCCATTTCGTGGGTAGGTAACTTTTTTTTTTCCTTGATTTGTTACGATTTTTACTCATAATATAGACTGAGTTTAATTTTAAATAAATCTTTTATTTGATTAAATTTTTTTCTGGTAAAGGGATATTGTCAATAATAAATGATAGACAGATTTCACGTTGATAAGATATTTGATAAGAGAATTTTCGGATGTAGTGATATTACTTAGGCACTTCTTTATATTCAGATTCATCTAATAATAAATTGGGATCATTTAATCCTTTTTCAATTTTTTTTAATACATATTTCCGAAATTCCTTGCTTGTGAAATTTTGAGATGCGAATTGCATGTATTCATTTAGTTCCTTTTCTTTTTTATTATTAATCTCTTCGGTTTCCCGCATAACGTATTCCACCATAGTTGTTCCTAATAAAATACTAAATAGAAAGAATGAAAGCATAGAAGCATTTTTTTCTTTGATCTCTCCCTCATCAATTGCTTTTTGAATTACTTTAGTAGTCCCATCTAGATAGCTAAATTGTTTATATTCCCTTTCAAACGGTCCCACTTTGTCTGATGGAGGGGATCGGATAATGTGCATCATTCGAAAAGCAGCGTAATCTTTTTCTGCAAATTCAAAAAAGTGTTCAAAAATATTTAATAATAACTCAACTGTTGAACCACTAAAATTCTTAATGATATCCCGGGTTTCGTTCCTATATTGTTCATAAAACTTCTTCCTAATCGCAATCCATAGTTCTCGTTTACTTTCTACATAATTATAGATGTTGTTTTGGCTCATATCTAATTTATTTGATAATCCGCGAAGTGTAAAACCATCTCGTCCTTCTTCTTGAAATAATTGCTTCCCTAATTCTAGAATTTCATCTAATTGTCGAGCTTTCTTCTCAGGTGATCTACTTCTTGTTTTCTTATTATTAGTATTATTACTTTTCTTGTTAATCATCGTTGCTACAGAACCTATTAATAATGTTAAGTTTAGGTTTTTTCAATTATATTAGAAATATTTTATTCTTCAAGTAGATTATCCATTTTTTTTATAAAATAATTATATAAATATCCCCGGGATAAATAAAACCTTATTATATTGGAGAATTTGATTTTGAAAGTTGATAATATTGCCTTTTTTTTGAGGGGAGTAATTAGTTTGAAATGAGATCCTTTTATTTCCTATAATAATTTGTTTTATTACAAAATAGAAATAAGTTGCTTCAAAAGGATTGGTCTTTCTACAATTTTTAGCAGGTTTTTGGTAAAATTGTAAAAACTGAATAACTGAAAATTTAATAATTAGGATTTTATTTTAAAAAAGATTCTAGAAGTTAATACGGTGGTGTATTATAGTATCAAAATCTAAAGGATTAATTTTTAAAATTGAGAGAATGGCTACAGACGATGGTCCTGGTGTTCGCACAACTATTTTTTTTAATCAATGTCTCTTAAAATGCGTTTGGTGTCACAACCCAGAATCAATTCCAAAAAAACCTCAACTTCAATGGATAGATCGGAAATGCATTGGCTGCAATAGTTGTATAGATGCTTGTCAAGAAGATGTTTTATTTTTTGAAGAAGATGGTTTACATATTAATAGAGAGAAATGTAACAGTTGCGGAGATTGTGTAGAAGCCTGCCCTAGTACAGCATTAACTATGTTTGGCAAGTGGTGGGATCTAGAAATTCTTTTTCATGAAATAGAGAAAGAAAAAATATTTTTTAATAAAACAAAAGGAGGTATAACCGTTTCGGGTGGTGAACCTACATTACAACCAGATTTTCTCTTACAATTACTAAAATTATGTAAGAAAAATGGTATTTCTACTGCTTTAGATACATGCGGATATTCAAGTAAAAAAGTTTATCAAGATTTATTACCCTATGTTGATATAGTCCTTTTAGATATAAAGGTTATTGATCCTAAAGAACATGAAGAATATACCAGTGTTTCAAATAAAAGAATTTTAGAAAATGCTAAATTGATTGCAAATTATGTTAAAGAAAAGGGGAAAATAATGTGGATAAGGACACCAATAATACCAAATTATAGTGCCACGGAAGAGAACGTTAAAGGAATTGGAGAATTCATTGTAAATGAATTAAATAATATTCCTGATCAATGGGATCTATTAAGTTTTAATAAACTCTGCGAAATTAAATATTCAAGATTAGGTATGTCATGGCCATTAAAAGATGAACCATTAATGATAAAAGAGGAGATGGAACACTTTCTCGAAGTTGCTAAAGTTACAGGAGTAAAAATCGTTAAGTGGTCTGGCTTAACTCGCTAAATCGAAAAAAGCCAATTTCCTTTATAACCTATAGAACAAGATACTCTTTTACATATTTCTTATACAAAGATATCAAATGTATATCAGATATTAAACAATAATAGAATCGAGTTAAAAGACGAAAATAACATATAAAAAATTAAAAAAAAGAAATAAAATTAAAACAAATTTTATATTTCATTAAATACTGTGCGAGCGATAATATCCTCTTGAAGTGATCTTGCGATGTCTATAAATCGAGCGGAGTAGCCTGTAACCTTAACTGATAGGTCGGGATATTTTTCTGGATGAGCTTGTGCATCTCTTAGTGTTTCTGTACTTAATGGATTTATCTGAAGCTCTCGTCCTCCTAACTCTAAATAAGCCTCTACTATAGAAGCTAATTGATCGACTCCTTCATCGGTCTGTATTAAGCTAGGATTAATTCTTATATTCATGGTTGCCCCATTAGTTAAATGCGGTTCACCAGTTGCATAAGCTACTGATCGGAGTGCCATGGTAAGTCCATTCTTTTCTGTACCATTTGCAGGAGAAATGCCGTTTGCAACAGCTTCACGAGCTAATCTTCCATCCGCAGTTGCTCCTAATGCTCTTCCCTCCGTAATCTGAGATCCAGCAGCAGATACAAGGCAATTGTGATATATACCATCACCGCCTCTCGCTTTATATTTTCTTGTAATATCGCATAGGTTAGATGCAACCCATTTTGCTAGTTCATCTGTCCGCTCATCACCATTTCCATATTTAGGAGCTTTATTTCGTAATTTTTCTCGAAGTTCGTCTGCTCCTTTGAAATTATTATTCATGTGGGTAACTAATTCTTCCATCGTCACTAATTTCTCTTCAAATACTGCCCAGCGAATTGCTGCTAAGGAGTTTGCGACACCACCAAGTCCTTGTGACCCCATTGGGTTATTATTATATTTAGCTCCGTTTCGAGTTGCGTCCATTCCACTTTCGAGACATCCTTCTATAGTAGACGATAGCAATGGGGAAGGAAGATATTCAGCAAATACTTTATCCTTTAACTCAGCCTTTTTTACCGTGAGATCTATGGCAAATTTAAGTTGGTCTACATAAGCTTTCTTAACATCTTCAAAGGACTTAAAAGTTTTAGCTGGGGGTGTCTTCGCTCCAACAGTCTTATTTCCTGAAAGAATAGTACGTCCTTCATTCAATGCCATGTTAAGAAGGATTGAAATCTGAACAATGTTCCCTGCAGTATAAGAGAAATCATTACCAGTACCATGCGGTTCTACACATCCTACAAGTGAATAATCTCTAGCATCCTCTAATGAATATCCTGTATTATGAAGCTGTGGGACCAGAACTTCATCATTATGAATACCCATTCCGGCCGTATACTTGAAAGCTTCAATAGTCCTGTTCAAAAAATCACGGGGTGTTTTGGAAGAAATCCGTATCGATATTGTATTCAATAAGCTTTTCACATTTGCAACAGCCTCGAGAAACATGTATGACACATCGTTTGTAGCATCATTCCCATCTTTATCCAGTCCACCGATAGTTACATTATTCTGTCCTGCGATAACAACAGAAGCAAGTTTAACTAAATATTCTTCAATGAGTTCTAAAGCTTCATCATATGTTATACGATCTTCGGCTAAATCAGCAACATAATATGGATAAAGATATTGATCAACCCGTCCTTGAGAAAATATATTTCCTTCACCATAACTCATTTCCATAACAACATTGGTCATCCAAATTGATTGAAGTGCTTCTATGAATGTTCTAGGGGGAAGTGCTGGCACTCGTCTTGTTCGTTCAGTAATATCTAAAAGTTCAGCTTTTCTTGTTTCTGAAGCATTTTCTGCCATTTCCATTGCAAGATCTGCATAACGATTAGAATAATCGCAGACTGCTTTTGCTGCTACCACTACTGATTCATAAAAATCCTTGCGTTGGTCGTATTTTTCGTCTGTTTCCTTGAGTTTCGCAAGGCCTTCTTGCGCCATCGCTTCGATTCCTCTAAATCCCATTTTAAGAACTCGTCTATATCCTGGAATGACATGTCCTTGACCGCTAGCAACTGAAAATAAATCAGTACCGCTGCGAGAGGCACCCCTAGGACTTAATGCAGCCATTGTTTCAATTAAACCTGCTTTTTGCCAATATCCTCGCTTTCGAGCTGCTACAGTTCTATCTTTCCAGAAGGGCATGATTTCATTTTTCAACTCATCCATTTCTTCCTCTGGTAAGGGAAGATAACGACTAAAGATAAATCTTTTAGCAATCCCATCTCTTATTTTTTTATCTATTGAATCATTAAAGATAAACCCAAAAATGCTAGCACGCATTCCACGTTCTATTTCAAAAGGATCAGCTCTTACTTTGCTAGATTTTACTCCTACAAGAAGCTCATCTTCCTCAATCCTAATAGGTAGACACTGTAAGAATTCCTCCAATGCCTTGACGTTCTTCATACAGGGCGGAGAATCTTCCATTTGTTTATATATTCTTGTATAACACCGAGCTCGTTCAATATCAAATTCTCTAGGCATAGAGAGCATTCTATCTCTAATCTTGCGAACTCTCTCCGAGGGAATGCCTCGAAGAGGAGTCATCTTAATATCTTGAACTACCATATTATTATATATATTGATTTTTTAATATTTAAATTTACTTTGTGAATTTATTATTACTTATATAATTAAAATTTGAATATATTACAGTTCTTGAAAATGTATATATCTTAATGATCTCAATGTAAGTTATGAGGTAGAAACTGAAAAAACCTAAAAAAGGTAAATAATTTATTTAATCAGTAGATAAACTTTCTTCAGATTCTTGAATTTTTGATTGCATTGATTTAGGAGGATAATTGCACCAAATATAATGACCATCCTCGATTTTAATCTTATGTGGAAGTTCTATCTCACACTCTTTTGTACGTGCATCTGAAGAGCAGCGTGGGTTAAAAGTACATCCAGGTGGAGGGGCTATAGGGCTTGGTACTTCACCTTCTATAACAAAACTAATTTCTTGATTGTAAGGATCAATATCAGAATGTGACCCAAGAAGTGCTTGAGTGTATGGATGAGCTGGTTTTGAAAATACTTGTTCTTTACTTCCGATTTCTACAATCTTGCCAAGATACATGACAGCTACCCGATCAGCAATATAGTTTACAACGGCTAAATTATGAGTAATAAACAGAAATCCATACCCATATACTGCTTGTAATTCTCTAAGAAGATTAAGGATTTGTGCTTGAACTGAAACATCAAGAGCAGAAGAGGGTTCATCTAAAATTATCAACTCTGGATTGCAGGCTAATGCTCTTGCTATAACGATTCTTTGCTTCTGACCACCAGAAAATTCATGCGGATAGCGATCCATATGCTCTCGTTTTAAGGAAACTTCGTCTAACAATCTTAAAACACGTTTTCTGATTTCTAGTTTATTAGTAATCGCAAGTAAATTCCTGAGTGGTTCTGCTATTATGTCGACTATTTTCATACGTGGATTTAGGGATGCATCTGGATCTTGGAAAACCATTTGTATTTTATGTCTTAAATAAGCGGAATATTCGGGAGGGATTGCCTTATCTTTGAAAATCATCTCACCTTCCGTTTTTTCTACCAAACCTAGAATTGCTTTTGCAACTGTTGTTTTCCCACATCCACTTTCTCCTACTAAACCGAGCGTTTCACCGGTTTTTATGCTGAAAGAGATACCATTAACGGCTTTAACAGATCCAATTTGTCTTTTAAGGGTCCCCTTAAAAAGTGGATAATACACTTTAAGATCTTGTATATCTAGTAATGCTTCGTCTTTCTCAAGGATATTTAAATCTTTAAGTTCTTGGAACTGTATAGTTTGGTAACTAATTTTCTTTACACTAATAATGGAAATAATTGCAATTATAAAGCTAATTGAGATATTGATAACTGCATTATCCAAAAAGTTTTCACTCTGAGTAATAAATGTGATTATTAAATAATAAATTCCGGGTACTATGCTGCTAAGAGTAAAAGTTACCCTGTATCGCACTAATTGTATTTTACTTCCCCAATAAGCCATAACAACAGATAACCCAAGAAGAAAGAGAAAGGCAAAAACAAATGTAAATTTAGAACCATCTAAATCATCATTTCCTTCAATTAGCCAGATTTGAAGAATTCTTGGAATAGTGCTTAAAAAAAACGATATGACAAGCAAGGCACCCTGGGTAATGCTAATAACTTCGATTGACTCAATGAAGGTGTTATTATAAACGCTCCAAATAATTAATATACCAACCGGTATGAGTACCGGAATTAATAAAAATTTAAATAAAGGGGAATCTCCAAATGTATTTAAAATTATAAAATTCAAATATATACTTAAATTGAACCAGATCAGATTTGTTACAAGTGCAATTGTCAATAAATTGTCCCATCTCTTTTTTTGTCCAAGCCGTCGCATTATAAAAAATCCTATTATAGATAGAATAACGGGAATAATGATAATTTCTATTAAATCAACCATGATCATAAATAACCTCCTAATTTTTATTTAATCTAATCTTTTCTTCTATTTTTTTTCTAGAAATTTTAGCTAAACTTTCATATTCTGGGTCATAAAGATGACATGCTACAAAATATCCAGGTTCAACTTCATTTTGGATTGGAGCTTGTGAATCGCAAGGCTCGAAACAATATTGACATCTAGGATGAAATCTACATCCTGAAGGGGGATAAATTAAATTTGGTACCATTCCAGGTATAACTTCAAGCTGTTGTTGTCTTTCCCTCATAACAGGAACAGAACCTATAAGCCCTCTAGTGTATGGGTGATAAGGTTTAGTAAATAGTTTTTTTATATCCCCATATTCAACAATAGATCCACAATACATCACAGCAACACGATTACACATTTTAGAGATAATTCCTAGATCATGAGTAATAAATAATATAGTTGTATTATATTTCTTACGAAGATCTTTCATCTGTTTGAGAATTTGGTTCTGTATTGTGACATCTAGAGCAGTAGTAGGTTCATCAGCAATAAGTAATTTAGGTCTACATGCAATAGCTATAGCAATCTGAACTCTTTGTCGCATACCGCCACTTAATTCATGTGGGTATCGATCAATTATTACTTGAGGAAAGGGTATATTCAATTCTCTTAAAAGCTCTATAGTCCATTCTCGAGCAATACTATATAAAGTTTTATCGGGAAATTTAGATGCTTCAGCAAGCATTTCATTTTCCATATGCAATAAAAATACTTCAGAGATTTGTTTACCTATTCTAAAAACAGGATTAAGAGAATTTAGTGGATCTTGAAAAATCATAGTAATATCTTTGCCACGATATTTTAGCATTTCTGATTCAGGTTTTATTAATAGATTTTCCCCACTAAAAATTACACTGCCTTTCTCGATTTTTCCTGGAGGTCGAATTACTCGAAGAATAGATAATGCGGTTACAGATTTCCCACAACCAGTTTCACCCACAAGGCCAAGAACTTCTCCTTCATATACTTTAAAAGATACACCTTCTACAGCACGTACAGTACCTTCTTCTGTATGAAAATAAGTAGTGAGATCTTTCACATCAAGGATCGCATGATTCCCTTCTAAATTAAAATCTTGTACAGTTTGCTCTTGAAGTATTTCAAGTGCTCTTTGAACTTTTAACTTGCTTTTTTCTTCAGCAGTAGGTAAAAATCTTTTTTTCAAAGATACATAAAAAATCGAAGCATATATACCACTAACTACTCCAAAAAGTATGCGAATATCTTGTGGATATAGCATTAATCCAAATAGTCTATTCAAATACAATTCAAAGATTACTAGTTGTATTGACCAAATTCCGAATGAGAAGAGTCCACCAGCAAACATAGAGTATTTAAGAATTTCTTTAGAAATACGTTTCTCAATTGGAAGAGTACTATTTATTAAAATTGTGATGATAATATCAAATCCAACAGCTAAAATTGCCCATAAAAATCCGAGGTTGAAAATATCAGGATTATTCATTCTAATTTGTAGGAGAGGAATTGAGACGAATATTGCGGAAATTATCCAACTTAATATAATAAATAATCTAAATATTTTTAGAAATAGATAACTAAAAAGTTCCTCCCCTTTAGATCCAAATCTTTTTTGCTTAAGCACTAATTCTTTATACAAAAAATAAAAGATTGTTGTCATTAATGCAAACATTACAACATCATTATTGATAATTGAAAACAAGTAAAAAATAGCCTCTAGAGTTTCAAAGAGGGAACGAATAGCAAAAGTTATACCGAAAAGTATGAGGGTAATTACGGCTGAGCTCTTTTTATGAATTACTCTTGAAATTTGTTTCTCTTCAGGAATATTCTTATTTATAGTAATTGAGATAAAAAATAATATTAATGCTGCAATAATTGATTCAATTAAAGCCATTCCATAATTAAATCCATACTCTGATTGAAATATTATATTTAAAACGTTTAATCTCCTCTTTTTTTATAAACTTAATCGTGGATCTAATGCATCTCGCACTCCGTCTCCTAGGAGTATAAATCCAATGGATGTTATTCCTATTAATAGTCCAGGCCAAAAAGCAGCATTGGGATTGCTAAATGTAGCTCTTGCCCAATTAATATCGGTTCCCCAACTAGCAACCAACGGGTCTCCTAATCCTATAAAAGCCAGACCTGCTAGACCTAATACTGCAACCGCTGCTCCTCCAAAAAACGCTATTATCATAGGAGAAATTGCATTTGGTATAATATGTTTAAACATTACTCTGAATTTTTTCGCACCACCTGTTTTTGCTGCTTGAATATATTCTAGTTGCTTTACTTGTAAAACAAGTGATCGCATAAACCTGATATTATATGGTATAAAAAGAATTCCGTAAATTACAAGACTAGTCAATAACTCTTGTCCCAATATAGGAACAATTATGATGACAAGAATCAAGTTTGGAAATGAATACATTAAATCTACAAAACGCATCATAAGATAATCAACAGTGCCACCAAAATATGCTGATATCGTTCCTAAGATAAGACCTCCCACAGTAGCGATGGTTACAGGGATTAAGGCCATTAAAATCGTGGTTCTACCGCCCCAAATAATTCTTGCTAAAATATCATATCCATACTTTGTTGTTCCTAACGGATGCTCTGCTGATGGAATATCAAAAGGATTTGTATCAGGAGGAATATAGGGTATTACTAGTTCGTCTAATCTATAGCGAGTTAACCAAGGAGAATATACTGCTAATACCAAAATGAATAAAAGCATTATGATTCCTAAAATTGTTAAAGGGTTGATAAGGCGTCGAAACATTCTCCTTTTAGATTTTATTTTTTCTATGTGATATTCTTGAGAAGAGAATTCAGGTTCTCGCCACCCAGGAATTAAATAAAATTTTAAAAATCGAAAAAATTTCTTTTTCGTTGGGGATTCAGATTGCTTATAAGGTATCTCCCCTCTAAAAGCTTGTTCTGTCATCTTTAATAACCTCTCAATTTTATCTTATCTGTATGTTATTCTAGGATCAATAATAGTATACATGACATCCGCAACTAAGGTTCCAGTAAGAAGGATTATAGTAGCAAATACTAAGAGTCCATTAATAACTAAATAATCCCCTAAGAATATCGAAGTCACCATATAATATCCAAAACCTTTATAGGTAAAAGTTACTTCAATAAAAAAAGATCCTAACAATGCCGTTGCGGTCCCCCCGATAATAAGATTGCTAGTGGGTAATAACGCATTACGAAGGCCATGTTTATTTATAATATCTTTTTCTATAACTCCTTTAGCTCGGGCAGTTCTAATATAATCTTGATCTAACACGTCTAACATACTTGATCGGGTTTGTCTTGTAATACTGGCCAATGAAACAAAAGTTATACATAAAGCTGGAAGAATTACATGTAGTATTGTGTCCCACAGATATACTTGATCATTATAGATGAAACTATCAATAATACGAAATCCTGTCTGAAATGCCCCAGCTGGTGCAGGATATGAAAATCCAGGTTGATTAGCGAATACGACCGGTAAATCTAAAGTTCCTAATGTAAATATGTCCAAATAATACCCAAAAGAGAGTTGGAGCAAAGTAGCAATCCAAAACACGGGAAATCCCGCTCCACAAATTGCAAGAGCCCTAATGAGAATATCTTTTGATTGATTCTTATGTGTTGCTGATGATAATCCAAGCTTAATAGCAATAATAGGACTTAATACTATCGGAATCATCATTAATTCTATTGTTCTTGGAAATATTTCTAAAATAAAATCGTAAACTGGATACTCTTCTCGAATTACATAAGAATTACCCCAATTTCCTGTAAAAAAATTTTTATAATAAGTAGCAAGTTGAACATACCAGGGATCATAAAAGCCAACTCTCTCCAATTCGGCTTGAATTACGTCAACATCGACTAACCCACCTAATTTGTTGGTAATTGGGCTAACAGCCATCATATGCGACAAAATCCAGGCAAAAGTTAGCACAAGAAACAACATTGGAATCATCATTAATATCCGTCTGAGGATATATTTTATCATATTTGTTTTTCGTTTCACCATTTTTTCTCATCTCAAAATATATTCAATACAAAATTATTAATTTCTCTTAAACTCTTCGTTTTGAATAATATTATACAAAATGAAATTCTTTAAATTTTATTTAATTATCATTAATTTTTAACCGATGGTGATCATTTTCAGAAACTTTTAAATATATTATTATCATAACCTATAAATAAGTTTACTATGTAAATTTAAAATTTAACAAAAAAATCGAAATCTACGTTTAAAAAAAAAAAAAAATACGTGTATAAATAATATGAGAAAATATTCAAAAGGATTAATAATAGCTCTTTTATTTACTTCTATAGTACTCCCATTCTTCCCTATAACAGCAAAAGCTCAAGGTTCAGAAATTTTTGTTGTAGGAGCCTGTGGACCACGTGATATAGCCCATTGGGATTCTCCAACTTTTGTAACCAGTACTGGTGATTATTATATAGGTAGCTGTCTTGAAACATTATTTCGAGCACAAGCACATATTTGGTCAGGTGATGTCCGCACTGAATTACTTCCAGTATTGGCAACGAGCTGGGTAATTGAAGATAGACCTAATGAAATGAATGAGGCTGGTTTTATGAACTATGATGGTATGAAATCAGTAGAACTGACCCTTCGACCAGGAGTGAAGTTCCATGACGGTTCAGATTGGAATGCAACTGTATTTAAATGGAACATTGATAGATTTATGAGAATTATAGGAAATATCACTGGTATTACCCCTGCGGTTGATTCAAATATGCGTACTGTACGAGATACTTATTGGTTAGAGGTAGGTGATTATGAAGATTTTGAAACCGCCAGCTGGAATGTTACTCAATTTGATGGAATTCCTGCAGTTTATGGAGAATATGGAGCTTCGGGAGATATGTCAAGCCGCTTTCCCCGTTTTAACAATGTGACAATCACAGAAGATTTGCAATCAGGAGGTAAAGCTATAGTCTACTTTAATGATTGGGATACTGGGATGAATTATCTTCAGGGATTAGAGATGATCTCAATGGTAACTTATGAAGACTATTGGGATACTCATATCTTGGGATATGGTCAGCATCCGAGTTTTCCACAAGATAATCC